>CAYMFW010000009.1:0-30308 GCA_964389785.1 uncultured Planctomycetota bacterium
GCACGTGATCCGTATACTTCTGCCCCTCGACAAACGCGCCGTGGATCAGCCGGACAAACGCCAGGCATACATCCGTGGTGTGCTTCACATCGTGGTACTGCGTATTGCACTTCTGGTAGCCGGGATACGCCCCATCGAGAAGACGCCTCATGTCCCCGAAGGCAGAGTCCACCGCCTTGAAATCGCCCTCCGGGGAGATTTCTCTGAGTATGTATTTGATCTCCGCAAGTACGCTCAGGGGGTCTGATGTCTTGACTAGTTCCGCAAGCTGCTGCAGTTCTTTCATTGAGGAACCCCCACCCTACTCACATGTGAGCAATGTATTATACGCCCTAAACGTCGTACGTCAAGGCCCAAGGCGGAAAAAAGTTGTGCCACACTTGACAGCAGGCCAGTTTCTCTGCTAAGTTTCCTGCTTCAGGGGAGGACAATCGTGAAATCTGCGTCCAAACGGGGCCGCTTGCACACCCGGCCGGCAGGGTCGACTCTGGGTGTGTGTCTCGTTGTCGCGACCGTTTCCGCTGCCTTCGCCGCCGGAATCAGGTTCCAGAACGCGCTGAAGGGGATCTGACAGTCATGAAGTTCCTGCAAGCCTTGGTGATAGGACTTGTCGTCGGGGCGGGACTGGTGGTGCTCTGGTCCCAGGGCTCCCTGGACACACTGGAGAGCAGCATGTGGGACCTGCAGGCCAAGTACATGGCCCGGCCCGGTCCGCACACGGACAACATACGACTGATCTTCCTCGATGAGGAGAGCCTGAAGTGGGGACGGGCGCCCGAGAGGAAGTGGCCTTCGCCGTGGCCGAGGGAGATCTATTATCACATCCTCAAGTTCTGCCGCCGCGCGCGCGCCAAGGTGGTGGTATTCGACATGCTGTTCCCCGATCCCTCCCCGCACGGCGTCGCGGACGACCAGGAACTGGGAAAAGGCATCGCCAAATCCGACTGTTTCGTCGGCACGATGTTCGTCGGCACGGATGGAGGCGTTCCGGAATGGCCGGAGAACGTGCCGAAGCCGGGACTGACGCTGGATGCCCCGGGGGACTGGGAGGACATACTCGCCGCCGACCGGCTGCCGTCATCCGACGCGCAGTTCCCCATCCCGGAGGTCGCGAAGAACGCCCGCATGCTCGGCGATGTGTACGGCAAGCCGGATGACGACGCGATATTCCGGCGCACCCATCTGGTGAGGATATTCGACGGTGAGATCGTCCCGTCCCTCGCCCTCGCGGCCTACCTGGCACCGGAGAAGACCAGACAGCTCTCGATATCGGACGCCGGCGAGCTGGTCGTCGGAGACAAGAGGATCCCCCTGGACCGGGAGGGAAGGGCGATACTCAAGTACCGGGGACCGAGCCAGACCCACAAGGTCTACAGCGCGGACGGGATCATCGAATCGGAGCTCCTCATCAGAGACAAGAAGGAGCCCACGATCAAGCCGGCGGAACTGAAGGACTGCTACGTGTTCTTCGGGACCACTGCACTCGCCCTGCTGGACTTGAAACCGACACCGGTGGGCGGATCGTATCCCGGCGTGGAGATACACGCCACCGCGCTCGACAACCTGCTTGCGAACGACTTCGTGAGGGAGATCCCGTACGAGGCAACGCTCGGGTACTCGATTCTCGCCGCGCTTCTCTGCAGCATCGCTGTCCGATCCAGCAACCGGGCATGGAAGACCGCGCTTGTGATCATCTTCTTGACCCCGGTGCCGCTTCTTCTCTCCGTCGCCGCATACGAGTACTCCATATGGCTTCCGGTCGTCCTTCCCGAGATCGGAGTGGTCGGCGCCTTCCTCAGCACCGTGGTCGTGAAATACGCGGTTGAGGGGAGAAAGAAGCGCTTCATCCAGGGCGCCTTCATGCAATACATGAATCACGAGGTGGTCGAGGAGCTGATGAAGAACCCCGAGCTCCTCACGCTCGGCGGGGAGAAGAAGGTACTCTCCATCTTCTTCTCCGAGCTGGCCGGGTTTACCAGCATATCGGAAAACATGCAGCCGGAAGAACTTACAGAGTGGCTGAACAAGTACCTGACCGCGATGTCGGACATCATCAAGGAGGAGCGGGGAACCATCGACAAGTACGAAGGCGACGCCATCATCGCGTTCTGGAACGCCCCCCTTCCCCAGCCGGACCACGCGTCCCGCGCGGTCAGAACCGCGCTTCGCTGTCAGCAGAAGCTGTCGGACATGCGGCTCGAGCTGCGCAAGAAGGCGGGCACGGACGTCGAGATGCGAATCGGCCTTCACACCGGTCCGGTAATGGTCGGCAACGTGGGATCGAGCGACCGTTTCGACTACACGATGATCGGCGATGCGGCCAACCTGGCGTCACGCCTGGAGGGCCTCAACAAGCACTTCGGCACCCGTACGCTGATAAGCGAGACTACCTTCGAGCAGGTCAAGAAGGACGTGGCGGCCCGGGAGATCTCCACCGTCGCCGTCAAGGGAAAGACCAAGCCGGTCAAGGTATTCGAGCCGATGTCAAAGCTGGAGTTCACGAAGCGGCGCTACATGCTCAAGGCGTTCGGCGAAGGTCTTGCGAAGTACTACGAAGGGGACTTCAAGGAGGCCCACCGGCTCTTCAGCCATACGAAGGACCGGGACCAGGCCGCCCGATGGTACGCCGCGCTGTGCGAAGAGCTGATGAAGGACCCGCCGAAGGACTGGAACGGCGTCTGGGTCATGGGAGAGAAGTAGCGCGCAGGACCTCCGTCTCCGTAACAAGCACCGACACCTTCCGGTCATGCTTCTCCGCCGGCACGCTGTTGAACACCTGCAGATCAAACGCGACGGCGCACGTCACGCAGTCCGGCCGCAGCGCCTCCAGAAAGACATCGTAGAAGCCTCCCCCCTGTCCCACCCGGTTGTAGGACCGGTCGAACGCTCTTCCGGGGACGACCACGAAGTCGATCTCATCCGGCGCCATCGTCGCGTCTCCGGCCGGCTCGATGATACCCTTCCCCCCCGGCACCAGGTCTCTGTCTGTATCCTCGACCCGAACCATGTTCATGCGGTGCGCATCCCAGTCGGTCCGCGGCAGGGCGAGCGTCTTCTCCCGCGCGATCACCTCCCCGATTATCCGAATGGTCGAGACCTCGAAGGGAAGCGCCATGTACGCCGCAACGCAGACTGCTTTTCGGAACTCCGGAAGTTCGATGACCCGTTCCTGGATTTCGACGGAGCGTCGGCCCCTCTCCTCCGGGTCCATCCCGAGTATCAACCGGTTTACTCTCCTGCGGATTTCCCTTTTCTCCAACGCTCCAGCCTCTCCTTTATCGTCTTCTCGTAGCCTTCCTCGGTCGGCTCGTAGTATACCGCACCGCTCGGCTTATAGACCTGGTCAACCCAGTGACCGTCGTAATCGTGCGCGTACCTGTAGCCCTCGCCCCGGCCGAGATCCCTGGCGCCCGGGTATGACGCATCCTTCAGGTGGTCGGGCACCTCCAGCGTCCTTCCCTCCTTCACGTCCTCCTGCGCCCGGTGTATTCCCATATAGGCGGCGTTGCTCTTGGGTGCGGTGGCGATATACGTGACGGCCTGCGCGAGCGGTATCCTCGCCTCCGGCATGCCGACGAACTCCGCCGCGCCGAGGGCGGCGTGGGCCAGGATGAGCGCCCTGGGGTCCGCGTTCCCGACGTCCTCGGCCGCGCATATCACCGCGCGGCGCGCGACGAACCGGGGATCCTCCCCGCCCTCCAGCATAACCGCCATCCAGTACAGCGCCGCGTCCGGATCGGAGCCGCGCATGCTCTTTATGAATGCCGACGCGGCGTCGTAGTGGGCGTCCTCCCGATCGTACACGATGGCCTTCTTCTGAATGCTGTCCTCCGCGAGCGCCAGGTCGAAGACCAGCTTCTTTCCCTTCTTCCTGCCGGTGAGCGCGCCCACCTCGAGCGCGGAGAGCAGCCGCCGCGCGTCCCCGTCCGCCATGGTTATCAGGTGACGCCGCGCGTCGTCCTTCATGTCTATCGAGACCTCTCCCAGGCCCCTCTCCCTGTCGGCCAGCGCCCGGTCCATGATGACGGACAGCTCCTCGTCGGACAGCGACTTGAACTCGAATATCTGCGAGCGGGAAAGGAGCGGCGAGTTCACCGCGAAGTACGGATTGTGGGTTGTGGCGCCGATGAGTATCACGAGCCCCGACTCGACGTCGGGAAGAAGCACGTCCTGCTGGGCCCGGTTGAACCGGTGCAGCTCGTCCAGAAACAGAATCGTCCTCCTGCCATCGAGCTTCTCCCTGGCCGACGCCTCCTCGATGACCCCCCGGAGGTCCTTCACGGTGGCGGACGTGGCGTTCAGCTTCACGAAGTGGGCCCTGGTCATGCCGGCCACTACCCGGGCCATTCCGGTCTTGCCGGTCCCCGGCGAGCCGTAGAATATGACGGACGTGATCGTGTCGGACTCCAGCATGCGACGGAGCAGCTTTCCCTGCGCGAAGAAGTGTTCCTGGCCCACGAACTCCTCCGGGGTTCGCGGGCACATCCGCGCGGCAAGGGGCATCCTTCGCGGCGGTATGTTCGGCGCCTTCGCTTTCTTCCCTTCGAACAGGTTGCGTTCAGCCATGTCGCGCATCCATATAGCTCTGCAGTATCAGCTGTGCCGCGGCGCGGTCGCGCGCCTTCTTCCGCTTCCCGCGGGAGAGGTTCGCGTCCAGCATCGCCCTTTCCGCCTGGGCGGTGCTCAGCCGCTCGTCCCACAGACGGACGGGAAGGCCCAGCTGCTCCTCGAGACGCTTCGCGAACTCCTCGCACTCCCCGGCCACGTCCCCGACCGACCCGTCAAGCCTCAGCGGTCTGCCTACCACGATCTCTCCGACGTTGCGCTCCCTCACGACCTCCGCGATGAAGGCGATCTCGTCTTCGACCTCATTCCTGTCCAGCGTCTCCAGACCCTGCGCGGTGATGCCCAGGGCGTCACTGACGGCGAGTCCCATCCTCCGGGTCCCGAAATCTATCCCCAGGATCGAGGTCATGCCTCACCCCGCTGCCGCGCGACCGCCATTACTTTCTCTCCCGTCTTACCCACCGGTTCTCCGTCCGCGATGTCGATCCAATTGACGTCTTCCAGGGAACGGTACCACGTCATCTGCTTGCGCACGAAGTTGTGGGTATTATTCTTGACCGCCGTGACCGTATCTTCAAGCGTTTTCTTCCCGTCGAGGTGTTCCAGCACCTCGCGGTAACCCAGCGCCCTCGACGCGGTCGGACCGAGCCGGCCCTTCAATCGCTCGACTTCTTCCACCAGACCGGCGGCGAACATCGCGTCCACCCGGTCGTCTATCCGTCTGTAGAGCACGTCACGGGGGCGTGACAGGCCGACAAGCGCCGCCTGGCGCCGGGGGTTCTCCTCCTCCCATTCCTTCTGAAGGGCAGTGATGGGGACCCCTGCTTTCTCGTAGACCTCCAGCGCGCGCACGATCCGACGGAGATCGTTGGGGTGGATCCTCTGCCCCGCCTCCGGATCGATCCCCTTCATCCTCTCCCACAGCTTCTCCGTCCCGACTTTGTCCGCTTCGGCCCTGAGCCGTTCCCGTATCGCGGGGTCCGCCGGCGGGCCGTCGAATATCCCGAACAGAAACGCCTTGAGATACATCGGCGTCCCGCCGACGACCATCGCCTTCTTCCCGTTCGACCGGATTCTCTCCAGCGCGTCCTCGGCGTCGCGAAGGAACCGCGCAACATCGTACTTCTCTTCGGGATCCGCGGTGTCTATCAGGTGATGCGGCGCCCGCGCCAGCTCCTCCGGAGACGGCTTCGCGGTGCCTATGTCCATGCCGCGGTAGATTTGCATCGAGTCGCACGACAGGATCTCGCCGTTCATCCGCCCGGCCGCTTCGACCGCGACCGCGGTCTTGCCTGCTGCGGTGGGACCGAGGATAACGAGCATTACCGTATCTTGACCGACCTGCCCCGGTCGCTGGACTGGTAGGCGGCGAGGATCATATGGAGTGCCTCCCGTCCGTCCTCCGCCGTGGCGGGAGGGGCCGCCCCTTCCACCACGCATCCGACGAACGCCTCCATGACACCTCCCTGGAAGTTGTCCGATTTGAACGCGCAGGGGACCTCCACCGTCTCCCACGCCCGTTCGGCGGAGTCCGCGCGGTAGATCCTCAGGCAGTCGTCGTCTGTCATGTCCTTCGATGCGTTGTCGGTGCCCTGCGCGATGACCGTTCCGCCGTCGCCGAATATCTCGACGCAGTTGGTGGCGGCCTGCCACGTCCAGCTGGAGGTGAGCTCGCCTATCACACCGTTCTCGAACGTGTATATCGCGGCGCCGTTGTCGTCCACCTCTAGGTCGGTGACGAGACACCCTATCCGCGCGGTCACCTCCGCCGGCTCCCCGAGCAGCCACCGAAGGAGGTCGGCCCCGTGCGCGCCTTCGTCCAGGAACGCTCCCCTGCCGGCGAATTCCGGCTTCACAAACCACTGGTTCCTCAGCCCGCCGGTGAGGCCGAAGCCGTGTCCGTGCCGGACCCGGACGATGCCGATCTTCCCGACCGCGCCGTCATCAAGAAGCTCCTTCATTCTCATATTCACCGGGTCGAGCCGCTTGGGGAAACTCTGCATGTACGTCACGCCCGCCTTATCGACGGCCTCGATCATACGATCGCACTCATCCAGACTGAGCGCCATCGGCTTCTCGCACAGCACGTGCTTGCCGGCCCCGGCCGCCCGCACCGTAAGCTCCTCGTGTCTGCTCGTTTCCGCGCATATACCCACCGCGTTCACGTCGCCGCGGGCGAGGATCTCATCAAGAGACGCGACGAAATCGGCGCCGTGTTCCTTCGCCGCTCTCCCGCCGCGCTCCGCGTCGTCGTCCCATACCGCAGCCAGGCGCGCCGCCTCCGATCCGGCCAGCGCCTTTGCCCAGCCGTACGCGTGGGGATGGGCGAAGCTCAGTATCGCTATTCCGGCTTCCATACGCCCTTCTCCAGCACCACCGGGTCGAGCTCTATCGCGATTTCCCTGTTGTCCTTCGAGGAGCGAAGGATCGAATCAAGCACCAGCTGCACGATGTACCCGTCCGCCGCCGGGCACAGGCACGGGATCTTCTTCTCCAGACAGTCCACGAAATGCTGGTACTTGCTTCCGGCATTGACCGGGCCGAGATCGATCTCCTCCTCCACGGCCGAGCCGGCCTCCTTACGGACGAGCGTGAACGCCTCCTGCTCCGCCCGGTAGTCCGCGCCGCCCTTGGTGCCCATGATCATTGTCCTCTTGCCCTGGTCGATCCGGGCGGCCTCCCAGCTCGCCTCCAGGAGCAGCGTCCTGCCCCCTTCGAAGCGGATGAGCGCGGCGCTGAAGTCATCAACGTCTCCCGACACGAACTTCTGATACACCGCGCCCGATACGGACACCGGAACCGGCTTGCCCATCGCGTACCACGCACGGTAGAACGAGTGCGAAGCGAGATCGAACGTGATCCCGGCGCCCGCCATCTTCGCGTCGGTGAACCAGCTGCCGTGGGAGGACGGGTCACCCGACTGGCGGATCTGTGTCGTCCTGCCGTGGTACACCTCGCCGAAGACGCCCTGCTCCCTCAGCTCCATCATCTTCCAGATACCCGGATTGAACATCTGGTTGAACGCCATCATCAGCAGTTTCCCGGAGGCGTGCGCCGCCTCGATCATCTCGACCGATTCTCCGGCGTTCATCGCCATCGGTTTCTCGCACAGCACGTGCAGCCCCTTCTTCAGCGCGGCGATGGTCTGCGGCTTGTGCAGCGCGTTCGGCGTGCCGATCGAGACGGCCTCCACGTTCCCCTTCTCCACCAGCTCCTCGCCGTCCGCGTATCCGTCCGGGATCCCGTACTCCTCCTGGACTTCCTTCCGTCTCTCGTCGATGGGCTCGGCGAGCGCCGTTATTTCGGCGCCCCCCCTATTGAGGCCTTCGATGTGGTCCCTGCCTATCATCCCCCCGCCGATCACGCCAATCCGTATCATAAGGGAGCTCCCAGTCCGGTCACTTCGAAAAATACCGTTCACACGCCAGACTCACAGGATAGACGAATTGTCGGGGAAGTCAACCAGCGGCTATCACCGCATCTTCTCCCCGTACGTCGAGTCGCTGCTCCCGCCGTACGTCATCTTCGAGGACGAGGACAAGAAGATCGAAGCCGCCCACTCCCTCGTCGTGCTGGACATGGGGAAGAAACTCCAGAGCGGCGTCGAGACCCTCCTCTCCGGCCTCGTAAGGTTGGGGATCAGGCAGGCGCCGTCAGCCGTGTTGGACGAGGCGGAGGCGGCGCAGGATGAGGTCCTCGAAGGGATCGTCGGTAGTCGCCAGGAGATACGGTATCCCCGCCTCCGCGCACTTCTCGCCGGCGGACCGGAGGAATTCGTCGCGGCGAGCGGGGTAGCCGGCCAGACTGGTGACCGGGACCACCTCGCCGGTCTCCGAATCCACGACGGTGGAGCCCTGCTCGAGCGGGGGGTCCATCTCCTCGACCGACAGGACGTGGATCAGCTGTACGTCGAAGCCGCGGTAGTCCAAGTACTTCAGTCCCTCGACGGCGCCCGATTCGTCCATCAGGTCCGTGAGGAGAACCACCTGCCCAGCATGTCTGGACTCAGCTCCAAACGCCCGCAGCGCCTCCTGCAGGGACGTCTTCCCGCACGGATGCTGTTCCTCGAGGAACCGGAACACCTTGAATACCTGTTTCTTCCCCTTCACCAGGTCCAGCCCTTCGCACTTCTCTCCGCGCAGCATCACGGCGGACGCCCTGTCCGTGTTCGCCAGCGCGATGTACGCCAGCGCCGCCGCCACCCGCATCGCGTAGACCAGCTTGGTAGGAGAGCCGAACCCCATCGACGCGCTCGCGTCCATCAGCAGGTAGAGGCAGATGTCTCCCTCCTCATGAAACAGCTTGAGGAACAGTTCGTCCAGCCGGGCGAACGCGTTCCAATCCACGTACCGGAAGTCGTCCCCGGCCGCGTACGTCCTCTGGTCGAAGAATTCCACCCCGAGGCCGGCGCGCGTCGTGGGCGACGCCCCCTGGGAGGTGCTGGAAAACACCTTCCTCGCCATAAAGGTGAGACTCTCCAGCTTCTTCATGAATTCGGAATCGAAGACCTCGGATATCACGCTTTCGGATTTCATCCGTCTTCCCGTTTCGCCTCTTCCCAGAACCGGTCCAGCTCCTCGAGCGTATACGATTCCACCTCGCGCCCCTCCTCCCGGGCCTTGTCCTCGACCCGGCGGAAACGCGCCGAAAACCTGGCGTTGGCCTTTCTCAGCGCCTGTTCCGGATCGACCTTCAAGAATCTTCCCAGGTTTACCAGCGCGAAAAGCACGTCCCCCAGTTCACTTTCGATGTTCTCCGGAGGGGCCGTCGCGAGCTCGTCCACCTCCTCCTTTACCTTCTCCAGAACCGGCTCAGGACTCTCCCAGTCGAACCCGACCCGGGAGGCCTTCTCCTGGAGACGCTTGGCGGACGCGAGCGCGGGAAGGTGTTTCGGCACGCCGTCGATCGCGGAGCGGCCCTCTTTCTCGGAACGCTTTATCCGCTCCCAGTTGGCCAGCACCGCTTCCTGGTCCTTCACCTCGAGATCGCCAAAGACGTGCGGATGCCTGCGGACCAGCTTGTCCGCGATGGAGCCGATAACGTCGTCGAGGGTGAACCCATCGTCGCCCGAGGCGATCTCGGCGTGAAGCAGGACCTGCATCAGCAGGTCGCCGAGCTCCTCCGCGAACTTCTCCGGGGAGCCGTCCTCGATCGCATCGACGACCTCGTAGGCCTCTTCGATGAGGTTGGACTGTAGCGACTGGTGCGTCTGCTCCCTATCCCAGGGGCATTCCGCCCTCACCCGGCTGACTATCCTGACGAGCTCCGCGAAACGCTCCAAGGGGGATCAGGCCTCCCTCTTCAGCGGATCGGGGCCCATACCGGTGGGCGGCCCGAGTATCTCCTTCAGAACGACCGCCCGCTGCATGAGCGGAAGACGCGTCAGCCTCTCCAGCGGGCCTTCGCCGAAGCCGGCGGCGGCGATCCCGGATTTATTCGTCCGATAGGCCTCCAGCCGCTCCCTCTCCTCCGGCCTGTCCTTCCGCTTCAGGGCCCGCTTCGGCTTCGCCGCAGCGGCAGCGCGCGCAGCCTTCGGGTTCGCCCGGCGTGCCCGCCTGGCGGCGGCCGCCTTGAGCGCGCCGGCCGCGGCCGCGGCCGCCCGCGCGACAGACGGCTTCGGCTGCGGAGCGGGCATGGGCACCGGTTTCGGAGGCGGCGGGGGAGAAGGAGGCGCGGCGCCCATCTGCTCGAGAAACGCCCTCACCTCGTCCTGGCCCGTCCTGAACGCCGACTCCCTCTCCTCATCATCACCCCCCGGGCCCGGTCGGCCCGCCATCGCCTGCTTCTGCGCCGCCTGTCCGATCTTCTTGACGATGGCGCCGCCGATCCAGACGACGGCGATCACGATGGGAATTATGAGGTTTATCAGGTCGTCCACTTACTTGCTCCCGCCGTCGGACCCGCCCTTCGATATGGAATCCCGCATGCCGGTGTCGGCCTGTATGTTCTTCATGCGGTAGTAGTCGAGTATGCCAAGGTTGCCCTCGCGGAACGCCTGTGCCATCGCCTGCGGCACCTCGGCCTCGGCCAGGACCACCTTCGCCCGGTTCTCCTGCGTCTTGGCCTTCATCTCCTGCTCTGTCGCGATAGCCAGCGCTCTCCGCTCCTCCGCCTTCGCCTGGGCAACCCGCATGTCCGCTTCGGCCTGATCCGCCTGCAGCTTCGCGCCGATGTTGGTGCCGATGTCCACGTCCGCGATATCGATGGAGAGAATCTCGAACGCGGTACCCGAGTCGAGCCCCTTGTCCAACACGTTCTTGGATATGTTATCCGGGTTCTCCAGAACGTCCTTGTGCGTCGCCGACGATCCGATGGTGGTCACGATGCCCTCGCCGACCCTGGCGATGATCGTTTCCTCGGTCGCGCCTCCGACCAGCCGGTCTATGTTCGCACGAACCGTCACGCGCGCCTTGGCCTTCACCTGGATGCCGTCCTTCGACACCGCGTCTATCGTCGTCTTGCCGGACTCCGGCGCCGGACAGTCGATCACTTTGGGGCTGACGCTCATCTGCACCGCGGCCAGCACGTCACGGCCGGCCAGATCGATCGCGCAGGCCCTTTCGAACGAAAGATCGATATTCGCCTTATTCGCCCCTATGAGCGCCCGTATCACCTGCGGCACGTTGCCCCGCGCGAGGTAGTGAGCCTCGAGCCGATCGGTCATCACGTCGATACCGGCCTTGACGGCCATGATCTTCGCGTCGACGATTACCGTCGCGCTCACCCGGCGAAGCCACATGCCGATGAGCTCACGGAACGTGACCCTTGCTCCGGAAGTCCACGCCCTCACCCATATTCCAAAGAATTTTGCGACGACGGCGAAGCCGATGATGGCAACTACTACCGCCAGAAATATCAGAAACCCATTAACACTTGCGGCCAGAAATACTACAGAATCCTGCATACCTGCGTCCTCCTACACACTCTTGGCCTCGACGACCACCCTGTTTCCCTCGACATGCACGACCCTGATCTTCGTGCCCTTTTCTATCATCTCACCGTCCGCAACGACGTCCGTCCTTCTCCCGTCTATCTCGGCGATTCCGGAGGGGTGAAGGTCAGTCGTGGCGACACCCTCCCTGCCTGCGAGTTGATCCAATCCATCCTCCTGGGAGACGTAGCCCTTCTCCGCGTCCAGGGACTCCTGAAGGAATAACTGCTTGCTGAACGGCAACTTGGGAGCAAGGCTCATCGCGCCGAACAGACAGACCGGCACGAAAATCACCCCGGCCACCAGCAGCGTCGTCCCGAGCGTTCCGCTGTGGATGAAACCGAGGATCACCGCGGCGAGCACCGACAGCCCTCCCATGGTGCCGACCACCCCGCCGGGAATGAATATCTCCACGGTTATGGCCAGCAGTCCCGCGACGAAGAGCCCTATAATGAACCCTATCCCCGGTTCCATGCTACGCCCTTTTCACCACCACCCGATTGCCGCTGACTTCGATCACCTGGATCTTCTCACCTTTCTCGATGAAGTTGCCCTGAGCGACCACGTCTACCGTTTTGTCACCTATTCTCGCCCTTCCCGCCGGCCTCAGCGTCGAGACGGCGACGCCGGTATCCCCCGGGTTCGCCGCCTTCTCCTTCCCCGCTCCTACGCGGAAGCCGTCGGATGACTTCTCCGACGCCGCCAGTATCAGCTTGTTCAGGAACGGGGTCTTCGGAAGGAATTTGACCAGTATCACCGCGACCACGATGAAC
Source organism: uncultured Planctomycetota bacterium (assembly GCA_964389785.1). Classification (GTDB taxonomy): domain Bacteria; phylum Planctomycetota; class CAYMFW01; order CAYMFW01; family CAYMFW01; genus CAYMFW01. Next base: position 12,271 of record CAYMFW010000009.1, read on the forward strand.
GACAGCAGCGCGATCGCGATGGTCACCGCCCCCTCTTCCGCCCTCTTCCACTCCCATGGATTCACCGGTATCCGTATTCCAGGCAGAAACGAGAACAGAAGAGACATCAATACGCACATCAGCCCGAGAATGCCGACGACTCCGAAGCCGGGAATGACGAACAGCTCTATGCCGATCAGGATCAGTCCGATGGCAAACAGTATCATCTCCGGGTAGTTCGCCAGGTGCACCAGGTGCCTGCTCCAGAAGAACAGCGCGAAGCAGACGATGGCGAGTATGCCGGGCACCCCGAATCCCGGCACCTTGAGCTCGACGAAGATCCCTATAAGACCGACTACCAGCAGGATGCCGGCGACCCCCGGATGGGTAAGGAACCTGACGAGCTGTTCGGACCAGTTGACCTCCAGCTCCACGACTTTCGCGCCGGACAGCCCCAGCTTCTCCAGGACGTCCTCCCGGGTGGTCGCCTCCGCCTCGGCAAAGCCGTACTCGACCGCCTCCCGTGAGGTCAGCGTGAGCAGCTTGCCCCTCTCGCAGACCGTCTTGATGACCTTAACCTTGGCCTCCAGCCCCTGCCGTTTGCCCTCTTCGGCCTCGATTTCGGCGGGCGTCAGGTAGAGCTTCCTGCCGTCGATCTCCACCTCCCTGACCTCGATATCCTCATCCACCATCGCCTCGGCCAGATTTACCGGATGCTTCTTCTTCTGCGCCCAGGTCCTGAACGAGGCCCTTCCCACCGACACGATCTTCTCGGCTGCCTTCTCCATCCCCTGCCCGGTCATGAGGACAGGCGTAGCCGCGCCGATCGTGCTGCCGGAGCGGATATATATCTTGTCGCAGGAGATGGCGATCAGCGCACCGGCCGACAGCGCCTTGTGCTTGCAGTAGGCCACGGTGGGACATTTCGCCAGGTCTATCGCCTCGGCAATCACCAGCATCGAATCCATCAGGCCGCCGTAGGTGTCTATCTCGATGATGATGATCTCCGCGCTGCGTGCGTTGGCCTCCTCGACGGCCCGCTCCACGAACGGCGCCAGGCCGAGGTCGATCATCTCCGACACGGTGATGACGTAGACGGTCTTCCGTTTCTCCGCCGCGGCGATCTCGTCTCCCCCGTACCCGCAGGTGAAGGCGAGGGCGGCCGCGCAGAGAGAGAGGATGATGCCCCGCCGGATACCCGATTCCATAATCTCCAACCCCCTGTCCGCGTTGCACTAGGATAGTAGTACATACACGGCGGAAAGGCAATAGAAGCAGGATGTCAATCTATCGCGTTCTTCGGGCGGGGCGGCGGCCCCGGGAGCCCGGCCTCGGCGGCGTCCGACTCCCGGCCGTCGGCCGCGACCGCCCACACGTTCACCTTCACCCCCCTGTCGCCTTCCACGCCGGGGACGGTGAAGCGCTGCGTGGTACCTGCCTTGGCCGCGAACGGTATCAGCCAGCGGGGAGACTGCTTCTCCCCGACGGACACCTCGTACGCAAAGGTCCCCTCCGGAACCCGGAAGGAGATACTGAGCGTCCCGCGCGGGTGACCCGGCTCGGTGCCGGCCGGCTCGATCTTCAGGTCGGAGGGCGTCGCCGGCGGCCCCCGTTTCTCCGCCTTCGCCTGCACGCGAAGATACGGGGCGTACTTGCCGGACTCACGGGAATGGATCAGCCATCCGGGAGCGTTCCTCCCGGTCTCGACCGTCACGAAGATACCGAAGGATGCGCCGGCGGCCAGCGCGTGCACTACCTCCCGGTCCAGCTTCACCTTGTACCACTCGTCCACCGTAGGCTGCGGCGCGGCGCGACACACGAGCGTGTTGCCCTTCCCCATCACCGCATCCATCACGGTCGACTTCTCGACGGTCCACGGGGTCACGCCGAACGCGGCCTGATTGAAGGTAGCCCCCCTCCCCACCGGATCCTTCCGGTACGGTATCGAGAACCGCCCCTCGACCCACTGCCCGGAGACCGTGGAGACGACAACGCTGGCACCCGGGGTGTTGTCCTTCGCCGGCTCCGCCCGGTGCAGGAACAGCTCCGCCTTCGATATTCTCATCCCCTGAAGTCTGATACGGTCGAAATCCAGCAGGGCGGCATCCCGGCCTCCCTCCAGCTTCAGTGTGTGCGTCCGGGACATGCTGGTGTCCCGCATGGTGCCCTCGCCGCAGATCCACACATCGCGCACGGCCGGAAGGGATATCTCCTCTCCCGAGGCGCCCGCGCAGGCGCACAGGGCTGTCATGACGACCAGCAGGCCGCGAACTCGCGTCATCCTCATCCTACTCCTCCGTCTCGACCTTCTTTGCCGCCTCGGGAATGCTGAAGTATCCGAAGGAGGACCCGTCGTGAGGGGCGCTTCCCTCGGGCACGCTCCAGCCGAGATCCAGCGACGCCCTGTCGGACACGGGCGGCACCAGCCGGGCGAGATTGAGCCGCCACTTCTCCGGCGCGGTATCCCGATCGAGCTTCAGGTCCCGGAACGGTACCAGCACCAGCCCTTTCCACCCCTTCTTCTCCTCAAGCGGGCAGGTAACGATACAGAGCCCCTCCCCGTCCCACGCCGGATCGTGCCCGTAACTGTCGTAGGGCTGATTCTCCGCCGGCGGCTCATCCCCCTCCGGCTGCAGAACGCACCCGGGGGTGATTACTATATGGTAGTATTTCGCGGGATCATCGGCCCCCGGAGCAAGCATGATCTCGAACGCGTCGTACTGCCACGGAGCTTCATCCCGTGCCATCGTGCCGGTGCCGCGGACCGATCCTCGGACGAAGCACCAGAAGACCACGCAGATGCCCTGCTCGGTCCATCCCACCTGTGCGACGGTCCGGTGGTCAGGATCCTGCGGCCCGACAAAGGCCTTCAGCTCCAGAACGGGAGAGTCCTGCCACAGCTTCCCGAGTGTCTCATCAGCGTCCGGAGTGACGGCCGCGGCGCGGAACATGGGACGCGAGCGGTATTCCGACACCTTCCCGCCCTCGTCCCGGGTGGTAGCGGACCCGGCGATCGACACGGCCACCCCGGACAGAACGATCATCAGGAATATCAGACCTGCTCTCATGCGCATGGCCCACCCCGCACGACAGAAACGTCACGTCACGGGATAGACTCTAGAAGAACGAGCGGAAGGTGTCAATGGAGGGAAGGGCGTGCCGCCTCCGCTATCGCCGCGGTCTCGGGGTCTTCTCAGGAACAGTCTTCGGCTCCTCGGTGGGAGCCGCCTTCTCGGGGGTGACGGCGGTCTTCGGCTCCTCGGTGGGAGCCGCCTTCTTGGGCGTGACGGCGGCCTTCTTGGAAGGCGCCGGGACCTTTTCAGCCTCCTTCTCGGTCCCGGGCGGGGGAGGTTGGATCTTCTTGGAGGACGTGCTCAACAGTGAAAGGACCTCGTCCTTGCCCCGTTTGAGCTTCATGACCACCACACCTCTCATCTTGCCGTCACGAAGCTGGATACGCCAGAATATCGTACCGAGCTTCTCACTTGTCTGCATGGTCTCCACCTCTGCCCTCTTGTTCTTGATTCGTAGAGTGTAGTTCGACGAGGGACATCCGGCGGTAGCAAGCATGTCAGAGGTAAACTTGCCGCGCACCAACCTCAGCACATCGGTCTTCTCCTTACCTTTTCCAGATTGCGGTACGAGACGCACCTGCCATTCGGTGTTGTTGAGTTCCTGATGTATCCTCCCCAGTTCGTCGCTGGCCGGATCTGCTGGGGGATCCGCAGGAGGATCCGCCCGCGGATTCGCAGGAGGATCCGTCGGGAGCCTATCCGGAACGTCAGAATTGCCCTGGCTGGACTGCGGACTGCCGGAGGAGGATGGCTTCTTGCCCTCGCCGCAGCCGTGAAGGCAGAGCGCGATTACGAGAAAGAGGGAAACTGAGAGCATTCGCTTCATTACTGGACCTCCTTTTCACCCACCAGGGCTTCCCAGGTAGCGAGGTATTTCAGCACCTCGCTCCTGTCCGCCGCGTCGGGCGAATCTTTCAGATACTTCTTGAAGTACTCTATGGCCTTTTCCTGATTCTTATAGTGCGCCGCGTAGATATGCGCCACGTTATAGGTCGCCAGCGCGTGATCCGGCTTCAGATTCATCGCCTCCTGGAACTCGGCCAGCGCCCTTCGATAATCCTTCTTCCTGGAATAGAATACGCCCAGATTATAGTGCATATTGGCGGTGTCTTCCACAAGTCTCTGCTTGTCTCGCGAAAGCTCTGCGAACTGCTGAGGGAGATTCCTGACGTACTTCTCCTGCCTCTCCTTCAGCTCTTTCGCGACGGCGTACGCCTTCTGCAGCTCCGCCATGTTTTTCTCGTACTTCTGGTCCTTCTCTCCCATCTGCTTTTCGAGCTCGAGAAGCCTGCCATGCAGCGCCCTGTTCTCTTTCCCGGACTTCTTTTCGAAGGTGGCGAGGGCACTCTGCGCCTTCTTCAGGTTGCTCTCCGCCGTTCTCTTGGCTTTGGCAATCTCGTCCTTTTCCTTCTTGAGCTTCTGTATCTTCCTGGCGGCATAGCTCTTCCCGAACTCACTCTCGATTTCCTCCATCTTCTTCTTCAGCTCGTCTTCCCGCTCGGCCAGACCTTCTATCGAGTCCAGGGCTTCGGCTATCTCCTTCTTCGCAACCTCTATCTCCTCCATCTGCAGGTTGACCCGAAATCTCAACCTATCCACCGCCGTACTGAGCACGTCCCTCTCCTCGGTAATCCGTTTCAGGTCATCTCCCGCAACGATCAAATCCCGTTGACGAGCCGTGAGCTTCTTGACCTGTGCAAAGATATTGTCCCGATCCCTCTGGAGCTTGAGAATCATGCTGCGGTATTCCTGCTCCGAAGTGCCGCGCGGCATGTCTACTCCGTCACCGGCGAGGCATGACGCGCCGAGCACGAACACGAGGCCGGCAAGGGCGGCGAGCGCCGTACCGACTCGACGGTACAGAAACAAATTATCTCTCGCTGCGTTCTCTGATATCCACATCATTTGTTCCTCGATTGACGGCAGGCGGCACCACATCAGACGCTCCCTCGCCCGCCACATATTCGACATAGGGCTTCAGCCCCTCTGCCACCGACGCCTTTTCCGCCGTCATCAGAACGTCACCCGACACGATGTGCGGGGTTATCATTACCAGCACCTCGGAACGGAGCTTGACCGACGACTTGGATCTGAACAGGTACCCCAGGATCGGTATGCTGCTGAAGAACGGCACCCGCTTCGTCACCACGGTTTCCTCTTCCTTGCGAAGACCGCCTATGAGTATGGTGGAGCCGTCCTTGGCCATGACGGTGGTTTCCGCCTCTGAGCTGTCCACGATCGGGATCGGGTTGCCTCCGGGAGTCACCAGGGTATCCACGATACTGCTCACCTCAGGCTTTATCGCCATGGTGACGTACCCGAGATCATTTATCTTGGGTGTCACCCTGAGGATGATACCGATATCCACGAAGTTGATGTCCTCGGCGACCGTGGTGGTCGTCTGCGCCTGAGAGGTGGTCGTGGTGATGAACGCCTGCTTCCGGCCCACCAGAATCTTCGCCTCGTGGCCGCTCACCACCGCCAGTTTGGGATTGGAGAGTATCTTCACCTCACCGAGGGAACGCAGCAGCCTGAGCATACCTTCCACCTTGTCGCCGTCCGGGTCGGTGTCGTACACGCCGAAGTACACCTGTTCTCCCGGCATCACCGAAGGCAGCGCGTTCGGAACCGTGGACTGGTCCAGGGTCGCAAACTGGGAGATGTTCGACTGGTTGAGCCTCGACATCGGGTTCAGCGGATGGCTTCCCAGAAACTCCAGCCCGTTGCTCGTGAGCGCGTTGAAGATGCCCTCCCACCGTATCTCCGCCTCGAAGTTATCCCGGAGGCTCAGTTGGACAATCTTGGTGTCTATCAGCGCCTGCTTCGTCTTCTTGTCGAGGGCGGCTATCAGTTCCTTGACGTCGGTCATCCGATCGGGAAGGGCCCTCACAATCACCGAATTGCTCGATTCATCGGCGACGATGGATCCCACCTTCTTGCCGTCCAGCTCCGGCATCAGCCGCTCCTGAATGCCTTTGGCTTCTGCGTAGTTGAGGGGAATGACCTCGATCTCACCCTTGCTCTCCAGGACCTCGAGAGTCTCCTGCATCCGCTTTATGTCGTCCGGCGTGTCAATTATCAGCACCGTCCCGGATTCCTCGTCCACCACGATGTTTCCCACCCCGCTCTTCAGGTTTTCCACCATCGCGAACGCGCGCTCGGGTATCGCGTATTTCAGGCGGAAGACCTTGACCTCCCGGGCATCGCTGAATTCCTTTCCGTACTGCTCCACGTACTCCTTCCCGCTCATGACGTAGAGAATCGAACCCTTCATGACGTAGGCGAGCTTGTTCTGGTAGATGATGATATCGAACACGTCTTTCATCGAGACGTTCCTGAGCTTCATCGTCACGCTGCCGACCACCGTCTTGTCCACGACGATGTTGATCTCCGCCTCCTCGGCAATCTCCGTCAGCGCAGCGCTCGCGCTGGCGTTACGCCAGCCGATCTCTTCCTCCAACCTGTTCAGCTTGGGAAAGGCGCTCAGGTCCACGGACGACCCCGCGCGCACGCTCGCCGCCCCGCAGAGCATGAGCACCGAACAAAGAAACCCGCACACCGCTGCCCTGATCATTTCTGCCCTCCCAGCGGGAGATCCGCCTCCATCGCTCTGTAGCTGACGACCACCTTCTCTCTCTGGACCGCCATCACCATAAGGCCGCCTATCCTATCGCCGCTCTTCACCGTATGCCGGTCGCCGTGCCGATCCCGTATCTTCGCGACCAGATGATCGTCCCTCTTCCGGTAGCTGACGTACACCATGCCCTCGATCGCGGCCCCGAGCTCCGCCTTTATCAGATCTTCCTCCGTCACCTGCGGAACGTCGTTCTGGACCACCACCGCCTTCTCGTTGAAGCTGAACAGGTCCCTTCCTTCCCACACCCGGGCATAGTCCTCCTCCGTCTTTACCGGATCCAGGGGCTCGCCCACCTCAAACAGAACCAGTTCCTCGGGCTCCAGCTCCGGGATATTCCTCACCTGGTCCAGCGACACCGCTACGTTCCAGCCGAGCAGTACCACCAGCATCACCGCGGCGGCGGCCAGCAGCTTGCTGGTCCCCTTCAGCCCCATCTTCCCCTTCCGTCCCCGGAAGAACCCGGACGCGGCTCCTCTCAGGAAAGAAAACCGTCCGCGGATCGCGCTCGGCGAAAGCGCGCCGGCGCTCCTGCGCCTGGCCGCCTCCCCCTTTACCGCGACCCGGTGGGACTGTTCTATCAGCTCTAGAAGCTGCTTTTCTGGAGTAGGACCGGTGCCGTTGCCGTCCATGCCGGAAGGACCTCCTCTTCTTCGACAATGTCCTGGATCAGCCACTTATCGACGACGGGTCTGTTGTTCATGATCAGGTGCGTCAGCGCCTTGTGGCACAGCATCCCCACTTTCCGGGGATATCCCTGGGTGTGCCGGTGGATCTCCGCGATCGCGTCGTCGAGAAACAGCGTTATCCTCGCGCTGTAGCCCGCCTGCCGGATGCGAAACTCGATAAGACTGCGCGTCTCCTCCAGATCCAGCGGGTTCAGCGCGTACTTGAAGCTTATCCTGTCCAGGAAATTGGGGATCTTCATTATCTTCGAATGCAGCTCCATCTGCCCCAGCAGCACGAGCTGGAGGAGCTTGAAGCTGTTGGTCTCGTAATTGAGCAGGACCCGGAGGCACTCGAGCGACATATCGCTCAGCTTCTGCGCCTCGTCGATCACCAGTACCACGATCTTGTTCTCCTCGACCCCCTTCTCGTACAGGAACCGCTCGATGGCCTCCTTCATGCTCAGGATGGGCGGACCGAAGCTGTCGTACGCGATGTCGAAGTTCCTCACCAGGGACGCGAAGAAGACATCTTCGGACTCGAAGTGCGGGTCCAGCACCATGTGGTACACGAAGTCCTCTCTGTCCCTCAGCAGCTGGATCACCTTCCTGCACAGCGTCGTCTTTCCGGTCCCCACGTCCCCCAGCACCACGCTGAGGCCGCGGCGCAACCTGAGCTCAATCAGCAGGTTAGTGAGAGCCCGCTCGTGCTGCCGGGACTGGTAGAAGAACTCGGGATCCGGACTCGTCGAGAACGGCTCCCTCTCAAATCCCAGGACCTTGTAGTAGCTCATATCAGCTCACCTTTCCGTCAGCCTCGCCCCATTACGAAGACGGCCCCGCCGGCGGAAACCCGGCGATCCTCTTTATCTTCGCCTCTTCCTTCAGCTCCTTCAGCCACTTCTTGAAACCCTCGAACTTCTTCAGTTGCTGGACTTGGTTGATGTAGGATTCGCGCTGTTTCGGAAAGTCCTCCTTCTTCGCACGCCTTATCTCGAGAATCTTGAAGACCCCATACCCTCTGTATATGGGTGTCGACGGATAGAGCGCCCCCATTTCCATCTCGATCATGTCGTAGGCCGCCTTCCTCGGAATCTTCCACATGTGCATCAGGAACTCAAGCGCAACGAAGCCGGGCCTCTTGAAACACCGGTCTTTCTTCTCCTTCTTTTCGTCCTTCGCCTTCTCGCTCCCCCAGAGTTCGGGATTCGCTTTCGCCTTCCGATAGAAATCCTTTGCCTCGCCCAAATCGTCAAACTCCACCAGCTCGATCGACAGTGTATTGTGTTCGTTCAGGAACTCCTCAAACGCTTCTTCTTCCGAAACCGATGGAACTATACCGTCGAGCACCTGCTGACGAAGAGTTCTGATCTTGACCAGATGCTCGATCATGTTCTCGAACATCTCGACGGAAACCCCCAGCTTTGCCCTGCACCACGCCTCGTATGCCTTCGGATCCTTCTCGATAGCAGTTTCGGCGCCGCTACTCTCGGCAGTCTTCCGGGCCTCCTTCTTGACCTCCTCCCGAGATACCTCTATTCCCCGCCTGACGACCGCTTCGTAGCTCAGCACCAGCTCGTTCCATATCCGCTCTCCCTCGTCCGGCTCTCCTGCAGGGTTCTGGCCGAAGATCTTGACAACCGCCTCGCAGAACCGGTAGTTGCCCATCGGCACCGGCACGCCGAAGATCTCTCCCGCGATGTCAGTACCGCCCGGCAGACTTGCGCCAACGTTCTCGGAAGTGGTCTCGGTCCGGCGCTCACTCTTCCTCCCCGAGTCCCCCTCGCAGGAGAGTATCAGAAGCGAAAGTGATAACCCCATGAAAAGAATGAAGTTACTCACCCCAAACGAACGGACGAAGGTGGCCGCGGACGGCCCCTCTCCGTCCCTCCTCGAGGAACGTTCCATGGTCAGCTCAACCCCTTTAAGTCATTGGACTTCTTAGACTTCCTTTTTATCGGACGTTGGGGGGAGAATCTTTAGGATGGTTCCCTTATAAGTATACATCCGTTCCGGACTCAGTCAACCCGTGAAATGCCGGTCAATCCAGAATGACGGTGCGTGCGACGACCATGGTGCACGAAACGATCTTCGACCCCTCATTTTTCGGAGCCATGGTCCACGATTCTATCTCCAGAAGCTTCTTCGAACCTTCCACCGCGTACATGAAATCCAGCAGCTTTCTCATCTCACCCTCGCAGGTAAGCCGCATCCGGTATATCCTGCTGACGCTCTCGTCCTTCGATCGGATATCCTTCACGCCTTTCGAGACCACGTCGAGATCCCTGCACAGATCGTCGATCAGCTTCATGATGGCCATCATCTCTTCCTTGTACTCTCCGGGCGGTTTCAGATACTCCTTGTATTCCTCCTTCTCCAGCGCGAGCTTCTGTTTATGCTTCAGCAGCGCCAGCGCGTGCCTGACCGAGGTCTCCGTCGCCCGCGTCTTCCTGTCCAGCTCGTCGATCTCGGAGATAATCGGGCGGAGCATCACCTGGTCGAGCCCGAGGAGAAACACGGCCGCCGCTGCACCGTACAAGAGCACCTTTTCTTTTCCGGAAAGGCGTCCGATAAACGCGAGCAGTCCCTTTATCATTCCTCTTCTCCGTCGCTCCCCGCCTTCTTCGGGAGATCGCACTTGATCTCGAATTCCACCAGCCCGTCCTCCCTCTGCTCCGGGTTGGGCAGCCCGACGTTCTCGAACAGCCCGGAATCCCTCAGGCCTTCGTTCAGCGCGTGCACCTCCGGTATCGTCCTGGCCACGCCTTTCGCCGTGAAGGCGCCCTCCGCGTCGTACCGTATTTCGATGCACCGCGCATCGTCCGGAAGCTTCGCATAGAGCGTTTGCAGAACGTCGAGGGAGCGCCTCTCCCGCTCCAGGAAGTCCTTCAGCTTCTTAACCTTGGCGTAATCCTCCTCCAGCGCCCGCGCCTCTTCCAGGATCGGACCGTACTTCCTCTTCAGCTTGTCCAGATACATGCCCTTGAACCCGACCCGGACGAACAGGAATGACGGAACGAGAAGAAGCAGGATGATCGCCAGCACGCCAACCTTTATGACATCCCGCGACTTCTCTTCGAACTCCAGCCGCGACTTCACCTCCTCGGGAACCAGGTCCACTTCGACATCGTCCCTGGCATACAGGGAACCAATCACCTCGAGAAACGACGCGTTCTCGCCCGAACGCGCCGTCTCGGACTCCCCCTGGGACACCGGAAGATATTGCTGGTACGCCAGCGTCTGGGCCGGAATCCTCAGCGCGTCATCGAGCGGCATCTTCACTTCTCGCACGCTTCCCAGCGCACCGGTGAGAATGAACGCCGACGGGCTCTTCTCGATCTCCTCCGTCCGGTATACCTCGAGCGACTTCACGACCTCCCCCACGAACTTCGCCCGATCCTCATCCGCCCCGCTTTCGAGCTGCCGGGTTCCTATCGGATAGCTCCTCACGAAGATCGGCCGCGGGCCGTTCGCGACGATGAAGTCGGTCGACGCCTCGCTGACGTGGATGATCCCTCTCACCGGCTCCACGGACTCCGGATCGACCATCTGATCGGTCATGCGGCTGACCACCTCCGGCCCGAAGAGCATCTTCTCTACTCTCAGACCGGACGCGGTGAGAATATCCAGCTGGCGCCTGATCTTCTCCTGCCCCGTCACGACGAGGAGGACCCTGGTATACGTGTCCTTGTACACCCCCATGTTGATATAGTCCGCGATGATGTCCTCCCGGGCATACGGGGTATGACGCGACGCCTGCAGGACGACTATGTTCCGCACCTCATCCGCATCGATGGAAGGCACTTCTATATTTCGTGTTACGACAAGCGACGTCGGCACAATCGCGATCGCGCTCCGGCTCTTCAGCCCCAACTCCATCAGCGACGTCGCGATGACGTGCGCGATCGCCTCGTCGCTCAGGCCGGCAATGTTCAGGGACGCGAGCTGGAAAACGGACGGGTTCCCTCCCATACCGATCGCAGCCCGGGCGATCTTTACGACATCCTCCCCGAGGTCGACGCTTACCATCTCAGAGCCGCCCAGTCCGAATACGCTCATTCTCCCCGCGCCCTCCAGAGCCTCACCGTCTCGGCCGAACCGAGCTCCTCCCGCCAGTACCGCATCCTGCCGTCGCGCCTGCTGACGACCGACACCACCTGACAGACCATTCTCCCGTCCACCGACGTGCCGACGCTTCGTACCGCGAAGAAAGCCGAATCGGTGATGAACATCCCCGTCGCGATCACCTTCTGCAGCGCCGCGACCTCCTCGGGCTTCAGCCTGGCCACCGTTCCGAGCTGAGAAACGATCGTGTTGACGTCCACGAAACGCACCGACGACCACCTGTCTTCGGCGGGATCGTGCCGCAGCCGGTATTCCTCTATCGCGGTGACCACCGGCTCCGGAAGTCCCAGCGCCTGCAGCACCGGCGCCGACGCATTGTTGATGTTCACCTTCCCGCTGCCGTAGACGGTCAGATAGTCCCGCAGCCTCTCGTAACGCTCCTGGTCCATGCCATTCACGAGAACAAGTTCTTCGAGCACCTCGAACGGAGCGTCCTTCGCCTCGTAGGGATGACTCGCTCTCTTGTAGTCGCCGTCCTCCGCTCCATACTGCGGATGGCCCAGGAAGGAATCCCTATCCCGCCAGTCGGCCACGCAGTACGCCAGCTCGGTCGCCGAATCCTCGTCCATCTCGCCGACCGCTTCGAACAGCTTCGCCATTACCTTGGTATCGGCCTTATTCACGTTTATCTTGCTCTCTTCATCTATGTAGGCGGACTCGACGCGGAAGAGCCGGTCCCAATGCTCATACCCCCAGTTCAGCTTCTGCTCGTTTCCGAGGTAGATGGTGGCGATACCCTCTCCGAGCACCATTTCGCCCTCCGGCACCAGAAACGACACGCCGTCCTTCGCGCCGTTTCCCGCCGCCCTCCGAAGCCGATCCCGCCCCTCCAGCCTGGCTACCAGGCTCAGCTTTCCCCTCACGTTACGCCCGAGCTGGACGCAGAACAAGGACAGTATGCACAGGACGACGAGCGTGACTACGAGAATGCTCCCGCGCTCATCCCCCGAGAGGAATCGCAACCGTCCTCGCGAACTTCTTTTCTTCATCACCTTCACGAAACAGCACCTCTGCCTTGATCGCAATGGGAAGATCCTTTTTCACGTCGATGCCGGCCGGCACCTCGCCCTTGGTCCACTCCCGGACCCAGACACACATCCCTCCCTCAGGGTCGCGACAGTAGTACAGGAACCGGAGAGACGCGACCCTCTCTACCATGCGCCGCTCATTTCCCCGGACCTCGCGGTACACCTGACTGTAGTCCTTTTCCTCCCGGCAGATCCAGTTCTTCGAACCGTCGAAGAAGTACGATATCTGACCGACCGTGATCCCGGCCTCGTCATTCGGCCCGGCAGCCACGATCGCCGGGAAGGAGACGCGATCCCTCCCGCCCTCGAACGGCACCGCGCCGTGCTTGAACACGCTGGCCATCCGTCCCGCCATGTCGGAAAAGAATATGCTCAGGTCCTCCTCCGGCACCTCCGCGTTGACCTTCTTCCACAGCGTGATGCCGTCGCTGAAGGCCTTGTACACGGCGAGCGCCACGACCGAAAGCATCACGCTGACAAGGAGCACCTCGATCAGCGTAAACGCGCTTCTTTCTCTTCTTCCGGAACGCATAGCACGTAGGTCTCCCGGGACAGACGTACCGCCCGGCTCCCCTCCTTCCAGGAACAGTTCAGATTCAGCCGGTACAGATCCGGCTCTCTCGCAATACTGACGGACATCTGCCACGACACCTTTCGGTTCCGCAGATCGAGCTCCCCCTCCGCATCCGGCGCCATCTCCTCGTCGCCCCGCAGCAGACGGCGCTGGGTCTCCCACACCTTCTCGTCCATCCAGGACGACACCGCCAGGCGATTGCTGTACGAGACGTGGGCGTCAAGACAGGCGAGCAGCGATTGGTATACGAACACCAGACCGGTGGCGAGAACGGCGACGGTGACGATCACCTCGAAGAAGGTGAACCCCTCCCGGCCCCCGGAGGATCGTGTCGGCCGACTACTCCCAGTTGCCGATGTCATCCTGGCTCTGTATTGCGTCCGGTCCGAGAGAGAACAGGTCGTACTCCAGTCCGTGAGAACCGGGACGTTCGTACCGGTACGCGTTCCCCCACGGATCTATCAGCTGCGACTTCTTTTCCAGATACGGCCCCTGCCAGCTCTTCAAGGAGCCCGGCTTGGCGATCAGCGCGTTCAGCCCTTCTTCGGTGGTCGGAAACCGTCCGACGTCCACCTGGAACAGCTTGAGCGCGGTGGCGAGTCCTCCGTCGATACTGGAGCGCGCGATCTTCTCCCGCGCCTTCACGAATCGGCTGTACAGCTTGGGCACCGCCATGGCGGAAAGGGCCCCGATGATGATCACCACCAGGAGCAGCTCGATGAGAGTGAATGCCTTCTTCATTTTCATTTCGCGTCCTCCGCAACATATCTCAGAAATTCCTTCTGCAGCGCCTCGAGGCTCTTGACGGAGCTGGGGTACGCCTTCTTCAGCGCGTTACCGACGCTCTTTCCGTCTCTCAACTCGCGGCAGAACTTCGTGAAAGGATCGGTTCCGTATTTCGTTATCATCATGTCCACCAGGGCGGCCGACTGGATGTAGAAGTTGCGGACCGCGTTCTTCACCTTGCTCTCCCGCAGCCGCTGCTGATCGATTTCCGTAAGATCCTTGAGCGCGATGAGTTCCTTCCTCTTGCCCAGCTCCATGGCGGCCAGCCGCGCAATCTTGCGCTTGGCCTCCTCCTGCCACTGCGCGACGCCTTCGTCGAGCCACAGAGGGACATCGCTCTTGAATCCTATGAAGTCCCGGAACACCAGGTGGCCCACTTCGTGCGGCAGGATTCCCTCGAGGAATTCCTTCTCGTTCTTCTGCTGGAAGCCGAGGATTCTCTTGTTCGTATAGTCTGCCATACCCTTCGACCATTTCGGCTGGTTCGTCGCCTTGGTGAACGTCTCCCCCTTCGCGAAGATGTAGATCTTGACCCGGTTGTCCCACGTCCAGAAGTCCGACCGCCTCTCGTAGCCCAGCTCCTGCGCCGTGTTCTTGTAGCAGGACTCGGCCTTGCGCAGCGTCTTCTTCGCGAACGATTCCGAGTCCGACGCGCCGCCCTCTTTCGCAGAGACGTGGTAGACAATGAAGTGCTTCCCCTTCAGCTCCTCCCACTCGCCCTCCATCTCCTCCGCCGCGACAGTTGCGCCGGCCGTGCAGAAGACGATCAAAGACCCGGCAAGAACCGAGCCGAACCCTCCTCGAGCGGGCCTGAGATCCGGCATCCTACATCCCCCCCATCACGTCCATCTCGAATATCGGTAGCAGCATCGCCATCACGACGAACCCGACGATGGACCCGATCACGAGAATCATCACCGGCTCGAGCAGGGAGGTGGACGTGCTGACCGCCTCGTCGGTGTCCCGCTCGTAGGAGCTTCCCACCTCCGCGAGCGCCTCATCGAGCTTTCCCGATTCCTCTCCAACGCTGAGAAGGCTGGTCATGAATACCGGGAACCGCCCCGACCTCCTGAGGCTCCGACCCAGAGACCCGCCGCGCTCGACGTCCTCGCACGCCACCCGGAGGTCTTCCCGAAGAATCGAGTTCCTGAGCACCAAGCCGGACGTGTTCAGCGCCTCCAGCACCGGTATGCCGCTTCTGACAAGCACTTCCAGCGTGCGGCAGAACCTGGCCATCTCGACCTTCAGGAGTAGGTCGCCCAGAAACGGAAGCCGCAGCTTCAGCCGGTCGAACATCCTTGAACCGCCTTCGGCTCCCGGCCTTCTTCTCATCACCAGCAGCACCGCCACCGCGATCAGAATGAGCCAGATACCGTGGTTCCGCACGCCGTCCCCAATCGCCAGGATGATCCGTGTCGGCAGAGGAAGATCCTTGCCGATACTCTTGAACATATCGGTGAGGCGGGGCATGACGAAAACGATCATGAAGAGCGTAGTTCCCAGCCCGACGGCCACCATGAATATCGGATAGACCATCGCGGTGCGGACCCGGGACAGGATCTCCTCCTGCTTCCTGCGGTGGTCCGCGATCCTCGCCAGCGATTCCTCGAGCGTCCCGCTGCTCTCACCGGCCTTCACTACCGCCAGATACGAGTAGGAAAACAGCTTCGGATACTTCCCCATCGCCGACGAGAGGGACGCCCCTTCCCGCACCTCTGCGGAGACCTCCGACAAGATCGTTCTCAATCCGACGCTGTCCGACTGCTCGGCGATGACGTTGAGCGCGTTGAGCAGGGGTACTCCTGCCCGCAGGAGACTCCCTAACTGCCTGCTGAACATGGTGATATCGCGAGACCGTATCCGTCCCCGCGATGGTCCCCGCCGGGCCCGGGACGGACCTGAAGAGACGCTCTCGATCGACATCGGAAAGAGTCCCTTCGCGCTTATCATGTCCACCGCGTCTTCCCTGGAACGGGCGTCCACAGTGCCCTCCACGGTCTCCTCCGGTCCCTTCTTCGCGGTGTATTTGAATACCGGCATCCCGTCCGCCCCTACAGACCTTCCCTGACGTACCGGTCCACCCGGGCACGGTCCGCCCTCGCCATGTCGAGAAAGCAAACCGCCACCGAATAGATATCGTTCTCCTGGATCTCCTCCACCCTCTCGACCCGCGCAAGACATTCTATCGGGCCGCCGGTGTCCGGCATGCCGATCCTCATCTCGAATATCGTCCCCTTGGCCACCGCCGAATCCACAAAGAATTGCGCCCCGCCCGCGCTGAGATCCCTCGTGACGCTCTGATGCTCGGGCTCTTCCTCGGCATCGAACGGATTGAAATCGTCCGCCCGTTTCGCGGACCTGTCGTCAAGGATCTTGTAGAACACGTTCACTTTCGTGTCGACGCGATGATACGTCCGCCGCGCCAGGACCGAGGAATCGTCCCGCCTTCTGCCCGGCACCACATCGGACGGGGGAGTCGAAACGGCCGCAACCGGCGGCGCGAGAGGAACGACGGACGGCTCCGGCGGCGCCTTCTCCTCCGGCGCGGGCGCCGATGCAGGCGTGGGTGCCGGTGCGGACGCAGGTGCCTGTACGGGTGGAAAAGGGGACGCAGGTTCCGGCGGGGCCGCAGGCGCGAAGACGGAGGTGCCCACGGTCGCGTCCTCCGGAGCGACGTTGATCACTTCCTCCGGGGTGGTCAGCCCGTCCAGCACCTTCTTCCAGCCGTCCTGACGGAGCGTCGCCATGCCTTTCGATATCGCGTGCCGCTTTATCTCGGTGGAGGACGCCTTGTTGAGGATCATCTCCTTGAGCGTGCTGTCGATCAGGAGCAGCTCGTATATCGCCGTCCTGCCGTAAAATCCGGACGAGCTGCACCGCTCGCAGCCCTTCCCGCGCTGGAGCTTGACTCCGGATGGGCCGGGAAGGCCCAGCTCGTCGGCGATCATCGCCTTCATCTCGTCCTTGTCTCCCTCGTCCGGTGCCTTGCAGTACGGACAGATCGTCCGGACCAGCCGCTGGGCGATGATCGCCTCCAGGCTGGACGCGATCAGGTACGGCTCCACCCCTATGTCCTCCAGCCGGGTGACACCGCTCGCCGCGTCGTTGGTGTGCAGGGTCGAGAACACCAGGTGGCCGGTGAGCGACGCCCGCACCGAGATCTCCGCGGTCTCCAGGTCACGCACCTCACCCACCATGACAACGTTGGGATCGTGCCTGAGCGTGCTGCGAAGCCCCCCCGCGAAGTCCAGCCCTATGCCGGGGGAAACCTGAATCTGGGTGATGCCCTCCATCTCGTACTCCACCGGGTCTTCTATCGTGACGATCTTGCAGTCCGGCTTGTTCAGCTCGGTGAGACACGCGTAGAGCGTCGTCGTCTTGCCGCTGCCGGTCGGGCCGGTGATAAAAATGATGCCGTGCGGCTTACTTATAAGCCTTTTGAAGATATCGAGATGCGACGAGGCGAGCCCCAGGCTCTCGAGGCTGTACAACAGCTTGGTAGGCAGAAGCCGTATTACCACGCTCTCGCCATGCGGTGTGGGTATCGAGGATATCCTCAGGTCCAGGATTTCGTCCTGGCTTTTGACGATCGCCCTTCCGTCCTGCGGCAGCCTCTTCTCGACGATATTCATGTTCGCCATGATTTTCACGCGCGACAGCATCGGCGCCAGGAAGTGTCTGACGTCCTCCGGCATCTTCATGTCCTGCAGGACCCCGTCTATCCGGTACCGGAAACGGACCTTGCCCCGGTACGGCTCTATATGTATGTCCGTCGCGCGGCGCCGGTACGCCTCCACGATCACCTGGTTGACAAGCTTTATGACCGAGGCGTCCTCGGCGAGCTTGTCGATGTCCTCCACCTTTTCCTCGGACTCCGCCTCCGCCGCCGCCTGCGCTCCTATCTCGGACGACATGTCGCGTATCGTCTCCGCCGCCAGGCCGTAGTTCTGCTTCAGCATCTCGCTCACCTCGTCTTCCGCAGCAAGCACCATCCTGATGTCGAACCCCAGGTAGGTCCTCACCTCGTCCTGCGTCTTCACGTCCAGCGGATAAGGGACGGCGATCGTCAGCAGACGGCCTTCCAGCTTGAGAGGAACGAACTTGTAGTACGTCGCGATTCGGAGCGGGACCTTGTCGGTAACGGCGGCGTCTATGGATTCCCTCCTCAGGCTG
>CAYMFW010000009.1:30318-43443 GCA_964389785.1 uncultured Planctomycetota bacterium
GCTGACGAAGGGCATCCCGAAATGCTCGGACAGGACACCGGTCACTTCTTCCTCGCTCATGATGCCTTTGCGTGCGACGGCAAAGTGGAGGGAGAGCCCGGACGCTTCCGCTTCCTTCGAGAGCTCTTCGAGCTGCTCTGCGGTGATGACTCCTCGTTCGACCAGGAGCTCACCCAGCTCTATGTCAGCCTTAGCAATCATGTTATGACAGCGCTCCTATCATATACAGCTGTTCCGCGGGCCTGTCGTCCACCCGTCCTTCTACGATCGCCTCACAGTCATGTATCGTCTTCTCCAGGGGAACGAATTCTCCTTTTCTGCCCGTGAAGTGCTCGGCGGCAACGAACGGCTGTGTCAGATAGTTTTCGATCTTCAGCGCCCGCTCGTAGACCATGCGGTCCTCCTGCGAGAGCTCGTCCACGCCGATCACCATCACCACCCGCTTCAGTTCCTCGTACTGCTGCAGGATGCTGATCACCTGCTGGGCCGTCTCGTAATGCCTCTTTCCCAGGATATCGGGATCCAGGTTCGAGCTGGAGGACGCGAGCGGATCGATGGCGGGATACAGGCCCCGCTGCACCCGTTCTCGCGAGAGCACGAGCACCGAATCCAGGAAGGCGAATATCGCCACCACCGCCGGGTCCGTCAGGTCGTCCGCCGGGACGTACACGCACTCCACGGACGTGATGGACCCGCCCATCTCGCGCGAGGACCTGATCCGCTCGTGGAACCGCCCGACCTCGGATATCAGCGTCGGCTGGTATCCGGTCTCGGAGGGCAGGTGGCCAAGCAGGGTGGATATCTCCGCGCCCGCCTGCACGAACCTGAATATGTTGTCGACGAAGAGCAGCACGTCCTCGTTACGCCGCCGTATCGTCTCTGCCAGGGTGATTCCGGTCATCGCCGCGCCGAAGCGTGCGCCGGGCGGCTCGTTCATCTGACCGAACACCATCATCGTCTTCGGAAGTATGCCCTGCCGGGCCAGCTCGAAGTACAGCTCGTTTCCCTCGCGGATACGCTCTCCCACACCGGCGAACACGCAGCGGCCCTCGTGCTCCTTGACGATGTGAAGGATGATCTCGAGGTTGATGACGGTCTTTCCCAGGCCCGCCCCTCCCAGGATACCGGATTTGCTGCCCTTGATGACGGGAAAGAGAAAGTCGATGATCTTGATCCCGGTCTCTATCTGTTCGCTCTCCCGCCGCAGCGCCTTGTCCATCTTCAGGCTCACCGACAGGTCCGTCCGCTGGACGGGAAGCGACGAGCGGGAGTCGACGACGATCTCCCCCTTGCCGTCGATCGGACGGCCCATCAGATCCACGATCCTCGCGTAGAAACCCTCCGTTTCCGGTATTCGAACGCAATCGCCCGCGACATGCGCGGCCTCGTTGCGCCGCACGTCCAGCGTTGAGTTCAGCGCGACGCAGCGGGCGACATTCCCGGGCAGGTGCTCGCTCACCTCCAGGATCACCTCCCTGCCGTCCATCGCCTTCGTCTTGATGACGCTGAAGATGGGCGATACGTCCTCCAGCCGGTCGAACTTGATGTCCACGACCGGGCCCTGGACGGACACTACCCTCGGGCTGCCTGCCTGTTCGGCCATCTATGCGGTCCTCGACGCGGAGATCTCCCGCATCTGCTTGTCCACCATCTCGTGACGGGCGCGGAAGAACTCTATCCCGAATTTCTTGTTGATCTCCTTCACCTTCTGGAGGCTGTCCTCGGCGTGCATGAACCGCGCGGCGACCTCCGCCAGCCTAGCCAGCCCGAATATCTCGAACAGCTTCTGACCCACCCACAGGTAGGCGAGGTACTCCACCAGATCGTCCGGACTGGATTCGAATATCACGTTTGTCAGGACGGGCGCGTCCTTCACATCGAGCTCTCCGGTGCAGGGCAGCAGGTCTATCATCACCACCTTCTGGACTATTATCGAGAGCGGCTTGGCGTACACCACCTTGACCGAGCCGATATTCCCCGACAGCACTTCCCCGGCCACGTGCTTGAGCACCTGCGCGGCCAGCGGGTACCGCTTGTCGTCCTGCACCCCGGGAAAGCTGACGTGGCGCCTGCCGGTGCCGGACATATAGCCCTCTCCCTGCCGGCCCACGACTATCACCTGGTCTTCCTTGGACTTGCAGAGGCTCAGCGCCCCGATCACCAGCTTCCTGTCCAGCCCGCCCGACAGCCCGCCGTCCGACGTCACCACCACCACGCCCACCGGGGAATCCGGAGGCGGCACGACGAACGGGTGGTTGAAGCGGCACGCCCCCAGCATCCGGAAGAAGCCCTCGACCACCGAGCCGAACTGCTCGAAGGATTGGGTCTTCTTCTCCAGCGCCCTGAATTCCATCAGCGCCACCGTCTTCCAGGTGTCTATCAGCCCTTCGAAGTGGGTATAGAACTCCAGGTCATCCTTTATCTGGGATATTCTGCGCACTCTTCGAGACCTCGAAATACTTCGCGATACACTCGTCCAGTCTTCTTCTTATCGAATCGTTCAGCTCCTTCTTCTCGCGGATCTCGTCGAGCATGCCCGGAAAGGAGGCGTCCGCGAACTTGGGTATCTCCCTCTTGAAATCCCTGATGAGAAACGGCGTCAGGTTGTCCAGCACGTGCATGTTCAGCGCGTACAGAAAGAGCACCTGCACCTCCACCGGGACCGGAGCGTTCTTGTCCTGTTTCGTCACCTCTTCTATCGCGCGGCCGTGGCTCATCTGCGTCGCCAGCTCCTTGGACATGGCCATCACCCGCAGGTGGGACATCTGGATCAGCTCGGCGTACCGCAGATATGACAGGCGGATGTCGCCGCTCAGCTCCCTCATCGCGGGCCACTGCGCCCTGTTTCCGATTCGCGACACCGACAGCCCGAAGTCCACCGCCGGCTTCACGCCCCGCTTGAAGAGGGCGGCGTTGAAGTATATCTGTCCGTCCGTCATGGATATCAGGTTCGTCGGAATGTACCCGGTGACGTCGCCCTGGAGAATCTCCACGATCGGAAGGAAGGTCATCGAGCCCCCCCCCGCGTCCCGGGAAAGCTGTCCCGCCCGCTCCATAAGTTGTGAGTGGATATAGAAGATGTCACCCGGATACGCCTCGCGACCGGGAGGACGGCGCAGCAGCAGGGATATCTGGCGGTACACCCACGCGTGCTTCGTGAGGTCGTCCAACAGGACGAGCACGTCGTCTCCCCTGTCCATGAAGTACTCGCCCAGCATGCACGCGGTGTACGGAGCCAGGTACTGCTCCCCTATCGGCGCGGAGGCGATGCCGCACACCACGATCGTATGAGACAGCAGCTCCCGGTCCTCCAGGAAATCCACCACCTGCACCAGCCGGGAGTGCGGCTGTCCGATGGAGCAGTAGATGCAGATGACGTTCTTTCCCTTCTGGTTCGCGAAGGCGTCGAGACCAACGCTCGTCTTTCCGGTGGAACGGTCCCCGATCAGCAGCTGGCGCTGGCCCTTCCCTATCGGGATCACCGCGTCGATGCTCAGCGTGCCGGTCTCGAGCGTCTGTTCCACCGACGCCCGCTCCATCACCCCCGGCGCGTCCCGGAACACCGGACAGGAGCCGGCGGCTTCTATCGGCCCGCACTCGTCGATGGGCACGCACAGGCTGGAGACCGCCCTGCCCAGAAACCCGTCCCCGACCGGGAGCCTCAGGGTCTCTTCCCTTCCGTATATACGGTCCCCGATGCGGATCGACTCGGCGGAACCCAGGACGAGAATCTGTATCTCCTCCTCCGAGAATCCCATCACCAGCCCCAGCTGGCCGCCCTCGAACTCGACGATCTGGCCGTTCATGCAGGAGGGAAGACCGGTCGCCAGCACGATGACCTTACGCACCGACTTCACGGAGCCCACCCCGATAACTTCGAAGGAGGAGCCCTTCGGAACCGCTCTATCCACCTGCTGAACGCCTGACATTTCTCGTCGCCTCCTCGATGCTGTACTTCAGACTCGCGTCCACGACGAGGTCGCCGACGCCGACCACCGCTCCGGCGATGAGACCGGAATCCGTTTCCTCCCTGATCTGCGCGTCGGCGCCAAATTTCTCATGGAGCGTGCCCAGCAGCCCGCCCCGCTGCTCCTCCGTGAGCTGGAAGGCGGACGTCACCCGGACCTCGGTCCCGGCGGGCACGTTCACCCCCTCGAATCCCTGCAGCCCCCCGTTGATCAGCTCGGAAATCCGGTGCGCGTGCGCGTCGAGCCGGACCCGGTCCGAAAGGATCTGCGGCACCATCTCCGCGGCGATCTCGATCGCCCCCTCCCTGATCTTCTTGTCCATCTCGGACATCAGGTATTCCTTGGTCCTGGTGGCCTCGTCGACTATCTGCTCTCCCTGCAGACGCGCCTTCTTGAGAAGCTCCTCCCGCTCCATCTCCACCTGCCCGGCCGCCTTCTCCTTGATCTTCTCGGCTTCCTGCTGGGCATTGGCCAGCGTCTGGTCGGCGTCCTGCCTGGCCTTCTGAAGGTGCCTGGCCGCCTCCTCCTGCTTCTTGGTGAAGTCCTCCCCCATCCGGTCCAGACGGCTCGTCACCCGAGTCACGTTGTTTATCAGGTAGTGCCGTATCAGAAGGACGATTCCGACGATGACGGCGAGCTGCAGCAGGACGAGCGGAATCCATTTGACCAGGGCCATTCTATCCTCCCGGCGAGTATATCTGGAATGTGATCAACAGGCCGATGATGGCGAGCGCCTCGGCGAACACCATCGTGAGCGTCATCGCGGTGAATATCTTGGGCGCGGCCGAAGGGTTCCTCCCCAGCGCGTTGATGCTGGCGTAGACGGCCGCGGCGATCACGCCGGACGGCCCCAGGACGCACATCGCGAAGACCAGAACGAGTGTGATGTTTCCCGACATGGCCCGCCTACCCGCCGTCCTCTACGACGAGCGCGACCGAGTTCGCCTCCACCTTGCAGATCCCCCGATGTATCGGAAGGCGGCTCCCGTCGATGATCACGTCGCCTCCCACCAGCCGGCTCAGAAGCGGCTTGTGGTAGGAGAGCACCTCGAACACCCCCTGCTCCCCGGGGAGCTGGACGCTCTCGGCCTCGCCCTCGAAGATGACCCGGTGGGGGTTGATCACCACCACGTTCAGCATGCGGCGCCGTCTCCTTTCCTACCTCAGCCGTACGACCGTTTCCTTGCCCGCCTTGATCACCACGTTCTTGATCTTCATGTCCCCGTATCCCTGCGACGCCTCCACGCGGAGGGTGTAGATCCCGGCCCTGAGATACGTCTTGTACGAGCTCTTCAGGTGCGCCCACATGTGGCCGCCCGAGGTCTCCTTTCCCGTCTCCTGCTCGAGGATCTTCAGCGACTTCGGCCTGAAGACGGAGTACCGGACGATGAGGACCCCGAGCCCGTCTCCCCCGACGATCTTCCTTCCGTCCTTCGCCTCCGCCGCGCCCTCCTTCTTCTTCTCCGCCTTGGTCATCTTCACCGGCAGTATCACGCCCGTTCTCTTCTCCATCAGGCGGGGCAGGACGAGAAGCATCCCGGGAGAGCTCTCCACGTCGTGGTATCCCCCGCCGCCGGCCTGGGCGATCGCGGTGAGCTGTTCGCGCGCGATCGCGACCACGTTGAGCCCGACGATGTCGATGACGATACCCATCTTGTACTTCTGTTTGATCATCCTCGCGGTCTCTACCGGATTGCCGCCGCACGTCTCCTTCCCGTCGGTGACGATGAGAATGCACGATCGTCCCTTCCGGCCCGCGAGCTGTTCCGCGGCCATGTTCAGGGACGCCGCGAGCGGGGTGACCCCCTTCGGCTTCAGACGAGACAGGGCCTGCCGTATCGTCTCCGGATCCAGCGGGCCCAGCGGCACCACAACCTCGATGTCCTTGTCGCCGAGCTGCTTCCCTCGGTGCCCGAACACCATCAGGCCGGCGTTGATCTTGGCGGGAAGCTTCCCGACGAGACTGCTCAATCCCTTCTTCACCGCGTCGAGCCGGGTGCTGCCGTCCTCGGTCAGCTCGGACATGCTGCTCGACGAATCCACCACTATCATCAGGTTCGCCGCCTTCTCCTCCGCGCTCTGCCCGCCGACGCACACGGAGTGCGCCGCGAGAAAGCAGCCGAGAACGAGGGGAACGAGACGGGCTCTTCTAGCCACGGGCGTCCCGTTCGGACGCCGGCGGCTTCTCGGCCTTCCCGAGCTCCTTAAGCATCTTGTCTATCTCCTCTATCTGCTCGTCGGCGCGCGCCCCTCCCGCGCCGAGAGGCAGGTCTTTGGTGAGCTCCCTCACCTTCTCGAAGCACTGCCTGGCCGCCAGATATCCCTCCCTGGCAGCCTCGGGATCTTTCATGACCTTGTTGAGCTTGGGATGCATCCAGCCCACCTGACAGACCGCCGCATACTGGACCAGCCATTCTCCCGCAGCCGTCATCACCCCCGCCCAGTCCACGCTCCCCTTCACCGTCTCGAGCTTCTCGAACTCCCTAACGACGCTCGCACTCCCCGGATTCGGACCGTGAAGCAGGCGGCTCATCACGTAGTGGAAGGACTGGCAGGAGAGGTGCTTCTCGATATCCTTCCCTTCTTTCGCGGTGGGAGGCCGGCCGTGGTCCAGCATCTTGTACGGCATATATGCCGCCTTGTAGAGCTCGAGGCTGTTGAATCCCTTCTTGATCTCGATCGTCATCTTCTTCCCGACGTGCGGGAGAAGCCGGTTGACGTCGCCGGTGAGCATCTCTCCGGCGTAGACCGATTCCGCGGTCGCCTCCAGGAATGCGTCCCGGCACCGCCTCCTCTCGTTGCGGATGACGGCCTTGCGCATCGCCTCGACGTACTTCCCGGCCGCCAGCTTGTACTTCTGCAGCTGCACGGTGGATACGAGCGTCTTGAGCAGCGCGGCCTGCTGCGCCTCGGGCGTCCCCTTCGCGTCCCTCAGCACTATCCCCGCCCATCGGAGCGCCTTGTCGAGGTCGAGCTTACCGAAGTAGTCCGCCGCCAGCGCGTATGCCTCCTTCGGGTCCTTCTTGCCTTCGCCGGCGTGAAGCGGCACGGCGGCGAGAAGTAGAGAAATGCCAACGAGAAGAAGCGAACGGATCGGTCTATTCATGTCAGATCCTCCCAGTGCCCTCTTTCAGCAAATTATACCCTCTAAACGACCTGAGTCAACCGGAGGGGAGGAGGACCTTCGGGCCGGCCGGCAGCCTTACGCTCCTCCGTTCTGGTCCGACCCCGGGAATGCGTTCCGGCGCGCTTCGGCCAGAGGCGACTCCATCCCTCTCGCGCTTCTCTGCCAGACATAGAAGAAGATGCCCGCCATAATGCCCAGGAACGTGAGGATGACGAAGATCACCAGCCAGGTGGCCGTTCTGGTGGGCGCATCGACCGGGGCGTTGGGATCTTCCATCACGTCCGGCCGCCCGGAGATCTTCGTGTAACTCTCGATGGTCTCTATATCACCCGTGATCTCTTTGAGCTTCAGCATGTTGCCCTGATAGCCGAGGATGTATTCCTGTTTTGGAAGCGCCGGATTGTTCTGGAACTCCGCAATCCATGCGAGCTGATCGTTGATCGACTTGTCTATGCGCTCGGCATCCCCGCGCTTGGGACTGTCCGGCCCGACGCTGTTGAGCGCACGCTCGGCCCGGTCCCTCATGTCCGCGAGCTTCTCGGGAGAAATGTACCACACGTCCCTGAGCTCGATCGTGTATCTCCTGATCTCCTTCGGCTTGAGCTTTATAGGTTCCTTGGTTCTCGCGTAGAACAGGGACGACTTGGCGTCGTATACTATCTCGAGACCGCGGGAGGACAGGATGTCGCCCCGGTCCGTGATCTCCGGAGGGAGCGGCTTGTTGATCGAAATCTCGCGCTCCTCTTCGGCGTGAGGGTTCGTCACGGTTATCTTCATCTTCACCGGCTCGTCCCGTCCCGCGGCGCCCGCCGCGGAGGAGGCCCCGTATGCCGTAAGCAGCGCCGCCAGCAGCAGCACCCGTGCGCAGTTCCCCATCTTCATCGTTTCCTCCCTCCGCTACTCGAATGTCACCATCACAAACGGGGTGAAGTCGCCGAGAAGCTCTCTCTCGAGTATCTCCCTCATCAGTGTCGTGGCGCTGTGAATATTTCTCGCCCTCGTCTTTATATCGCCGATCGTCGCGGAACCCTCGATACCCTCATCAAGCAGCTGCTTGAAGGTATAGCCCTTCTCGCCGACGAACGACTCAAAGCTGTCCTTGACTTCCTCCACCACGCCCCTCATCGCCAGAGTGGATTCCTCCCGCGCGGTCGCGCTGTACTCGATCTCCTGGCCGATCTTCACCACCTTGCCCTCCAGGTTGTTGATGGCGTCGCTGATAGCGCCGCCCGTGCTCACCTCGGCCCTTACCACGTTGATGGCGTCCAGAGTGTCCTCCATCGTGCCCCTCATGGACATCGTGGCGGCAACCATACCCTGCAGGTTGGTCAGGTTGGTGGACTCGACTATAACGCTTCCAAACTGCTGGTTGGCGGTGGACCGGTCGGTCACCACGACCGTCAGCGGCTTTCCGGGTGTGAACACGTCGCCGCTGATCTCTGGAATCACGTACTCGTATAGACCGGGCTGTTCCGGTGTCTCCGCCATCGCGCTTTCATCAATCGCCACGTCGTTGTTGTAGTTGAGCACCTTGACCATCGGCGACAGGCCCTCCGTCGACCGGTACCGGATCTCCAGCTTGTCCCCGACCGTTACCGTGCCCGGGAGCAGAAGCTTGTCGGACGCCGTCTCGACGAGGACGGTGCCGGACTCGATGTTCGTCGTACCCGCGGTGATGTCACACTTCACGATGACGGTAAGGGGCTTCCCGGGGGTGTACGTCGCAGCGTCGATCTTCGGTATCACGTACTCGTACATCCCTTCCTTCCCCTCCTCTCCCGTGGCGGCGGCCATCGGGGTGTAGCTGACCGCGGTGATGTAGTCATGGGTAACAACCTTCACCAGAGGTACCAGTTTCTCGAAGGAGCTGTACCGTATGCTGAGACTGTCGCCGACGAGCACCGACACCGGCAGGAGCAGCTCGGGCGCGTATTTCTTTCCGGCCGCTTCCACCTCTTCGGCCGCGGTCTTCAGGTCGTCGCGCGCCCCTGTAACCACCTCCGTCAGCTCGGTGGACGCGTCCGCCACCGTCTGGCGGAACTCGGTCGATATGCCGGTCAGGTCCGCCCGTGTTTCCGTGACGATGGTCGTCATCTGATCACGCGTATCGGTCACCACCGTGGTCAGCTCGCTCGTCGTATCCCGGACGTCGGTCCTGAACTCGCCTATGACCGTGGTCAACTCGGTCTTCGTCGAATCCACGGACTCCTGGAACGTGGCGGTTGCCGCGTTCAGATCGTTCTTCGTCTGAAGCACCGTGGTGGTCAGGTCTTCACCAGCCCGCTGGATCTCGTTCACTCCCGCGTCCAGCTCCTTCAGGGAGGTGTCGACCGAATCCGTGAATTTGGTCATCTCCGTCTGGATGATCTGCGTCTGTATGGCCAGCTCGCCCTTCACGTCCTGGCGCACCTGGGACATCGGAATGTCCAGCCTTTCCGCGATGAACGAGGCCTGCGACACGTCCAGCGGCACCGGGGTCTCCGTCGTGGCACCGGTCGCAATCTGAATCCTCGTAATCATCGTGTAGGACTTGCCCGCCTCTATGCCGGTCCCGTGCTCCGGAATATGAATGCCGTCGGACGCGTCTATATCGGTCCCGTCGCCCCAGGTCATGTGATACAGGCCGTCTGCCTCCTGGGTAATCGGCTTGGCGTAGGGTTTGCCGTCCGGATCGGCGGGATCGATATTCAGCTCCCACGACTCTTCGTTCTTCGTGAGCTTCTTGACAAGGGAGGATCCCTGGTAGATCTTGATGTCCCAGAACACGCCGCCCATCGGGTTCAGCTTGCCGTCGATCTCCAGCCAGGAGGTCACCTCCAGCTTGTCCGTCCCGGGACCCGCGCCATCCGGATCGGGGGTGTAGGCATGGGTGGTCTCCGCTCTCCAGATGTGCACCGCCGACGTCTCCATGAAGAAGCTCATTTCCTTATCCTCGTCGGAGTCGAATCCCTGGACCTCCTCCTGATACTTCACCTTGCTCCACGTCACTTCCCAGTGGCCGTACGGGGCGCGCATCAGGATTCCTCTGGGAGCCTGCGGCGCGAGGTCGGAGAACTCCCACCCGAAACTCGACAGGGCGGACAGGCCGCTCAGCTTCACGTTGCTCCTGGCGTCCCTGATGACCCACTCGATCTCGTAGTAGTCGACGGTGAAGTTCGCGTCGGAGCTGTCGTACACCGTTGCGTCGTTCGGATCGGACACTTTCACCCTGGCCTGGAGCGGACCGCCCGCCGTGAAGGCGCCGGCCACGGTGTGATCCTTCAGCTCGTTGTGATCCGGTATCGTCCACTCGTAGCTCGCGGTGGCGCCCGGACCCGCATTGGGTGCGGCGTCCGCGATGACGTGCGGATACGTCAGCCCGCCGTCGATCGAGTAGGCAAGCTTCACCGTCGGCAGAGTACCGGTCGTGACCCACTGTATGTCATGCTTCTCGTTGGTCACCCACCGCTCCGTCCCGTCGTTGGGAGCCATCACGTTGAAGCCGACAACGATCTTGAAGTTCGCGTCGGACGTATCGTTGACGGCCGCGTTGTTGTAGTCCTCCACCCTGACCCTGACGGTCTGGGATGCGTCATCCGGCACCGTCCAGGCGAAGCTGTGGGTGCCTCCGCCGCCCGCGCCGTTGGCAACCTGGGCTGTGACCACCTTGTCGAACGAGGCGCCGGAATCGGTCGAGTAGCTCAGCTTCACGTTCGGGATGGTGGCGCCCCAGTTCCACTGTATCGTCTGGGCGCTTCCCACCTGCAACGATTCGCCGCCGTTCGGACCCGTGACCTGGAACCAGCCCACGATCGAGAAGTTGGCGTTGGAGTCGTCGTACACCGTGCCGTCCGAGGCGTCCTGCACCCGGACCCGGGCGGAAGGAGTCACGCTGTCGGGCACGTTCCATGCGTAGGTGCCTGCGTTGGCCGTCGAGGCGACGATTGTATTCGGAAAGGACACACCGCTGTTCGTCGAATACAGGATCCTCACGCTGCCGATCGTTCCGGTCGTGTTCCACGTGATGTTCGACACCTGTGCTACCGGCCACTGCTCGCCGCCGTTTGGCGCGGTCAGCGCGAAGGCGCCCCGTATCTTGAAGCTGCCGTCTGATTCGTCGTACGCGTCCGTATCGAGCGTGCTCATCACCCGGACCTTCACGCTGGTGGAGATCGCATCCGGCACGGCCCAGGGGCAGGTCCCATCGTTGGGCGTCGAAGCCGCTATGGCCGTCGACGTGAAGAAGTTGTTGAGGGAGTAGTCAAGCTTCACATTGGCGACTGTTCCGACGCAATCCCACGTGATGTCGTAGGTGTCGTTCACCGTCAGAATCTCCCCGCCGTTAGGCGCGTTGAGGGTGAACTTCGCCTTTATCTTGTTGTTCGCGGCGGACTGGTTGTAGACGGTGGCGTCGTTCGGATCGCTCACCCTGATCCTGAACTGGGCGGATATGTCGTCCGCCACCATCCACGAATAGGCGCCGTTGTTCGTCACGCGCGCGATGCCGGTGTAGTCCAGACCGCCGTTCACGGAGTAGGCCAAGTCCACCTCGGCGACGCTGCCCGCGTAGTTCCACATGATGTTCTGCGTGGAATCCACGTCCCACTTCATGCCGCCGTCGGGCACGGTCACGTCGAAATAGGCGGCAATCTTGAAGTCAGCGTTGGACGCATCGTTCGCCCCGGAGTAGTCCGGATCGGACACCCTGGCCTTCACCGTGTTTGATATGTCGTCCGGGATCGTCCACGCGTAGCTCCCGGTGTTCGGCGCGGCGGCGTCGATCACCACCTCGGTGCCCGGGAAGAAGTCGGCGGTCGAGTATTCCAGCTTGGCGTTCGCGATGGTGCCGACCTTGAGCCACGTAATGCTCTCCGTCCGTCCCACCTTCCATATCTCCCCGCCGTTCGGCGCGGTCAGGGTGAAGTTGCAGCGGATCCGCAGGTTGGCGTCGGACGCGTCGAACGCCTCCGCGTCGTTCGTGTCCGCCACCTTGACCCGCACCTGACCCGACACCGCGTCCGGAACGACCCAGTTCTGGTACAGGCCGCTGTTCGCCACCGTCGCGATCGCGGTGTAGCTGGAGCCGGCGTCCGTCGAGTATTCCAGGTTCACGTTGGGTACGGAGCCGTTCCATGTCCACGTGATGTCATGCTGTTCGCCGACCACCCATATCTGGCCACCGTTCGGCGCGGTCACCTTGAAGCTGCCCTGGATCTTGAAGGACGCGTCGGAGACGTCCTCGACGGTCAGGTCGCTCGCGTCCCTGATCTTGACGAGCGCCTGCGTGGTGATCGCGTCCGGTATCGGATCCCAGCTGTAGACGCCCGCGTTGACCGCCGAGGTGACGACCGGAATGAAGACCATTCCGCCGTCGTTCGAGTAGTCGATGCGCACGTTCGCGATGGAACCGACACGGTTCCAGGTGATGAGCTGGCTCGATCCGACCGCCCACTTCTCGCCGCCGTCGGGAGCGGTGACGGTCAGGTCGCCCCGGATCTTGAAGTTGTTGTTCGACTCGTCGAACGCCGCCGCGTCGGCCGCGTCGGACACCTTCACCCTGCCCAGCGCCGTTATGTCATCGGGCACCGTCCATGCGTAGGAGCCGGCGTTGGCCACCGAGCTGGTAATCAGCTTCCAGTTCGTTCCGGCGTCTATGGAATACTGGAGTTTGACGTTCGCGACCGTTCCGTTCGTATTCCACGTGATGTTCTGAGCCTCGGCCACGACCCATGCCTCGCCACCGTTGGGGGCCGTCACCGCGAAAGAACCCATGATCTTGAACACGCCGTTCGACACGTCGGATACCGCGCTGTCGTTGCTGTCGCTCACCCTCACCTTGATATTGGTGGAGATCGCGTCGGGCACCGTCCAGTTGTACGTGCCGCCCGCAGCGTTCACCGGGTCAGCAATGAGCACGGTCTGCCCCTCGTCGGCGAATCCGTTCGTCGAATACTCGAGTTTGACGTCGGTTATGGTCCCGACCGTCGACCAGGTGATATCGGTCGAGGAGTCGACACCGAACTGCTCGCCGCCGTTCGGGGCCGTCACCTG
>CAYMFW010000009.1:43453-48055 GCA_964389785.1 uncultured Planctomycetota bacterium
CTCGCCGTGGATCTTGAACACCGCGTCGGACACGTCGTTCGCCGCCGCGTCTATCGAGCTGGATACCCTCAGCACACACTGGTTGGATATCGCGTCCGGGACATCCCACGCGTACGCGCCGCCGTTCGGCACGTCGGTCGCAATGAATATCCAATTGCTGCCGGCGTTCGTCGAGTACTCGAGCTTCACCTTCTCGATGGAACCGAACGTGTTCCACATCACGTTGTGCGTGGAATCCACCGCCCACTCCTCGCC
This sequence comes from uncultured Planctomycetota bacterium, assembly GCA_964389785.1. Lineage (GTDB taxonomy): Bacteria > Planctomycetota > CAYMFW01 > CAYMFW01 > CAYMFW01 > CAYMFW01. Next base: position 43,709 of record CAYMFW010000009.1, read on the forward strand.
GCCGTTCGGCGCGGTCAGGACGAAACCGCCGCGGATGATGAAGTTGCCGGCCGACACGTCGGAGGTGGTCGCGTCGGACACGTCGGAAACCCTGACCCTGGTTTGCACACCCGGATTGTCCGGAATGGTCCAGGAGTACCGCCCGAGTGACGCGTCGACGGATCCTATAATCGTGTGGTTGAAGCTGACACCGTCGTCAACCGAGTAATCGAGCTTCGCGTTGGCGATGGAGCCGTTGCGCACCCACTCGATGTCGTGCGAGGAGTTGATCAGCCACACCTCACCGCCGTCGGGAGCGGTCAGGTCCAGGTCACCCTTGATCCGGAAGTTGAGGTCGGATACATCGTTCACCACGCCCGGATCGTCCACGCTGGACACCTTCACCTTGGCGGTGGTGGAGATCCGGTCGGGTATCGTCCACGGATACGAACCGCTGTCCGTTCCCGCCGGCGTAGACGCGACGACGGAAATCGGATACGTCACACCGCCGTTGATGGACAGGTCGATTGACACGTTCGTCATCGTTCCGACAACCGACCACGCAACCGCCTGGGAGGAACCCACCAGCCAGGTTTCCCCGCCGTTGGGCGCGGTGACGATGAGCTGGCCGGCGATCTTGAAGGTGCTGTCCGACGTGTCGTATACGGCCGTGTCGGAGAGGTTGGTGACCTTCACCTTGACGCTCTCGCTGATGTTGTCGGGCACTGTCCACTGATACGTCTGGAGCGACGCCACTCTCGAGGGAACGATCACGTACGGATACCCGTCCGCGCCGTCATTGATCGAGTATTCGATCTTGACCGACGGAATCGACCCGGTCACGAGCCAGGTGATGTCCTCGGTCGCCCCGACCCGCCAGGTCTGTCCGCCGTTGGGGGACGTGACCTCCAGAACACCCTTGATCTTGAAGTTGGCGTCGGACACGTCGTTCACCGTCGCGTCGGCCACGTCGGACACCCGCACCCGCACCTGAGTGCTGATCTTGTCCGGGACGGTCCACGGATAGCTTCCCGTCGATGCCTGGACGGAATCCACTATCGTGAACAGGTAGCTGGCGCCGCCGTTGTTTGAGTACTCGAGTTTGACGTTCGCGACCGAGCCGACCCTGGACCAGGTGATGTTGTAGAAGCTGTCGACATCGATCTCTTCCCCGCCGTTCGGCGTGACCAGCGTCAATTCGCCTATGATCTTGAAGTCGTCATCCGATTCGTCATAGACCGCGGAATCCTGGGTGTTGGTGACCTTCACCCGGCAGGTGGAGGACAGGTCGTCGGGTACCGTCCACGAATAGGTCCCCGAGGCTGCCGCGACGTCGCTCGCGATCGTGTCGGTGTACGTCGCGCCGCCGTCCGCCGAGTACTCCAGATTCACGAGCTGGATCGAGCCGACAATGGACCACGTCACATCGTGGGAGGACCCGACCTTCCACGCCTCGCTCCCGTCCGGCGAGGTGACGGCGATGTCGCCCCGGATCTTGAAGTTGGCGTCGGACGCGGCGAACGCATCCGCGTTGTTGTAGTCGCTCACCTTCATTTTGACCTGCGCCGATATGTCGTCCGGCACCGTCCACGGGAACGAGCCGGTGTTGGCGGTGGACCCGGTGATACTCTTGTCAAAATTCGTTCCTCCGTCGGTCGAGTAGTCGATCCGCACCGTGGTCACCGTACCGGTCACGTTCCACGTGATCGCCTGAGGCGAGCCGACGACCCATATCTCCCCGCCGTCCGGCTGCGTGATATCGAAGGACGCCTTAATGGTGAAGTCCGCGTCCGACGTGTCGAACACGTTGATGTCCGAGGCGTCCGATATCCTCACCCTCACCTTGGTGCTGACCGAGTCGGGTATCGTCCAGGTGAAGCTCAGCGACCCGGCAGGCGTGGACGTCACGATCGTGCTGGGCCAGGTGCCGCCGCTGTCCACCGAGTAGTCGAGCCGCACAAGGGCGATCGAGCCCTCCCTGCTCCACGTGACGTTATGAAGCGTGCCGACATCCCAGGATTCCCCGCCGTTCGGCGCGGTTAGCGTCAGCACGCCCGCGATCTTGAAGTTCGTGTTGGAGGTATCGCTGACGGTGCCGTCGGCCGTGTTCGTTATCTTGACCTTGCACGTGGACGATATGTCATCCGGTATCGTCCAGGGGTAGCTCTTCGTGCTTGCCGTAGCCGATGCCGCTATCACGTTCGGGTACGTGCCCCCTCCGTCCGTCGAGTAGCGTATCTCTACCGTTGAGATGGAACCCGTCACGTCCCAGATTATCGTCTGGTTCGTGTTGACCCCCCACTGCTCGCCGCCGTTGGGGGAGGTCATCGTCAGGGATCCCTTTATCTCGAAGTTGCCGACCGATGCGTCTTCGACGCTCGCGTCCGACACGTCGGACACCTTCACCTTGAGGTTGGCGCCGATGGCGTCGGGGATGGTCCACAGGTAGCTGCCGGTCATGCCGTCCGTGGAAGCGATGATAACGCCTGTATACGTGTTGCCGCCGTCGGTCGAGTAGTCGAGCTTCACGCTGGTGATCGTTCCGGTCGGCGTCCACGTGATATTGTGGGTCCCGCCTACCAGCAGCGTCTCACCGCCGTTGGGCGACGTCAGGTCCAGCGCGCCCTTGACGGTGAAGTTGCCGTTCGACGCGTCGGTCACCGTCGCGTTGCCGGTATCGGCCACCTTCACCCTCAGGCTTCCGCTGATGGCGTCGGGAACGGCCCACGCGAAGGTCTCGGCCGCCGCGCCGGTGGAGGCGATGATGGTGTAGTCGTAACCGGTGCCTCCGTCGGTCGAGTACTCCAGCTTCACGGCCGGGATGCTTCCCACCCTGGTCCAGGTGACGTTCTGCGACGAACCCACCACCCAGATCTCGCCGCCGTTCGGAGCGTTCAGCGTCAGGGAGCCCTTGATCGTGAAGTCGCTGTCGGATGCGTCAAACACGGCCGGATCGGACGCGTCGGACACCTTCACCCGCAGCGTGATGCTGATCTCATCCGGTATTCCCCACCCGTAGGAACCGGTCGCCGCGTTCGTGGAGGCGATGATCAGGTTCGGATACGTGGTGCCGGAGTTCGTGGAGTACTCGATCTTCACGTTCGCGATCGAGCCGTTGCGCGTCCACGTGATGTTCTCGGCGGTCCCGACCACCCATTCCTCGCCGCTGTTGGGCGCGGTAACGGTGAGGGAACCCTTTATCGAGAAGTCGGCGTTCGACGCGTCGTTCACCGAACCGTCGGAGGTGTCCGTCACCCTCACCCGGACCTCGCCGTCGATATCGTCCGGAATCGTCCACTGGTACGTGCCGACTGACGCATCCACCGGGTTGGCGATGATATTCGGCCAGGTGGCCCCGCTATCGGTCGAATACTCCAGTTTAACCGCGGCGATGCTTCCGGTCTTGGTCCACGTGATATCCCGCTGGGAACCCACCAGCCAAACCTCGCTGCCATTCGGCGCGGTCAGCGTCAGCGTGCCGCGGATCTTGAAGTTGGCGGGCGACGCGGAGAGCGCCTGCGCATCGTTCACATCCGATACCCGGACCCTCAGCGCGGCCGATATGGAATCCGGGATCGTCCACGCGTACGTGCCGGTGTTGGCCGCTGCCGCGGCTATTTCGTGGTCGTAGCTGGCGCCGCCGTCGGTCGAGTACTCGATCTTCACGTTAGGCACCGATCCGACCGTCGTCCAGGTGATATCTTCCGAATCCCCCACCTCCCATATCTCTCCGCCGACCGGCTGGGTCATCGCGAAGATGGCCTGTATGCTGAAGTCGGCGTCGGAGGTGTCTGCCACCATCACGTCCGTGGCGTCGGATATCATCACCCTCGCCTTCGTGCTCGGCGTGTCGGGGACCGTCCAGGTATACTCCAGACCTCCGGCGGGCGTCGAGTTGATGATCAGGTTGTCGTAGCTCGCGCCGCTGTTGGTGGAGTACTTGAGCTTGACGTCGGCAATAGACCCCACCTTTGTCCAGGAGACCGTCTTCGCAAGCCCCACTCCCCACTGCTCGGTGCCGTTCGGCGCGGTCAGCGTCACGGAGCCGATGATCTTGAAGTTGGTGTCGGAGATGTCGGTCACCGAGGAGTCCGACGTATCCGTCACTCTCACCTTCACCATCGCGCTGGGGTTGTCCGGGATCGTCCAGGCGTAGCTCGTCGAGGCATCCGTCGAGTTGGTGATCGTCAGAGGGAACGACACGCCGCCGTCCAGGGAGTACTCAAGCTTCACCGTGGGAATCGATCCGGTCCGGGCCCAGGTGATATTCTGAACCGACGTGATCTGCCACGCCTCGCCGCCGTCGGGAGCGGTGAGCGTCAGAGCGCCCTTTACGGTGAAGTCCGCGTTGGATACGTCGAACACGGC
>CAYMFW010000010.1:0-46668 GCA_964389785.1 uncultured Planctomycetota bacterium
CGGACGTTCCCCGCCCGGTCCTGATTCGCGGAGAGCGGGGGACGGGAAAGGAGCTTCTCGCCTCCTACATCCACGCGAAGGGCGCGCGGGCGTCGGGCCCGTTCCTCGCCGTCAACTGCGCCGTCTACAGCGACGAGCTGCTGGCGAGCGAGCTGTTCGGCCACGAGAAGGGCGCGTTCACCGGGGCGGACTCCCGGCGGGCGGGATGCATCGAGCGTGCCGCCGACGGAACGCTGTTCCTCGACGAGATCGGCAACATGTCCGTGGGGTTCCAGGAGAAGATGCTGCGGGTGATAGAAACGAAGCGGTTCGAGCGGGTGGGGGGCGGCGAGGCGCTGGAGGCGGACGTACGGTTCGTGTCCGCCACCAACGCGGACCTGGAGGGCCTGATCGAGAGAAACGAATTCAGGGCCGATTTCTACGACCGGATCGCCTTCGAGACCCTGGTCCTGCCGCCTCTCAGGGAGAGGAGGGAGGATATCCCTCTTCTGATGGACTACTTCTCCGTCTGTCTGACGGCCGAGGTGCCGAACCTGGAGGCCCGGCGCTTCTCCCGGGAGGCGGTCCGCCTGATGACCGAGTACTACTGGCCCGGCAACATCCGGGAGCTGAAGAACGTGGTGGAGCGGGTCCAGCTGAGGGAGGGGGAGCCGGTGATAGGAACGGCCGAGCTGCCTCCCGAGATCACCGCGTCGGCGCCCGCGGGGGACACGTTCGAGGAGAAGGTCGAGGCGTACCGGCACCATCTGATTCTGACCGCGTGGCGCGATTCCGGCTTCAACCAGAAGAAGGCGGCGGGCGCGCTCGGCATGAGCTACGACCAGTTCCGGCACTACTTCCGGAAGTACGGATTGAAGGACCTGCTGCCGTAGCCTGCAACGCGCGGAGCGGGCTGTCCCTTCGCTCATTCTCGGCGCCCTTTAGAGAACTGGGCGCCTCGCAAGGCGTCGCTTCGCTCCCCATAGGGACTCCGCCCCTGATGGCGCTCACTTCGTTCGCTGTCACCCCGGTATGTTCGGGGGAACATTTCCCCCGAACCCTCATAGAACCCGCTCAGGGACAGCCCGCTCCGCGCCTCTGACCTCGCTGGTCTTTTTCGCCGGCGGTTGGTGAAAAACACCAACTGCGGGCGTGCCGCCCCTTCCGCACCCGGACGATCCGGCTCCGATTCCTTCCAACATATCTCCTTGCCTCAAAGGCGTATACGATTCCTCATCCATGCTTCCTCCGAATCTTCACTTCCCCTGGCACGGGGGTTGCATTACAGAGGATCGAACGAGGCCGGAAGAAGGAGGTGAGACGATGTTCGGACTGCTCATGCTGGTATGCGCGATCATCATCATGGTCAAGGTCGCCGACATCGAGGGGAGAAGCTCCCTGGTGTGGGGGTTCGCGACGTTCGTATCCTGCGTCGCCTGCTCGATGCTGATCCCGTGGCCGCTGATAGACGTATTCATGGGGCTCGTGGTGAGCTACGGCGCGATGTTCACGCTGAAGCTCGTGGGCGCATAGAGAAACCGAAAGAGGAAAGGAGGAGGTCATGAAGGTGCTGGAAAGGGTGAGGAAGATCATCGCGTCGAACATCAATCATCTGATCGAGAAGGCGGAAGACCCCGAGAAGATGATCAAGCAGCTGATCCGGGACATGGACGAGAGCATCATCAACCTGAGGACGGAGGTGGCGAAGGCGATCGCGGCCGAGAAGAGACTCGGCCGGAGGGCCGAGGAGACGGAGAAGGCGGTCAGGACGTGGGAGGAGAACAGCGAGAAGGCGGTGAAGGACGGCAACGACGATCTGGCCCGGCAGGCCATCGTCAAGAAGATCGACACGCAGAGACTGCTCGCGGAGCTGAAGGACCAGCACGAGGAGGCCTCCCGGGTGAGCGCCATGATGAAAGAACAGCTTCACCAGCTGGAGAACAAGATCCAGGAGGCGAGGCGGAAGAAGGAGATTCTGATCGCCCGCAAGCACCGGGCGGAGGCGCAGAAGTCCATGATAGACGCGGCGCAGGAGTTCAGCCGGGTCTCTCGGCGGGCGGATTCGCTTCTGACGTACGTCTCGTCCGACGTGCCCCAGACGCTCGATACGCTCGAGGACTCGGTGATGGAGCTGGAGGCCCGGAACGAGGCGCGACTGGAGCTGCTGCAGGAATCCCGCGGCATCGAAGAGACGCTGGCCGAGGCCAGGAGGGACGAGGAGGTCGAAGAGGAGCTGAACGCCCTCAAGAAGAAGATGGGGGAGACTTGAAACATCATCCTCTTGCCCGACAGGGAGTAGGTGTTGAGTCGGCTCCCCCGAGGTGGTATAGTTTTTCCGCGTTTCGAGGCAGGCAGTCGGAGGAAGAGAAATGAATGAATGGCTCGCTGGTCTGACTCTTCTCGAGAAGATCTTCGCAGGCTGCGCGATATTCGGCGGCATCGGGCTGGGGATCCGAATCATACTCCAGTTCCTGGGCGGGATCGGCGAGGCGGACGCCGACATTGACGCGGACGTGGATGTCGATGCCGACGTCGGCGGAGAGGCCGCGGCGGGCGATTCGGACGTCGGCTTCCATCTGCTGTCCCTGCAGGGAATCACCGGCTTCCTTCTCATGTTTGGCCTGGTCGGGCTGGCGCTGCGCGGTGAGAGCAAGGTCGGCGAGAGCATGGCGCTCGTCGGCGCGTTCATCGCGGGGATCATCACGCTGTACGTGGTGGCGAAGATGTTCCAGTGGATGTACAAGCTGCAGTCGAGCGGGACGATCAAGCTGACGAACGCCGTCGGGCAGGAGGGCAAGATCTATCTGACCATTCCCGAGGGCGGCACCGGGAAGGTGGAGGTGGTGATCCAGGGCCGTCTGATGGTGATGGACGCGACCTGCGTGGACGGGAACGAGATAAAGACGGGCGAGCGGGTCCAGGTAGTCAATGTGGAGAGCGGCGACCGGCTGGTCGTCATGAAGATATAAGGCAAGGTTTTTCGGGAAGGAGGGAAGAAATGGGTGAGTGGAGTGGAGTGATCGTCGCATTCATAGTCATCGTACTGTCCACGATCATGTTCCTGGCGGCGCGGTACAAGCGGTGCCCGTCGGACAGGATACTGGTCGTGTACGGCAAAGTGGGCGGAGGCCAGTCGGCGCGGTGTATTCACGGCGGCGGCAGGCTGGTGATCCCGCTGTTCCAGGACTACCAGTTCCTGAGGTTGACGCCCATGACCATCAGCATCCCGCTGAAGAACGCGCTTTCCCTGCAGAACATCCGGATCGACGTTCCCAGCACGTTCACCGTCGGTATCAGCACGGTCCCCATGATCATGACGAACGCGTCGGAGAGGCTGCTCAACCTGCAGTCGAGAGACATAGAGGAGATGGCGGGCGAGATCATATTCGGTCAGCTGCGTCTGACCGTGGCGTCGCTTACGATCGAGCAGATCAACCAGGACCGGGAAAGCTTCCTGGAATCGATCCGCCAGAACGTCGAGCCCGAGCTCAACAAAGTGGGCCTCTACCTCATCAACGTGAACATCACGGACATCATGGACGAATCGGGGTACATCGAGGCGCTCGGCAAGAAGGCCGCCGCGGAGGCCATTAACAAGGCGAAGGTCGACGTCGCGGTGCAGGAGAAGACGGGCGCCATCGGCGAGGCCGAGGCGGTTCGGGAGAAGGAAATCCGGGTCGCCGAGAACGTCGCCCAGGGCGACAAGGGCAAGAAGCAGGCCGAGGCCGACAGGCGCGTCTACGTGCAGCAGCAGGAAACGATGGCCACCGTCGGCGAGGCGGAGGCGAACCGGGAGAAGGAGATCCGGGTCGCCGAGAACGTCGCCCAGTCCGAGAAGGGCCAGAAGACGGCCGAGGCGGACAGGCGTATATACGTGCAGGGCCAGGAGGCCGAGGCGGTCACCGGCGAGAACACGGCCAAGGCCGAGATAGCCCGGGTGAACGCCGAGCTGGCCATCAAGGAGGCCGAGGCCCTCCAGCGCGGAGAGGTCGCCAAGCGCGAGGCGGAAGTCAAGATCCAGAAGGCCCAGTACCTCGCGGAACAGCAGAGGCTGAACGCGGAAGAGGTCGTCAGGGAAGAGATCGACAAGCAGAAGATAGAGATCGCGGCGGCCGCCGAGGCCGAGAGGAAGCGCCGGGTCGCCCAGGGCGAGGCGGACGCGATACTCGCCAAGTACGTGGCCGAAGCCAAGGGCGTGAGGCAGCTGCTCGACAGCAAGGCGGCCGGCTACGAGGGATTGGTCGGAAGCTGCAAGGGCGACGCGCGCGCCGCGGCCACGCTCCTCATGATCGAGAAGCTCGAGGACATCGTCAAGACCCAGGTCGAGGCGATAAAGAACCTCAAGATCGACAAGGTGACGGTCTGGGACTCCGGCGGAGACGGCTCCGGTTCCGCGACGACGAACTTCGTTTCCAGCCTGGTGAAGGCGCTGCCGCCGCTCCACGAGGTGGCGAGCATGGCGGGCGTCGAGCTGCCCGAGTACCTCGGGAAGATCGCCGAGGTGCAGAAGGCGGAGGCGGAAGCGAAGACGAGCAAGTCGTAACTGCGCGAGCGGGATGTCCCTTCGCTCATTCTCGGCGCCATGAATGCGGAGATGGCGCCTCTGAGGGCGCGGTTCGACCGACCATGGAAGGGCCTTCGGCCTGTCGGTCTCACCACGAACCCGCTCAGGGACATCCCGCTCCCGCTCATCCGGCCCCGTTCTTTTCGGGCCGCGTTTCTTATTGTGCGTTCTCTCCCGCCTTCTGCAGATACTTCAGCAGGTCGCCGTCCGTCGACAGTATCAGCCACGTGTTCCGGTCGAAGGTCTCCTTGTAGGTGTCCAGCGTCCTGGTGAACGAGTAGAAATCGGGACTGCGGTTGTACGCGTCGGCGTAGATCTTCGTCGCCTCGGCGTCCGCCTTGCCCCGGATCTCCTCCGCCTGGCGGTAGGCGTCCGAGAGTATCTGCTTCAGGTCCCGTTCCTTCCGCCCGCGGATCCTGGCGCTCTCTCCCTGTCCCTGCGAGCGGTACTTGTTCGCGATACGCTTCCGCTCCGAGATCATGCGCGCGTAGACTCCCTTACGATCACTCTCCACGTAGTTGAGCCGCTTGATCCGGACGTCCACCAGCTCTATGCCGTACTGGGGCGACATCTTCCGGGCCTGCTCGAGTATCTTCGCGAGGATGATCTTTCTGCCGTGCTCCACCTTCTTGATCTCCTGGCGCTTGACGTCGGCCAGCTCTTCCGCGAAGACCATCTCGCGGTTCGTGCCGCGCACCAGCTCTATCAAGTCGTAATTCGCCACCGCGTCCCGCGCGGCGCCGTCGAGTATGTCGTCCAGCCGTGACTGCGCGCTCCTCTCGTCACGCACCGACTTGAAGAAGAGGAGCGGGTCGGCGATCCGCCACCTGGCGAACGTGTCGAGCCATATGAACTTCTTGTTACGGGTGGGGAGCTGCTCGGGCGAGCCGTCCCACTCCAGCCAGCGCTTGTCGAACCGGTTGACCGTCTGGACGAAGGGGGTCTTGAAGTGGAGCCCGGCTTGCGTGACGGGATCCCCGACCGGACGGCCGAACTGGGTCACTATCACCTGCTCGACCTCGCTGACGGTGTACGCGCTCAGGGAAACGACTATCACTATCAGGGCCGCGATAACGATGGGGATGACGGAGAGCTTCTTCATTTCTGCACCGCCTTTCCCGAAAGCTCGAGGAGGGGGAGAACGTTCTTTGCCTTCTCGTCGATTACTATCTTCCGTCCCACCTTGGGCAGGACTTCCCGCATGGCCTCCAGGTACAGCCGCCTCCTGGTGACGTCCTTCGCCTTGGCGTATTCCTGGTAGATGGCGATGAACCTCTTGCTGTCGCCCTTCGCCTCGTTGACGCGCTCCATGGCGTAGCCCCTGGCCGTCTCTATCAGCTGTTCGGCCTCGCCCCGCGCCCTGGGGATGACCTCCTGGTACTCCGATTCGGCCTCGTTGATGAGCCGCGCCCTTTCCTGTTCCGATTGGTTCACCTCGTTGAAGGACGGCTTGACGGGATCCGGAGGCGTTATCGTCTGCGGCTGTACCAGGAGGATGTCCACCCCCGTCTCGTACTGATCCATTACGTTCTGGAGCGCCACCGTAGCGGCGACCCCGACCTCGGTTCGCCCGGTGGTGAGGACCTCGTTGACGCTTCGGTCGCCGATCACCTCCCGCATCACCGCCTCGGAGGCGGCCCGGAGCGTATCCCGGACGTTCCTGACCCGGAACAGGAAATTGACCGGGTCCTTTATCTGATACTGGACGATCCATTCCACCGAGCCGATGTTGAGATCGCCCGTCAGCATCAGCGTTTCCTCCTCGTACCCCCTGGAGGTGTACTGCGTCCGCACGCCGGCCTGGAGGGTCCTGAATCCGAACTCCTCCTTGAGCTTTCGCTGGGTCGGCACCGGGATCACGTTCTCGATCCAGAAAGGCACCTTTAGGTGGAGTCCCGGATCGACCGTGCGTACGTGTCTGCCGAAGCGCAGGACGATCCCCACCTCGTCCGCGGCGATCGTGTAGAAGCCGGTTGCGAGGAAGACCACCGCTGCGACCACCGCCGCGGCCGTCGCGACGGCGCGGCGGCTGATCCCCTTCGGTATCTGCAGTCGCTGCGAGCCGGACTGCTGGTAACTGTAGCTCATCACACCTCCTTCATTGAGAGATTCAAGGCCTGACCCCCACGATATTCTCGTACGTGTACGGAACGGTTTCACCGGACGGGCGGGTCTTCCACCGCCGGTGCATCCAGAAGTACCGGTCCGGGTACTTCCGTACATAGTTCTCTATTACCGCCGTGACGTGCCGGGTCGGCTCCTTCAGGTCCTTTTCCCGGTCCCCGGTGCGCTCGAAGACGATCGGAGGCTCTATCACCATTCTGTGCCTGTCGCCGTCCCGTATCATGAAACAGGGGACGATCGGCGCGCCGGTCCTCAGCGCGAACGCGGCCGCGCCGGCGGCGGTCGACGCCGGAACGCCGAAGAAATCCACGAACACCCCGTCGCTCTTCACGTTCTGATCGGGCAGTATGCCCACCGGCTCCCCGCGTCGGAGCGCGCCGAGCACGCCGCGGGCGATGTCCTCGACCGGAATCACCTTCGCGCCCGAGCCGTGCCGCAGGCCGTTGCAGAAATCATTCATCACCGGATTCCTCAGCCGCCGCACGACCAGGTTGGGCGCGTAGCCGAGGCCGGACAGGACGACCGGGATGAGTTCCCAGCATCCCAGGTGCCCGGTCGTGAATATCACTCCGTTGCTCCCGGCGGCGGCGTCACGAAGGTTTTCCTCTCCCTCGACCGTTATGTAGTCCTTCCACCGGTCGCCCGCGAGCAGGGGGAGCCGAAGGAAATCGACGAGGGTGCGTCCCATCTCGGCGTAGGACCGGGAGGCGATTTGTCTCATCTCTCCGCGCGGCACGTCGTTCCCGAGAGCGATCCTGAGATTGACGAGCGTGACGCCGCGCCTGATCCCCGCCAGCCACGCCAGCCTTCCGGCCGCCGCGCCCAGCCCCAGGGCGAGGCGAAGGGGAAGCGTCCGCACGACGAACGTGACGATCCTGACAAACGCGTACGCCACAGAGTTCACGACAGTCCCATCCTCACTATTCTGGCCAGCAGGCTCATCCTCACCTCGATCGCGTCGTGCGGGCATATCTCCCGGCAGCACATGCATCCTATACAGGCTTTCCTGTCCAGCGCAACCTTTCCTTCCTCGAGGCGGAGCGCGTCCGCCGGGCACTTCTCCACGCATTCGCCGCAGACGACGCAGTCTCCGGTCATACGGGGGGTAACGCTGAACAGGCCCGACGCCAGCCGCGACACGAAGCCCGGCAGATGATTCACGATCCACATCCGGGCCCGGGCGGACCTGAGGTTCGTGGGAAGGACGAAGCCGCCGGACGTTTTCGCCGCCGCGGTGTCCCCCGTGACCTCTATGCTCTTCGGATCCACCAGGCCGAGCTCGCGCGCGATTCCGTTGGTCGGCACGTCCTCGGGGCGGAAGCCCATCAGGCCGGAAGCGATCCAGTCGACGGCGGCGGCGTTGTTCCCGGCGAGAATCAGGCCCATGTTCTTCGTATCGCCGCCGGCCGGACCGTTTCCCTCCATCACGGTGACGGCGTCCATGATGGTTATCGCCGGATCCACGAGCCGGTGAAGCTCGACCAGCAGGCGGGAGAACTCGTCGGCTCCCGGGCGCCGGGTGTGGAGGGCGGACTTCTGCGGGCCGGGCAGGACGCCGTAGCTGTTCTTCACCGCGCCGGTCATCATCGTCAGATTGTGAGTCTTGAGCTTGGGGAGATTGATGACCGTGTCCGCGTCCCTGACGGCGCAGGCAACGTGGACCGCGGTGCCGTCCGCCATCGCGCGAAACGACCCGGAGGCGGCGAAGCCGACCAGCTCGGCCCCCGCGGCGCGCGCCGCGCCGGAGAAGCCGGTGATCTCCCAGTATTCTTCGATGCGGCTTTCCGATCCCGCCGGGCTGTCGCCGATGCGGACCTCCGCCCCGCGTTCCCTGCACTCTTCGGCGACCGCCTGCACCAAGGCCGGATGGGTGGTCACCGCCTGTTCCGGGGGACGGGCGGAGAGCATGTTTACCTTCAGGAGGACCTTCTTCCCGGGGGATACCCGCGTCGAGTCCGGATCGGCGTGCGCAAGGCACCGGCGTACGCACTCGCGCAACAGGGCGGCATCGTAGGACGGACAGCGTGTGACGAAGACGGCGGATTTCATACTACCGGTTTCTCCTGAGATCGTCATGGCGCAGTCCGAAAATACGCGCCGCCTTCTTCGGCGACCCTATCACCCGGTATACCGCGGCCAGCAGCGCCTTGTCCGTCTCTCCCAGGCGCCGGCAGCTCAGCGCTCCGTGTTTCCTGCTCCACGCTCGCAGGTCGCGCCCGATCGTCTCTCGCGTGCGGGACCGGTGCCGGTTGATCGCGCGATAATCGACGCCGACCGCGTTCATTGCCGCCGGCCATGAGCCGAAGTGCTTGCGCGCGGCCTGATACAGCCGGTTGTCCTCCAGCGCCACCGGCCTGGCCTGGAGGGACTTCGCGAGCCGTTTCCTGCCCCGCATCTGCCGGAGCACCTCCTGCTTCGACCAGCGATGCGTCCGGCTCGAGTAGGGAAGGCGCAGCTTCTTCGCGGCGGATTCCAGACTGCCGAAGCGCCGGTAGACCGCCTCCAGCAGCGGCCGGTTCTTCTCCCGCATCGTCTTCGCCTGGAGCGACCCGTGCGTGCGGGCCCACGCCTTCAGGTCCCGGGTCACCGCCTCGCGGGACCGCGTCTTCTTCCCGGTGATCTTCGCGTAGGCGAAGCCGCTCTTCTCGACCGCTCCGCGCCACGAGCCGAAGCGGTTGCGCGCCGCGCCGTACAGGTACCGGTCCTCTCTCTGGACGACGGAGAGCCTGAGGGACTCCCCGGCGCGTCCGCGGCGCCTGATGTCGTCGATCACCTTTCTCTCCGACCAGCGTCGGAACCTGCGGGGATGGAGTCCCGCCGCGTCGAGCGCGTCGTACCAGCTTCCGAACGCGTACAGCGCCTGCTTCACCAGGTTGACGTCCCTCTTCTCCAGCCACGGGCACGTCAGCGGGCGCTGCTTCGCGGCGTAACGCCTGAGCGCCCGGATGATCCCCTTCCTGCTTCTGGGCCGGTACCGGCTCCGGCGTGTCTTCGTCGTCTTTCCCTCGGATATGCTCTTCCGGAGATGCTCGCTGTAGACGTAGTCCACGCGGTACTTTTTCTTGTACTTCTCCGTGGTGGTCTTGTGCAGGCGGAGGTGGCTCCATCCCAGGTTACGGAACTGCTTTCCGCAGATGCGGCAGGTGATGTAGTACCTGTACTCTCGCCGTTTTGTATGTGCCATTGGACGGCAGAGTATCAGAATGCAAAAGAAGAGGCAAGCGCGCGGCGGCAGCACGTTCCCTCGGCCTGCCCCTACAGAACGCAGCACGGGTGTGGTATGATGCGCGGATATGCGGCAGTTCAAAGACGACGTATGCGAAACGCCGGAGGAGTACGAGAGGGAGCTGTCGGCCCTCCGTGACTGGCTCGACGAGTGTCTGGGCGCGTCGGAAGGCTTCGAGAGCGTCGAGAAAACGGCCGCGCATATCCTGGGGCAGCGGGACCGGTTTCCCGAGGTCTTCGAGCGCTACCGGGACATCGAGCCGATGATCGGCGACATCATGTCGCGCCGGGTCCAATCCGATTTCTTCAAGACCTTCGCTCCGCCGAAAGAGGAATAGCACCGGATGTTCGCCCGGGTCGCGATGAACCTGCCGGTGGACAAGCTCTTCACGTACGGCGTTCCCTCCTCGATCGAACACGTGCTGGTGCCGGGCGCGCGGGTGGTGGTGCCGTTCGGCCCCCGGGTCACCGTGGGATACTGCGCGGAGCTTGTCGACACGTCCGACGTCCCCGGGATCAGGAACATCATACGGGTGCTCGACGAGACGCCGCTTCTCGACGAGAAGATGCTCCGCGTCACCAGGTGGGTCGCGGAGCGCTACGCCTGCTCGTGGGGAGAGGCGCTGGAGGCCGCCCTGCCCGCCGGGGTGAGGCACGGCACCGGGGAGCGTCTTCCGCGCCTGCTCGCGCTGGCCGTTCCCGCGGACGAGGCCCGGGAGAAGGCCGGGAAGGCAAGGGCCCAGGCGAAGATCGTATCGTTCTTCCAGGAGAAGGGCGGGGCGTACGTCGCCACGGACCTGGAGAAGCTGGTCCCGTGTTCCCGCGGTCCCATCAACGCCCTGGTCGAAAAGGGAGTGCTGAAGGAGGTGAAGGAGAGGCCGCTGGAGCGGCGCCCTCTCGGCACGGGCCACCGTCTGACGGACGAACAGCAGAAAGCACTCGATCACATTCTGCAGGGCGTCGGCCGGGACGAGCCGTCCACCGTGCTCCTTCACGGCGTCACCGGGAGCGGCAAGACCGAGGTGTACCTGCGCGCCATCGCGGAGGTGGTGACGCGGGGGCGGCAGGCGATCGTGCTGGTCCCGGAGATAAGCCTGACCCCGCAGACGGTGGAGCGGTTCAGCGAGCGGTTCGAGCGCGTCGCCGTCCTCCACAGCAAGCTCACGTCGGGCCAGCGGTACCAGGAGTGGAAGAGGATACGGGACGGCGGCGCGGACGTGGTGATAGGGGCCCGGTCCGCCGTGTTCGCGCCGGTGAGAGACCTGGGGCTGGTGGTGATCGACGAGGAGCACGAGAACACGTTCAAGCAGGATACGGTGCCCCGCTACCACGCGCGCGACGTGGCGCTGGAGAGGGCGCGCATCGAGAACGCGGTGGTGGTGCTGAGCTCCGCCACCCCGTCTCTCGAGAGCTTTCACGTCTCGAAGGAGCGGCTGGTGCTGAGCCGCCGCGTCGCGGGGGGAAAGCTCCCGCCGGCGGAGATCGTGGACATGCGCGAGGAGAAGGCGTGGGCGAAGAGACCGGTGCTGTTCTCCCGGAAGCTGGTGACGGTCGTGAAACAGGCGCTCGCGGCGAAGAACCAGGTGATGCTGTTTCTCAACCGGAGGGGATTCTCCACCGTGGTGAGATGCCCGCGGTGCGGTCACGTGCTCCGCTGCGTGAATTGCGAGATATCCATGACGTACCACAAGGCGGCGTCCCGCGCCGTCTGCCATTACTGCGGGTCCGAGACGGATCCGCCGAGCGCGTGTCCGGAATGCGGCTTCGCCGGCGTGAAGTACATGGGGGTGGGCACCGAGAAGGTGGCGGCGGCCGCGGAGAAGGTCTGGGACCGGGCGGTGGTGAGGAGAATGGACAGCGATACGATGAAGAAGAGGACCGCGCTGGGCGAGCTGCTCTCCGCGTTCAGAGCCGGCGAGGTGGATATCCTCGTCGGCACCCAGATGATCGCGAAGGGACATGACTTTCCGAACGTCACGGTCGTCGGGATCGTGGACGCGGACACCATCCTCACCTTTCCGGATTTCAGGGCGGCGGAGAGGACCTTCCAGCTCGCCTGCCAGGTGGCGGGGCGCGCCGGGAGGAGCGAAAAGGGCGGGCACGTGGTGATCCAGACGGACAATCCGGAGCATTACGCCATACGATACGCCGCCGTATACGACTTTGACGGTTTCGCGCACGAGGAGCTTGCCGCGAGGAAGGACCTGGGGTATCCTCCTTTCGGCCGATTGGCCCGACTGCTGTGCAGCGGAGAAGACGAGGAACGGGTGAGCGCGGCGGCGGTCGAGGCGGCGGCCAGGGCGCGGGACTGCGCGGACGTTCAGGTGCTGGGGCCGGCGCCCGCGCCGATCGCAAAGGTGAAAGGGCACTGGCGGTGGCACGTGCTTCTGAAATCGCCCGACGCGGGAGCGATAGGGCGCGCGGTGAGAAGCGTGGGAGAGAAGCCGGTGAGAGGCACCAGGATGATCGTGGACGTGGATCCTATGTCGTTGCTGTGAGGACGAATGGCTGACTATACGGAGATCGTCGAGAACGGAGTGACCTGGCGGGTCGCGGACAGGTACCTGGAGAAGGTGAAGAACGTCGTGATCCCCGTCTCCAGGGGACAGACGGACGATCTGCCCTGCACCGTGATCAAAGAGAACATGGTCCGCACCGTGCTCTCGGTCGGCCATCTGGTGATAAAAACCTACCGCATCAGGGGCGTTGCCGAGTCGATGAAGTACTTCGTGATTCCGTCAAAGGCCGAAACGGAGTGGGAGATGTCCCGCGTGCTTGCGAAGGCGGGACTGGATTCCGTGGAGGCCGTCGCGTTCGGGGAGAGAAAGCGGGGCGGGCTTCTGGACGAGGCCTACTTCGCGTGTATCCACCTGGGCGACGTCAAGACACTGGCCGAGCGCCTCGACGGCGCGGAACCGGACAAGAGAAAACGGCTCGCCGAGGCCGCGGCGGAGCTGGTTCACGCGCTGCATGCCGCGGGGGTCTATCATCGTGACCTGCACGCGGGCAACGTGCTCGTGACTTCCGCGGGCAAGCTGCACGTGATAGATCTTCACCGGGTGTCCAAGAGGATCGGAACCAGCGGACGGTACGCGAATCTCGCCAAGCTGTTCGGGCCGTCCGGCACCTGCTTCGACGAAGAGGAGGCGAGGAGGGGCGTCGACCATTACTGTAAGTTGGTGGGCAGCAATAACGTAAGGCGCGTTTTCCTGCGGGTCGCCGCGCTCGCCGAGAAGATACACAAGCGGCACCTGAAGAGCAGGAGCGTGCGGTGCATCAAGGAAAGCTCTCGTTTCACGATAGACCGCAGGCCGGGGTTCAGGATCTACCGGAAGCGGAGCCTGAGCGCGGAAGACGTGCAGCGAATCGTCAACATGCACCGCGCCGGCGAGGTGGTGGCCCCCCGGGTGCACGATTCATCGAGCTCGTTCGCCACCCGTGTCGAGTGTCTGTGGAAGGAGGACAGTCCCGCCGTCTTCGTGAAGGAGGAGAAGTCGAGAGGCGCGTTCCGCGCCATCCTGTCCTGCTTCACGGGAAGCAGGACGAGACGGGCCTGGCTGGCCGCGAACGCCTTGGAGGTGAACAGGGTGCCCACCCCCGAGCCGCTCGCGTTCGTCGAGAGCGCGCTCAGCGGCGCCGGGTCTCTTCTCATCACCGACTTCATCGAGAACGCGTCCACGCTCAAGGAAGTCGCGCGCGCTCAGCCCTTGTCCGAGACGAGGGCCGCCGTCGTCTCGGCGGTGGCGCCCATCGCGTCGGCGCTCCACAGAGCGGACGTGTATCACAGCGACTGGAGCGCCAAGAACTTTCTCCTGGTACCCGCGCCGGGGTCGGAGGGGGACAACGGTCCGTTCCTGGCATACCTGGTTGATACCGAGGCCGTCAGGCCGCACCGCCGTCTCGGGCTGGTGCGGATCGTGAAGAACCTTGGCCAGCTCAACGATGTCCCGACCTTCACCAGGGCGGAGAGAATGCGTTTCTATCACCTGTACCGTGCCGATGGAGGCGGCAGTCTGTCCCACGAGGAACTGCGCGCCGTCGCCGCCTATACGGGCCGCCGGATACAGAAGCGTATGAGGAAGGAAGCCAGGAAAAGCGGAGCTTCGAAGAGGAAGGTGCCCGGGGAGTGAACCGGCAGCGGGTCGTCTCGATCCTCAGTCTGGCGGCAACCACGGTGCTCTGGGCGTTTCCTCCCATCGCCATCAAGTACCTCTCGACGCACTACGACGGGTTCACCCAGAACATGTACCGGTACGGTGTCAGCTTCATTTTCGTGCTCGCGCTGTCGTTCGCGCGCGGGCGGAACGTATTCAGGATGAAGAGGTCCCACCTGCTCCGTCTGCTGGGCCCGACGATACCCAACATATGCTTCCAGACGCTGTGGGCCGCGGCGCTCTACACCGTCTATCCCGCCTTCGCGGCGGTGCTGGGACGAACGTGGGTGCTGTATTCCATCATACTCGCCGTGGTGTTATTCCCCGAGGAGCGGAACGTGGTGAAGAGCCCGAAGTTCATCCTGGGATCGGTCCTGTCCCTCATCGGGATGGCCGGCATCACCTTTCTCAGGCCGGGGACGCTGGGCGCCCGGTTTGATCTGGGGACGATGCTGGTGCTGTCCTCGGCGCTGGGGTGGGCGATGTACTCGATACAGATACGGCGGGTGGTGAAGGTGGTGGACCCCGCGGACGCGTTCGTCGTCGTCAGCGGCTACACGACCGTGGCGCTGGCGGTGCTGGCGTTCGCGTTCGGGAATCTTGGAAGGATACTGGAGGTGCCGCTCTGGATAAACGGGGTACTCGTGGTGTCGGGGATCGGCTGCATCGCCCTGGCGCACACCACATACTACATCGCCATCAAGGGGCTGGGGGTTTCGATATGCGCCACGTTCGTTCTGCTGTCCTGCCTGTTGGTGATCCTGTTGTCCTACTGGATATTCGGTGAGAAGCTGACGCCCGGCCAGCTGGTGTCCGGCATACTCCTGCTGGCGGGGTCGGCGGCGGTGATATGGACGACGGGAGAAAGAAGCGCGAAGAAGGACTAGCCGGCGCGATCGACGGTGAGTTCGGTCTTCTTCACGGGGTGGTCGTCCACGAGCATCTGGATCTCGTAGAATCCCTCCCTCGGGAAGTGCAGGCCCTTTACCTCGACCGTTACCGTGGTGCTTCCCACCGGAGGGGAGGTGAACTTCACCGGCTTGCACGGCGGCATGAAATCGACGCCCGACGAATCCCTGAAATGAAAGGCGGCCTCGTGTTGTCCTTCGATGCAGGCGATCTTGGCGACTATCGTGCACGAGCGGTGCTTGAAGGGGAATCTCTTGGACCGGATCCGGTCGAATATGCCGATGACGCTGAGCTTACCGGTCGCCTGATCGACGTGGGCGGCGTCGCATACGAAGAGGAATCCCTGGACCTCAGACATAACCGCTATTATCCATCGCGGGGGGGGGTGTTGCAAGGGCGTCGGCACCACCAGGGATGCAATTGCGTTGGTGCACCCGGCCAGGTAAGATATCTCCGGAAACGACAAGGACCTGGAGAAGGGGGTGTGCGGATGAAACGCATGATGGTAACGGGGCTGGCGGTTTCGATACTCGTGCTCGCGGCCGGCTGCGACGTGGGAGGACAGTCTGAGACGAACAATCTGCTCAGGAGTCAGATCGAGGAGCTTCGCAAAGAGAATGCGGCTCTGCTCAATTCGCTGAAGACGCAGGCGAAGCTTCTGGAGGAAGCCCGGCTGGGGCTGGATCGTTTGCGGGAGGATATGACGTCCCTGAAGGTGGCGCCGGAGAAGAAAGAGGAAGGGGGAATTCGACTGGCCGCCGGCGGGAACGAAGACGGTCTCGAGGAGCTTCTGGAGAGAGCCACCCGGGTGGCCCGGGAGGTCGCTCCCTACGAGGGCGCCAGGCTGCTCGCGAAGCTCGCGCAGGACTACCCGTTTCACGAGGCGGGCATGCGGGCCTCCGCGAAGCTGAGGGAGTGGGGGGTGAAGCCGAAGGAGGTGACCGAGGAGAAGGCGGGGGAGATCGACGCCGCGGTGAAGAAGCTTCTTCAGGAAGACAGCGGCCGGTGGGAGTCGCTGGAGAGGGCGCGTCAGCTGGCCGGTATCGGGAAGTACGTCGAGGCGGCTGGGAAGCTGCAGGATCTCGTGAAGGAGCAGCCGGATACCCGGCAGGGGCGGGAAGCGAAGAAGACGCTCTTCATGTGGGGGCTGGAGGGAGTGAGCGTCGAGGAGATGAAGAACGAGGAGCTGAAGAATACGGTGGGACCTGCCGTCGAGGCGCACCGCCTGCTTGGCCAGGGGTGGCATCACCTCGAGCGGGAGAACCTGGAGAGAGCGAAGGAGATATTCGGGACGATCGTCGAGAAGTTCCCCGATACGATTATGGCGGGACACGCGCGCAACGCTCTCCAGGAGATAGAGGAGCGGATGGGGGAAAGACGACACGGGGATGAGAGGGAGCGGAGAGAGGAAGAGCGCGAGGACGAGGGCAAGAAGGACCGCGAAGAAGAGGCCCGGGCGAAGGGCGGTCCGGGAAACGGCGAGAAGGACTAGAGGATCTTCAGCAGTTCCGGCCAGGCGGAGCGGGCGTAAAACCTGTGACCCTGGCTACCTACGACAAGCCGGCACCGGTCGGCCGCGCCGGCCGCGCGATAGATTCTCTTCAGGCTCCTGAACGCCTCGCGTACGCCCTCTATCGGAAATATCGGGTCCTTCCTGCCCGCCACGATCACCACCGGACGCGGCGCGAAGAGTCCCATCACGTCGGCCATCTCCGCGTAACGGTAGAGCCCGGGGATGTAGTTGTCCATGCAGTGGTAGATGGACATGATCGAATCGCGGAACGTGCAGAAATAGCACGACGGCATCGCGAAGCTGAGCCGCGGAAGGAGCGCGGCGGAGAACACCGATATCGTGCCGCCGCCGGAGTTTCCCATCACCCCGACTCGTTTCATGTTCGCGTCCTTCCTGGTTTTCAGGTAGTCGATTCCCCGGTCCACGTCGAACACCCGCTCGCCGATCAGCGTCCTGCCGAGCATCAGCGCCTGCATGGTGGCGTCGTGACAGCCGTGCGACCCGATCTGCTTCTGGACCTTTTCCTTCCGCTCGCCGAACGAGCGCTGTTCGATACAGAGCGCGGCGATGCCGCGCCGCATGCAGCCGATCGCGAAGTCGCGGTCGCCTTCGATCTTGAGCGGCACGGTCTCGTCGTCCTGCCGGACCGCTATGGAGTTGTGCATGCCGGTGGAGTGTCCCTGCAGACAGATCATGAAGGTGTAGGGCGGCTCCGCCTTCTTCGGAAGGCAGACGTAGGCGGGGACGTCCGAGGCCGGCTCGGCGGCGAAGACGATCTTCTCGATCGTGCCGAGCCGGTGCTCCCGCTTCCACAGGGAGCGGGCGCGGAGCGGCACCCGCGTGTCGGGCATGATCCCGACGAGCTCCTTGAGCTTCTTCCGGAGCCTTCGCTGCCACGCGGCGACGTCGCCCCCGCGGTAGGACAGGGCGGGCCGGATCGAGTCCATGACGTGACGGTGGTGGAGAGAGGGGGAGAAGACGGGAGAGCGGCTCATGGAGAACTCCTTTTCAGAAATCGGGGATGAGGGATTATACATGAAATTCCGAATTCCGGGGACACGAAGGAATCATGTCCCCGGAATTCGCGATTTCAAGTCAAGGAATAACAGTGGTTTAGCCGATAAACACGTATTGGGAATCGGAACCCGTGTATCCGCTTCAGGCGGTAACTTTTCGTTGACAGAAAGGAGGCCGGCGTTGCATAATCCTTTGACAGCAACGAGATACGTAGCATCGCCGCGCCGGAAAGGGGAGTGTTCTAGTGTTTCTCGATAACATACTCGGACTGTTTTCCACGGACATGGGAATCGACCTGGGCACAGCCACCACGCTGGTCTGCCTCGAGGGCAAGGGCGTGGTGCTCTGCGAGCCCTCCGTCGTGGCCGTGAAGCGCGGGACCAACATCGTGGTGGACGACGGAAACGCGGTGGGAGACGTCGCCAAGGACATGCTCGGCAAGACCCCGGGCAGCATCGTGGCGATCCGGCCGCTGAAGGACGGCGTGATCGCGGATTTCGACATCACCGAAGCGATGCTCAGGTACTTCATCAGGAAGGTCCACAACAGGTCCTGGGGCATCAAGCCCCGCGTCGTGATATCCATCCCGTCGGGCATCACCGCGGTGGAGAAGCGCGCGGTGACGAACTCCGCGGAGAGAGCGGGCGCGCGGGACGTGTTCCTCATCGAGGAGCCGATCGCCGGCGCGATCGGCGCCGGCCTGCCCGTGGCGGAGCCGCATGGAAGCCTGATCGTGGACATCGGCGGGGGCACCACCGAGGTCGCCGTGATCTCGCTCGGCGGTCTCGTGGCGGCGGAGAGCATCCGTATCGCGGGCGACGAGATGGACCAGGCGATCATCAGCTACATGAAGCAGACGTACAACCTTCTGATCGGCGAGAGAAGCGCGGAGAGGATCAAGATCGAAGTCGGCTCGGCGTACCCCCTGGAAGAGGAACTGACCATGGAGGTAAAGGGCCGCGACATGATCGCGGGCCTGCCCCGGCGCGCCACCGTGAGCTCGGAGGAGATCCGGGAAGCTCTCAGGGAACCGGTCGAGGCGATAGTCCAGGCCATAAAGCGAACGTTGGAGAAGACCCTGCCTGAGGTCGCGGGCGACCTGGTCGACAGCGGCATGACGTTAGTCGGCGGAGGCGTGCAGCTTAGGAACCTCGACAGGGTCCTGAGCGAGGAGACCGGACTGCCGGCGGTGATCGGCGACGATCCGGTGACGGCCGTCGCCAGAGGAACGGGCATGGTGCTCGAGAATCTGGACGAGCTGAAGCAGGTCCTCGAAAGTGGGGATGATGAATCTTGATGCGAGGCTGCGTCGTCTTCCCAAGCTTCCGATAGCCCTCGCATTCTTCTCGATAGCTTTCCTCTCGATGCCTTCAGACGTATTCCTTCCCGTGCGTTCCATCGCCTCCGCGTTCATGTTCTGGCCCCGCAAGGCGGCCGCCGCGACGGCCAGGTCCGTGCGGCGGGCGCCGACCGAGATGGACGGACTGCGAAACAGGATCGACGAGCTGGAGCGCACCGTGGCGAAGCTGTCGAACGAGATCGCCGTTCGCGATCAGAAGATCGAACAGCTCAGCCGCCTCGGGCAGAAACCGCCTCTACAGAGATGGGGATTCATCTCCGCGAGCATCATCGCCACGGACGCGGCGCAGTGGGGAGGAACGGTGGAGATCGACGTCGGCTCGGCGGACGGGGTGGTGGAGGGAAGCGGGGTGGTGATAGACGAGTCGGTGTTCGGGACGGTGGACGAGGTGCACCGGTGGTCCAGCCGGGTGAGGCTGGTGACCGATACCGGGTGGACCGCCGCCGGAATCCTGCTGAAGCAGCAGCTGAGAGGGGTGGTGCGAGGAGGAGGTCGGGACTGTGTGATGTCCTACGTCGTGACGGAGAAGATCATGGCGGTGGGCGAGACGGTGGTGACGTCCGGCACGGACGGGGTGTTCCCCCCTGGCCTGGTGGTGGGAACGGTCACGGACTGTTTCTGGAGAAAGAAGGGGCTGACGGTGGATCTGAGGGTGACGCCGGTTGCGAAGCCGCGCCTGGCGATCACGGTGGTGGTGCTGAAAAGGCTGACGGAGCCCCGGAATCAGGAAGAGAAGAGCCGCGGGACGCGCAAGGACGGGAGTTCGCGGAGACGCTGACGGGATTCGAGCATGAGTCCGGAGAGAATATACAGGATACTGAGGTGGGAACGGGTCCTCGCGATCGTCATCGTGGCGGCGGCGTTTCAGACCACGTTCCTGGGAGACGTGAGGGTATGGGGCGTCAGGCCCGACCTGCTGCTCGCGCTGGTGATCGCGCTGGCGATAAAGACGCAGTGGGAGACCGCGTGCATGGCGGGCTGGATGGTAGGACTGACGGTGGACATGTTCTCCGGCACACCGTTCGGCACGTACGCGCTGCTGTACTTCCTGGTCGGCCTCGGCTGTTCGTACGTGGCGGAGCGGGCGTTCATCGAGCACCCCATCACCCAGGCGCTCCTCGCGTTCGCTGCCGCGTCCGTGGCGAACACGATCTGCGTGATGGTCGCCGGGCTGCACCCGCGGGACATCTACGGCAGTCTGCACGAAGGGTTCGCCTCCAGTTTCCTCGTGCCTCCGCTTGTGGTATTCTTCCATCCATTTATGAGGATGTCCCGCAAATGGCTTGGTGTCGGTGTGAGGCGCTGATTGAAAGAATCCAGAGCTGATCCGAAACGGAGGGTGCTGGCACTCTTCGCCTTCATGTTTCTGGCCTTCCTGATAGTGGAAGCGCGTCTGTGGTACCTGCAGGTGTGGCTGGGGGACTTCTACGAGCTGAAGGCCCTTCAGACCCGGCGTACGAAGGAGACGGTGGAGGCCCCCCGGGGGAAGATCGCGGACCGGAACGGCGCCGTCCTGGCCGAGGACATACTCACCTTCGACGCGTTCGCGGACCGCCGGGTGGACAACCTCGCGACCGGCTTCGGCAACCTCCTCGCCCTGCTGCGGAGGCACGGCAAAGCGGACCCCAAGCTTCCCGAGCCCGATCCGGAGAGAGAGGAGTGGCAGGAGTGGGAGGAATGGGAGGAATGGGAGAAGGACCCTCTGAAGCTGGTCGCTCACTCGGTGGGATACGACATCGCCGAACAGGTGGCGGTGCGGCAGAAGGACTTTCCGGGCATCATCGTGAAGATAGGTTCGAAGAGGCACTACCCGGAGGGGGACCGTGCGTGCCAGGTGGTGGGGTACGTCGGGCCGATGCGGGAGGGGGAGCCGAAGAAGCTGATTCCGCTCGGATACCGTCTGAGCGACAACCTGGGGCGCGCCGGCGTGGAGATGGTGCAGGAGAACGCTCTGCGCGGCAAGCGCGGGGGAAGGGTGGTCGAGCGGAACTACAAGCAGGGAAGCGAAGATGTCCTGCTGGAGGTGGCGTCGAAGGCCGGCGCGGAGATACGGCTGAATCTGGATCTCTGCCTGCAGGCGGTTGCGGAGAAGGAGCTGGGGGAGCGGCCGGCGGCCGCGGTGCTGATGAACGTGAACGACGGCGCGGTGATCGTGATGGCGAGCCGGCCCGGCTACGACCCCGCCGCGTTTTCTCCCCCGAGGGACAACAAACGGGTGAAAGCCCTCTTTGAAGATCCGAACAAGCCTCTCATCAACAGGGTCACCCAGGGCTGCTATCCGCTCGGGTCCGTATTCAAGCTGGTGACGGCCGTCGCCGGGATGGAGACGGGCACGATCACGCGGGACGCCACGTTCGGGTGCATCGGGTTTCACGAGGTGGGCGGCCGTGCGTTCAAGTGCTGGCGGAAGAGCGGTCACGGCGAGCTGAAGCTGGAACAGGCGATTCAGCAGTCGTGCAACGTATTCTTCTACAAGCTGGCCGAGAAGATGGGCCCGCGGCCGATAGTCGCGTGGGGGAAGAGGCTCGGCTACGGATCGAAGACGGGGGTGGACATCCCTCACGAGCGGCCGGGCCTGCTGCCGGCACCGGAGAACACCGGGCGCCACTGGTCGGGAGGAGACACGCTCAACCTGTGCATAGGCCAGGGAAGCGTGATGGTCACGCCGCTGCAGGTGGCGAGATGCGTGGCGGCCATCGCTAACGGGGGGTATCTGGTGAGCCCGCGCGTGATGGAATCGACTCCGGTCGTTCGCAAGAAGATCGAGATCAGATCGAGGACGCTCGACGTGGTGCGCAAAGGGATGTGGATGGTGGTGAACACGCCATGGGGGACCGGCGCGGCGGCGTGTCAGAGGAACGTGGACCTGGCGGGCAAGACCGCGACTGCCGAGGTGCAGGGCAAGAAGGACCACGCCTGGTTCGTGGCGTACGGGCCGTACCGGAAACCGGAGGTGTGCATCGTCGTCATTATCGAGCACGGGGGCAAGGGAGGGGCCGTCGCCGCGCCGGTGGCGGGCGAGATTATGAAAGAGGTTTTCAATGGAGTGTTACCGAATCGTAACGATGGTCCCGTTGGGTAACATACTTTGTCACCGAGAAGGCCGAATAAGCCGCTATACGGGCTCTGAGGGGGAATCCATCGTGGCACGGATTTTGCCGCTATAAATATGGACGAGACGGACATGATAAAGGGAACGGGGACATGATAAAGGCCGAAGGCCGTATCGTGTCCCCCAACCAGAAAGCGAATGGAGGACGTATGAAGAAGACGAGACGGGGCTTCACGCTGATCGAGCTGCTCGTGGTTATCGCGATTATCTGCATCCTCGCCGGGATGCTGCTCGCCGGCATCCGGGCGGTGGTCATCAAGATGAGGAAGGCGGCGACGATCACGCTGATAAAGAACATGGACCTGGCGTGCACCACCTACTTCAACGACTGGGGAAAGTATCCGCCGGATTCCGACAACGCTTCGGGCGATCCCGACCGGGCGGAGGCGAACAACATGCTGTTCAGGGCGCTCATTACCGAGGTCTCCCGGGGCGGGGCGCCTTCCTGGGGTCCGTACATGACGTTCGACGGGAAGCAGCTCGACACGAATAATCCAACCAGCCTGGAGAGCCATATCATTGACTCGTGGGGTGAAGTCATCGTGTACGACAACAACTTCTCGGAGGGCACCGACTATAGAGGCGACGATCCCCCGACCTCGTACGGTGATGACCTGACCAACGCCGAATTCGACTCCCCCGAGACCGACAACAAGGAAACGGTGGACTTCCTGAGCGGCGGTCCGGACAAGGACGTGACCACCAGCCCCGACAACATCTGCAACTGGCAGGACTAGCGTGATGACGACGCGACACAGGGAAGGATTCACCATCATCGAGATGCTGGCCGTGATGGCAATCATCGCAATGCTCGCCGCGGCCCTCGGCGTGGCGGTGTGGAAGATGCACGAGAAGATGGCGCTGAACGCGATACGGGCCGAGATGACCAGTGTGCTGAGCGCGCTGGACGAATACCTGGAGGCCTACGGGGGGTATCCGCCCCGGGACATCCCGTCGTCCGGAAGGACCGGGGCCCTGGTGCCGGCGCTGTACGGCTACTACAACTGCAATTTCAGCGTCTCGGGGGACATGTACTGGATAGACCCGTGGCAGCAGGAGGTGGTTTACAGGCTGGAGGACGGCGAGCCGGTGCTGAAGAGCAACGGGCCGGACCAGGAAGCGGGGACGAACGACGATATCGTCGAGAGGTAATCGAATGAAGAAGAGACACGGCTACACGCTGATAGAGCTCATCCTGGTGGTCGGGATCATGGTCGTCCTGGCGGTGCTCACTGCTCCCGCGCTGGCACCGATGCTGAGGCGACGCGCGCTGGTGCAGGGGGCCAACCAGGTGAAGGCGGCCCTGCTCCGTGCCAGGACGGCGGCGATCGCCCAGGAGCCGGGCTCCATCCAGGTGCTTCCGATATGCCTCCGCGCCCAGCCGCCCCGGTGGGCCCTTCCGACGAACGTCAGCGAGTGGTTCGGCGGCACGAACAGCAACTCGTATCCGCAGTGGTACAACAACCCCAATTGGGAGACACAGTATGTGCTTACGGGTACCACCGCTCCCGATACGCTGTTCAATGTGGGCGGTGGCATGTTCGGTTACTGCTGGACGCGGACCCCTGTTCAGAACGCGGCAGGGGAGAAGACGTTCGGATTCATGCAGTCCGACGACACGGAGTCGGCCAGCGACAGGGACGATCGCAAGGAGGTGGCGGACGGCGACGTGCTGGGGATGTGGGTGTACCTGGGGCCGCTCGTCGAGGGGGTGGGGTTCAGCGTCCGGGCGGACGACGGGACCGGCGCCGACCAGGGCTGGACCGCGACGATGAAGTGGGGCACCGGCATCACTCAGGACGGGGCGACCTGGTTCGTGGACAAGGGGGACCTTCCGCAGAAGGGGAAATGGGTCCAGCTGGCCGCCTCCACGGCGGAGATGGGGCTCAAGAACGACTGGTACCTCACCGGCATGAAGTTCAGGCAGTACACGGGTGACTCCAGCGGCTGTAAGACGTGGTGGGACCGGGTGGTCCTCTGGAAGAACGTCTATACCCTTCCGGACTTCATCGTGCCGGACCTGACGCAGTTTCCCATCGAGTTCGAGAAGGACGGGCGGCTGAAGGCCGGCAGGGTGGACATGGACTACGACTCCGCGTGGAAGCCCGCCATGGTGAACGCGTACTCCACCCAGTGGTACGACCGGCTGATCATCCTGAAGGACGTTCGGGACCGGGAGCTGCAGTTCTACATCGATCACTACGACCGCACGACCGGGTACGGCGGAGACAGCGACGGGTTCTGGGAATGCGAGGCGTTCGACCACGCGAGCGGCTGGGGGAAGAACCTCACCAGCGAGTACGTGTGGGACTACGGCCTGGACCGGGTGAAGGGAACGACCGACAGCGGAGAGGCGAACAACGACTGGGACTTCGAGGGGGACGGAATCACCGACGAGCCCATCGTGGTACCCAACGGGCAGATATATATCAAGATAAACAAGATTACCGGCGTCGCGAAGGTATGCAGCCATCCCGGCGAGTAGAAACGCGAGTCTTCGGAGGAACACAATGAGAGATATCCTTTACCGGATCAGGTGCGACAGACGGGGTCTGACCCTGGTCGAGATCACCATCGCTCTCCTTCTCCTTTCGATAGGGTTGGTGAGCATACTGGCGCTGTTTCCCAAGGCGCTGTATTCCACCCAGCGGGTGATGGAGATCTCCACCGCGTCGGGCGTGGCGAGGAGCGCCTTCGCGGAGATCCTGGCTGACGCGATCGATGGCAATATCGACGATTCCGGGTCGGATAGTGACCTGAAGTGGCATGCAGACCACAATGGCGACAATGGAAGTGACGCCTACGGCTGGTGGCCGGAGCCATCGCCCGACGACCTGAGGTTCGGCCAATCCATCAAGACCCTCTCGGCAAACGGCGATCCGGACAAGACCGACATCAGAGTCGAGAACATCGGCAACTGGCAGTCGGATGACAGCAGTCCCGGATGGAGGAATAATATCAAGAATTATTTCCTGCTGATGACCTCGGGCAGGGGTCGCGGCAAGCTGTGCGAAATCTCCGGACTCAATCTGAACGTGTCGTCTAGCACCGACGAGGTCATCACGGTGCCGGCGAAGCTGTCGGACCTGATACACCAGGGGGTGCGCGTCGGGGACAGCTTCCAGATCGTCGGACCGGGGTGCGTGATGCCCTCGACGGCGGCGGTGGCGATGGACGATGCCTCGTCGACCGCGATGTATTCCTGGCTCGCGGTCTTCTGCGAGAACGGGAGCAGGTCGCTCATCGATTCCGGCACCGCCTCGAGCGTGGTCGGAAACTGGCTGACCGACGACGATAAGGCGTGGGTGAAGAACCAGTTCTCCGCCGCCGGTTCGAGCGTGGTGATCTATATCTCCGGCGGAACCGGGGCGCCCAACTGGAAGCCCATAACCGGCAACACGAAGAAGGCCGTCAGCGTGGGAGGGTGGGGTTCCTCGCCGGGGTCCGGCTCATCGTACCAGATATACGACGAATCGGGCGGAATGCACAAGGTGATCATTCTGGTGTACGACGAGAAGTACGACCCGACCGGCAATCTGTCACAGATCAACGCCTGCAAGCCGGTGTATTTCTTCAACGGCACGGTATGGGAGCAGTAATATGAAGAAGACCGGGGGTTTCACGCTGATCGAGATGATGGTGGCGATGGTGCTGATGCTGCTCCTCGTCGCGCTCATGTTCCAGACCTTCCGCACCGCCGATAAGATAGGGCGGAAGACCCACGCGTGGGTGGAGATACACCAGAACGCGCGCGCGATGTTCGAGTTCATGGAGAGGGACATCTCCGGCGCGGTGCTGGCGGGCCGGCACTACAGTCAGACGGCCGGCAAGTACTTCCAGGTGGCCGACTATACGTATGACGCTCCGGAAGGAAGTGACGACATGCCGCACGAGAAGGACGCGATCCGACTCCTTACCAGCACAATGAATCCGGGCGGCGCCCGCATGGCGGAGGTCGCCTACTGGCTGCAGGACCGCGACCACGCGGACGTGAGGAAGAACCGGCTGGGACGGTACATAGACTACGTGAACGACGACACCGAGCCGGCGACCACGACCGACTACAGCCTTCACAACGACGGTGACGACCTGGTGATCGCCACCAACGGCGACTTTGACAGCGCGGTGACGGTGTGGGGTAAGTACAAGAGCTTCGACGTGGTCGCCAGCGGGGTGACGGATTTGAAGATAGAATATCAGTCCGCGTCAACCGGTAACTGGACCGCCAGTCTGGGGTCGTGGACGAACCTGTCGACGCTGCCGCGCGCGATCCGGGTGACCGCGTACATCACCGACGGGAGCGGCGTCTTTCTGTTTCTCGACACAAACGGGGACGGCGAGGAGGACAAGAACCACAAGCGGCTCTATCCGTTCTGCGGAAGCGGCATCAAGTTCGTTCATACGATTCTCGTAAGCCAGGAATAATCGAAGGGAGGATTCACATGATTCGAGGAGTGCACGGGAACAGGAGCGGTATCGCCCTCATCGTGATACTGGGCGTGCTCGCGCTTCTCTGCCTCATCGGGGTAACGCTCGTCACCACGACGCGCATCGAGAACAAGGCGGCCGTGTCGTACGCGGAGACCGCCCAGGCGCGCATGATATGCGAGTCCGCCCTTCAGATCGTCCTGCGGGACATTTTCAACGACTCCACCACCCGCTTCGACAAGTACGGCGACGAGCGCTGGTACCACTACGCGCAGGACGAGCAGGGCAACCTGTGCTTTGGCGGGACGGTCGGCGGCGTGATGGGCAGCAGCCTGACCGACGAGAGCGGCAAGTTCACCCCGCCTGACGAGGGCGGCGAGGCCAAGCTGCAGTACCTCGCGGGGCTGATCATCCAGCCCAACGTGAACCGGGACGACACGCGCGTGGTGTACACCTGCAACTCCAAGTCGCTCAACGTGAGCACGAACTTCATCACCGGCAGAGACCTCACCGGCATCGCCACAGCCGGCGACGAGTATCGTCTGCTGGGCGGCTACAAGCTGGCGGTGAGGAACCACACCCAGGTATTCCCGATAGGGGAGGTGTCCGACCAGGACGGCGACGACGACGACTGGGGCGATCACTACAGCTACGACGGAGGTGCGGGGAGCGGTCCTCCTCTCTACGATGCGAAGAAGGGCTCCGAATACGGCGCGCAGTTCCACTACGGGGAAGGTCTGGTGAAGACGGGCGGCCTGGGCTGGGACGAGTGGTGCGACGGGGCGGAATGGGGTGTCTATCGGACCCAGGGAACGTACGGGGTCCTTCTCAGCACGGAGATGGTGGTCTTCGACGCCGATGAATACGGAGGCAGGCCCGATGGCGGAACGTTCATGAGCCCGCCGGGGACGCCGGCGTCCAATCTGGTGGTGTGCCCGGCAGGGGATTACACGACGATGGAGCGCTTCGATTACGGCACTCACGCCACGGAGCGGATCTTCCAGGTCCCGCCGGGACAGGTGTGGGTGTTCGGCCTGGCCAACGCGTGGATGTGGATGGACCAGGAAGTGGACCTGTCCGCGGACGGAACGCCGGAATCCAAGTGGATCGACCACGAGGTGGTGAACAGCAACTACTCGGGCGACTACACCGCGCACGTGCGGGACGACGGCGCCGGGCGTGCGTGCGTGAACATTATAGGCAACCTGGCGGGGCCGGTGGAGACCCATCACGACGGCCTGGGGTACGACCCGTTCGAGATAAGCCTCACCCGGCTCATCAAGGGCGTCGGTCCGGAGAACATGGAGATCACCCTCACTGACGAGTACGCCAGGGCGATCATAAAGTCGCGCGTCTCGGGAGATTCCAGCGGATACGGGCTGGGGGAGGACCCGGCGACGGTCCTCTCCGAGGACTCAGGCACGATATCGGCGGTGGAGTACGTGTCGGGAAAGGGCTACAAGTGTACGGTGAGCTGGTCGACTACGCCGGGAATCCTTCCGTTCGTAGCCAGGTGTGACTGGCGGCTGCAACGCGGCGGTACCCCGCATCGTATGCTGGACAATACGGATACGACCATCACCACCACGACCAATCCCGGCATCGGGGGATTTTGGATCGTGAGGGCATCGAACAGCACTAAGTTTGATCCGGCGGATTCGAGCTCGCACACTCACTGGCAGCCTTTCGACGAGCTGGACGAGATGGAGATACGCATCAACTCGCCCTTCGCGAGCCGGCTGGAGAAGTGCGTGGTGGACGCGGGCCACGACGGCAGGGACAACAACGGCAACAACGCCAACTCGGACGGCGACACGGACGGCAGCTCGAACGCGATTCCGGACTACCAGGAGCTTCGCTGGGGGTACAACCCCAATGACAGCTCCAGCAAGCCGTCGGTGGGGCATCCCAACGCCGGCATAGACGAGGACGGCAGGTCCCTCACCGGGTCGGCCAACGGCTACGACGGCATAGACGACGACGGGGACGGGGCGGTGAGCGACAGCGACGAGGTGTACGCCCTGCACGAGGAATGGGACATGATACGGCACCATCTGACAACCCGGTCTCCGGCGTTCCTGAGTGATCCGGAGAAGTACCAGCCCAACACGCCGACGCCCAGGGCCTCCCTGAACGGAGCCGTCGCGAACCTGGACGCCGCTCTCACCGCGGCGTTCGACGGGAACGCGACGTCCGGGGAAAGGGTCACGGCGCTGATACAGGACTGGCGCGACTCCGACGACGAGCCGGATGAGTACAAAGATGGCGCTAATCCTGCCCACTACGGCGTGGAGCGTCACCTGGCGATAAGCGAGTTGTTCTGGATGGACAAGACCGGAAACGGGCCCTCCAACGACGACTACTGGGCTGTCGAGATATACAACCCGTTCCAGAAGACGCTGTCGCTTGCCAACTACAAGCTGAAGTACAGCGCGGCCGGCGTCCACACGTTTGCCGGCACCACCGTGGACCCGGGGGACCGGTACGTGGTTGTCGGGTCCGCGATGGACGACGATTTCGGAGGGACGATAGACGGGTCCTGCACGACGGCGGAGAAGGCGGGCCTCGAGCTGGACAGCGGCGGCAGCTGGGTGAGCGTGAGTCTGACGAGAACGGTGGGCGGGACCGACGTGACGGTGGACCGCGCGGAAGCCGGACGGGTGGCGGCGAACGAATACGCCGATTTCGCGAACAGCGGCAGCGGGATTACGCCGGAACGGGGCTGCGGGTTGGAGCGGCGGATCGCCCTGGCGGACATGTGGGGCGGCACGGTCTATACCACCGGTTCGAGCCGGCTGCTCGTGGACGACCAGCTGGACGAGGGCATCTCGCGCGTGACGAAGAGCGGCGGGTGGGGCGCCGATTCGGCGATCCTCAACTCCTATTCGGGCAGGTGCCTGAGCGACGAGGACAAGACCGGCTCCGCGAGCGACGTCGCCAGGTTCATCCCGAACCTCTCCGAGTCGGGATACTACTGGGTGTACGTCTACTTCCCGCCTGATCCCGCGGGAGTTCCGGACTTCGCGACGGACGCCCAGGTGAAGGTCTACTACGACGGCGGCGGCCTGAACGTGACGTCGGCCGTGGTGAACCAGAGCAGCGGGGGCGGGAAGTGGGTCCTGCTGAGTGCGATAGACACCGACGGGAGCCCCGTTCCCTCACAGCTCTACTTCCGGGGGGGCACGGTGAATGAGTACATCGAGATTGCCCCCAAGGGCGACGACGACAGCGGCAGGTTCGCCGTCGCCGACGCGGTGGCGTTCGTGAGACACTCCCTGGGCGCGAAGAACGTCACCTTCGATAAGGGGAGCCTGAGGCAGTTCGATATCGCGGTGAAGAACCGGGCCTTCGCGACGCTCGGGGAGCTGGCGAGCCTGATCGATCCGTCGTGCATAAGCGGGACGGACCTGGTCTACACCGACGACGCGGCGGACGGGTATCTCAATATCTACAAGTTGTCGCGTGACGGGACCGGCATGACCGACGAGCTCCAGGGCGTGGACAACGACGGCGACATGACGAAGGACGAGGACGACGAGGGAGACATCCACCTCGATATGCAGTCGCTGGTGAACGCCACCGACAACGCGAGCTGGAGCCGCATCTTCAGCTACGTGACGATACACGACGTGACCAAGAACGATCCCCGGTGGCACGGCCGGATCAATATGAATACCGCGACCAGGGCGATGATGATGGGGCTTCCCGCCATGGGCGAGTTCCCGGATCACGGAAGGCGGCTGTGCGACGCGCTGCTGAGGGGAAGAACGCCGTCCGACGCCAAGGACCGGCACGGGTACCGGGGCATCGCGGATATCTTCGCGATCCTGAACGACGCCGGCGGGAAGGACATCCCGCGCGCCTCCGCGGACGGCTACGACAACGACGCGGACGCGGACGTGGACGCGCCGGCGGGAGAGAACACGGTGACGACATCGACGGCGACCACGGTCACGGTCAGCGGTTCTCCGTGGACGGCCGACGAGCACATCAACAGCATCGTGTACATATCGAACGGGCCGGGATGCGGCCAGTACCGTCTCATCACGGACAATACCACGTCGACGCTGACCGTCAGCAGGGAGTGGGCGGTCCGGCCGCAGACGACCGTGTCGAAGCTCAAGATCTCCCCCGAGTACCAGGGCGACGTGGACTACCTGAGCGGGGACGGGCTGGACAACGACATGGACGGTCTGACGGACGAGATAGGGGAGGGGCTGGAGTACTTCGTCACCCGAATCGCCAACCTGGTGACCTTCCGATCGGACCTCTTCGACGTCATCGTCAGGGGCCGGGTGATGCGGGGCGGGGGCGAGGTGGCCTCGGCCCAGCTCCGGGCCGTGATCGACCGGTCCACCTCCGCGTCGGCCGGACGCCCGAAGGTCACCTTGAAGCGGTGGGAGTAGACGCCGACCGGGCCGAACGGGTACAGGCCGCTCTGCTCGCCGTCCTGCTGGTGGCGGTGCCGCTGCTGTGGAGCTCGTCGTTCACCCGGTACATCGTCTTCAAGCAGGAGATCCTGACCATCGGCGCGTTTCTCGTGGTCGGCATCCATCTCGCGATGAGCCGCGCGCCGTTCCACGCCCCGACGCTCCGGTCCGCCTTTCCGTTTCTGGCGGTCGGAGTATCCGCGGTCGCCTCCACGCTCTACGCCCATAACCGGCACGACGGGGTGCAGTACGCGCTTCGCCTTATCGCGCTCGTGGCGCTATTCGGGACCGTATGGCGGGCCCTGTTCTGCACCCGGACCATTCTGCGGCTGATGCGGTTCGCCGCGATCGCCGCGCTGGTGACGCTGGCCGTGGGATGCGCGGCGGGCATCGTGGCGGCGCAGAGGGACCGCTTCAGCATATGGGCGATGGTGCCCACGTTCAGGAACCCGAACTACGCGGCGCAGTATCTGGTGGCCACCATCCCGGCGGCGTGCGCGTGCGCGGACGCTGCGGTGACGACCGCCAGGCGCTGGTTCTGGGTCGCGGCTGCGGCCGCGCTGGCGGTATTCCTGGCGGCGACCGGCTCCCGCGGGGGGTACCTCGGGATATTCGTGGGCGGGACCGTCTGGGCGCTGTACGCGGCGCGCTCGAAGGGCTGGCTCGCCAGACCGGCGGTGAAGAGGGGGCTGACAGTCGTGTGTGTGCTTCTCATCGCGGTGACGATCGTCGTCGTGCCGATCCTGTGGAAGAAGACGATCGAGAGCAAGCAGGAGATGGTCAGGCCTCAGCTCTGGGTGACGGCGCTCAGGATGGTGTCTGCGAGCCCGGTGCTCGGCGTCGGGCCGGGGAACTTCCCGATCGCGTTCGGCTACTTCGACGGCTACAAGGGACAGTGGGCGCCCGATGACCAGTACCGGATACAGTTCGTCCACAACGACTACCTGGAGTTCGCGGCGGAGTACGGCCTGCTCGGGCTTCTTGCGCTCGGGTGGCTGATACTGCGCTCTGTGGTGCGTCTGTGGCGGGCGCCGGCGCCGGAGCCGGGGAGCCGGGATTTCATCGCGGCCGGCCCGGCG
This sequence comes from uncultured Planctomycetota bacterium, assembly GCA_964389785.1. Classification (GTDB taxonomy): domain Bacteria; phylum Planctomycetota; class CAYMFW01; order CAYMFW01; family CAYMFW01; genus CAYMFW01. The sequence goes on from CAYMFW010000010.1 coordinate 31,895, forward strand.
CTGGCCGCAGTGAGCGGGGTGCTGGCCCACGCGACGGTGAGCTTCCCTTTTCTGATGCCCGCTCCCGCGCTGCTCTTCTGGGTGAACCTGGGGTTCGTCGCGGTGCTTGCGGAGCGGCTCTCCGGCAAGGCGCCGGAGAAGGGGCCGGAGCTCTCCCTTCCCTCCCGCCCCGCCTGGTGGGGGCTCTGCGCGGCCTGCGTGGTCGCCGCGTCGGCCATGCCGTTCATGTTCCTTATGTCGGATTACTACCTGGCGCGGGCAAAGTACGCGCTGGAGTTCATACGGACGGAGAAGGACCCGGAGAAGAACGCCCGAGTCAGACAGGCAATCGTCTACGCGCAATGGGCGGTCGATAAGTCGCTTTCCTACGACGTCAACAGCCGCTCCGCGTGGTTCCACAAGGGCATGGCGTGCACGTTCCAGAGAAAGCCGTCGGAGGCGCTGGAGGCGTATACCCGCGCCATCGCGCTGCTGCCGGACTACCACGTGCAGCACTTCAATCTGGCCCACGTGCACGCTCAGATGGGCAACCTGGAATCGGCGGAGGATGAGTTCGTGAAGGCGACGAAGATCCACGACCGATACGGGCCGCCTCACCGGTACCTGGGGGACATCTACCTGAAGCAGGGAAAGAAGAAGGAGGCGGCCGAGGCGTACGAGAAGGCGGGCGTATACGATCCGTCCCTTATCCGATTTCTCACCAAGGCCGCGACCATCTACGCCCGGCTCGGGATGCGAGAGGAGGCGGACCGGTGTATCAGGGAGTACGAGGCAGCGTCCGCACCTCAACGTGTCCCAGATTGAGGCGGGTGTTGTAACCGCCTACCCCTACTTTCTTTGCGTCGAGCGGGTTGGGGTCGTCATAGGTGAGAACCACCTTCCCGTTCACGATCGCGGTCAGCTTCCCGCCGCGCCTGGCCAGCGTGATGCGGCTTCTGCGCGGGCTGTACGGGGCGTGGCCTCCCACGTAGCGGATCGGAAATGACCGGTCCTGGAGCACCTCCGCGACCGGCTCGCCGTCTCGGTAGAGCACCGTCTTCTTCCGGCCCTGCGAGTTCACCTCCAGCCGGTATCCCTTATCCGGGTCCTCGCCGTAAGAGAGCGCGACGCAGACGTTGTCGGGGGGATGGTGGACGTGGTCCGGGTTGGCCTGCCTGCCGAACCATTCCGAGTTCTCCATGATGTTGAACGCGACCATGATATCGGGCTGGAAGTCCCGCTTGTTCCACAGGTAACCCCGGCCCTCGGGTGCGACGAGGGATATCCAGCTGGATGTCAGGATACAGGCGATGCCGCCGTGGTCCACCCACGCGCCGCCGACGCGCCACCAGTCGGTCTCCCGCCTGTCGAAGACGTACAGGAAGGAACGATCCGTGCAGCGGGGGACGGTGAACTCGATATCGTCGAAGGACGCGGCCCCTGCCGTGACCCTGATGACCGCGGTCTGGCCGCGACCGTCCGCCGCCGCGAGCTTCTTCGGCTTGCCGTCATCCATCCGCGCCGTCACCCCGTCGGGGCCGAGACGTAAGTGCACCGCGTGCCAGTCCGTGTCCTTCATTGGCTCCAGGTCGATCGTTCCGTCGGCGCCGGGCGGGGCATCGCCGTTGAACACGCGCACGGTCGGGCCGGTGTCGGGAACGCTCTGCGGCTCGATCGCGACGACGGACCCGGGCTGGTCCAGACGGACGCGGAGCGTCATCGTGAGCGTGTCGGACGCGATCTCCTGCGCGTGAAGGAGACGCGCGTCCGGTCCCGCGCCCGTCAGGACGCCGTTCTGGATCTTCCACGTGCCGCCTCGTATTGTCCAGGGGCTCATGTCGTGGGAGCGGCCGACGACCGGCACGAACCGACGGCTTCGCCTGAGCTTCTGCGCGTCGGGCGACTGCCTCATCTCCCGGTACTCCTCATCGGTGAAGTCCAGGTATTCGGACGGATGCTCTATCCGCGTCTTCGTAAAGTGGTAGGGGCCGATCGGGAACACCGGTACCGGTTCGGCGCCGGTCGCGATCTGTGATATCTCCAGGTCGTCGAACGCGGCGGCACCGGAGGCGACGAAGAGCCCGACCCGGCCGGCCGCCCGGCCGCTCCGCTTGTCGAGCACCTGCTTTCCGTCCACCTCGATACGCAGGCGGCGGGTCTGTTTCTCGACGGACACCCGGTGCCACTGTCCGAGCCGGAGAGGGGAATCGTTCTCCATGCTCAGGCCGGCGGACAGCCTTTCCTTCTCCTTGTCGGGGTCTCCGAACACCGCGCCGTACGTGCCCTTCTCGATGGGGAACAGGCTGAAGCTCACCCGGCAGTCCCCCCAGGGGAGGCTCTTCAGGAACGCGATCGCCTCGCCGCCGTCGGGCCTGCCGTGGAGCGAGTACTGGTTCGGTATCTGGTTCGGGTCGAAGCTGAACACAATCTCCCACGTGCCGGAGGCCAGGTCCCACGCCTCCATGCCCTGGCCGGGGGACCGCGCGAAATCGTCGTGGAACCGGCGAAGCTCCTTCCCGCGGCCACCGAGGGTGCCGGACGGCAGGAAGCCCTCGTTCGGGGTGAACAGTATCTGGTCCACCGCCACCCCGTCCTCGCGTTCCCCGAGCGTGACGGTGTGCGCTCCCTGGTCCAGCTTGTGCCGCCCCGCGCGGACCCAGTGCCACGTCCGGTATATCCTGTCCTGGCCGGCCATGAACCCGGGGCGGTCGTCTATCAGGAGCGTGATCGAATTCCCGCAGGAGTCGCGCCAGTAGGAATGGATCCACGCGTGGTAGACGCCGGATTTCCGGATCTCGAACGGAAAGGATGCCGTCCCCTCCAGCTTCTTCGTGCCCGCGCCCTCGGGAAGGTACACGGACCGGCCGCCGGCCGCGGAGGGGTCCTGGTGCAGGACGAACGGTGTTTTCACCGCGGTCGAGTCGGTGACCCCGACTATCACCGTGTCGGGAGGACCCTCGGGGCTTCCGGCCGGGGCGGTCGCGGTCGGCCCGAGCGACAGACAGAGCGTCAGCAGCGCGACGGGCACACGAACACCGGTACTGAGGGAATTCGGCATGCCGGAGAGTACCACAGAACGAGTCTCTCCGCAATTTCATATATGCGTGTATACAAGAACCCCCCTTGAGCTTGAGTAGAAGAAGAGACGGGAAGGGGGGTAATAATTTTCCAGTCCGATTGATGTTATCGGCGGGCGGGAGGGGAAACTTGAACTATTTCGTGAAAAACCAATGAATGTAGGGTGGATTCCTGATACCATACCCGCCCTGATTTCTCGGTTTCACTCGATTCTGTGACGGGGAGGGAAGCATGGGCGGGTTTTTCGGTGTCATTTCCACGTCTAACTGCGTGCCGGACCTTTTCTACGGGACGGACTATCATTCGCACCTGGGAACGAAGCGGGGCGGGCTCGCGGTGGGCGACACGAGCGGGCTGAGGAGCTTCATCCATAACATCGAAAACGCGCAGTTCAGGTCGAAGTTCGAGGAAGCCATCGACAACCTCCGTTCCCCGAAGGGTATCGGCGTGATAAGCGACTTCGACGACCAGCCGCTGATCATCGGTTCGCACCTCGGAACGTACGCGATCACCACCGTCGGGAAGATAGACAACGCGGACGAGCTCGCGGAATCGGCCTCCTCGAGGGGGGTGCATTTCTCCGAGATGAGCGGGGGGTACATCAATCCCACCGAGCTGGTGGCGACGCTCATAAACGAGAAACCCTCTTTCGTGGAAGGCATCAATAACGCGCAGGAGAAGATCGATGGCTCCTGCTCGCTGCTCCTTCTCACCGACGACGGCATATACGCCGCCCGCGACAGGTTCGGCAGGACCCCGATCGCGATAGGGGAGAAACCGGGGAGCTACGCCGCCACGATGGAGACCTGCGCCTTTCCCAACCTGGGGTACGAGGCGAAGAAGTTCCTCGGCCCGGCGGAGATTGTCCTGCTGACGCCCGATGGGGTACAGGAGATGGCCCCGGCGGGGGACAGGATGCAGATATGCGCCTTCCTGTGGGTCTACTACGGGTATCCTGCGTCGGATTACGAAGGCATCAACGTCGAGGCGTGCAGGAACCGATGCGGCGCGGCGCTCGCCAGGAACGACAGCGTACAGGTGGACACGGTGGCGGGGATACCGGATTCCGGGACCGGCCACGCCATCGGCTACGCCAACGAGGCCGGCGTGCCGTACCGCAGGCCGTTCGTGAAGTACACCCCGACGTGGCCCCGCAGCTTCATGCCGCAGGTCCAGGAGGTCCGTGACCTGGTAGCCCGGATGAAGCTGATTCCGATCAAGGAGCTGATCGACGGCCAGCGGCTTCTGTTCGCGGAGGATTCCATCGTCCGCGGGACCCAGCTGCAGGACACTATCCAGCGGCTGTACGACTGCGGGGCGACGGAAGTGCACATGCGGCCGGCCTGTCCTCCGCTCGTGTACGGCTGCAAGTATCTGAACTTCTCGCGCTCCAAATCGGAGCTCGACCTCGCCGGCAGGCGGGCGATCCAGGAGCTGGAGGGAGAGGTGGAGTCGTTCTCGGAGGACTACGCGGACTGCAGTTCCGAGAAGTACTGCGCGATGGTCGAGAAGATCCGGGCGCGGCTCAACCTGACGACGCTCCAGTACCAGCGGCTGGGGGACCTGGTGGAGGCGATCGGCCTTCCGATGGAGAGACTCTGCACGTACTGCTGGGACGGCGTCGAGTAACCCCGCCCCTTATTCGGCGAGGACCTCGAGGGCGTTGAGAAGGGGGAGGCCCGAGGGGCCGGGGTCCTTCGATTTCGATATCAGCTCCACGGTCACCGCGTCGCCGGCGGCGACCCCTTTGAATTCCCTGACCAGCGCCCTGTTCCTTCCGCCGGCTTCCTTGAATATGTCGAGGCTGTCGATGACCGTCTTCCCCTGGAGCCGGACGTCGAACACGCGCGCACCGGCCCTCAGGTTCTCCGGCTCCGCGAAGTGCAGTCGCACCGTGAACGGCCTTTCCGGGGTGTCCTCGGGTTTGAGGACCACCGGCATCATGCTCTTGCTCCGCGGGAAGGTCGAGCGGCCGTGCCCTACCAGCAGCAGCCGGCGCCGGCCTTCCCGGCTTTGATTTCTCGCCTTCAGGTTCACGCCGAGGTTGGCGGTATTGATGCCGGCCTTCTTCAGCGTCTCGACCGGGACGGCGATTTCGGCGGTCCATTCGTCCGGGCCCATGCGCGCGGTCCGTCTCCAGTCGCCGTTCCATTTCGAGTCGTACTTATCCTCCCTGGGCAGATTCAGGCCGGCCTGATACGCGCCTCCGCAGGTGAGGGCCAGGTACACCGCGGCGTTCCGCTCGCCGTCGATAAAGAGCACCTGTATGCAGTCGTCCTCGTGGTAGTCGGGGGTGCGGCCTTGGTGCGCGGCCTTGAAGGGGAGCGGGGCGCCGCCGCGAACGACCGCCCGGACCCGGTAGGAGAGATAGATGTTCCCGGCGTCGCGGGCGAACCGGAACGCCGCCTTCGGCTCGAGAAGGTGGGCGTCGCCGGGGAAGGGCACCGGTCTCGCGTTCTTCCAGCATTCGTCATCGAGCTTCCCGTCGATCGTGGGCGGTGTTTCGCACAGGGGAAGGACCACGGGAGTGGCCCAGAGGCGCGCCTCGATCGTGCCGCTGCCTCTCGCGCCGGACGTGTACAGCCATTCGTTCTGCGTGTACTCGATCCGGACGTCGTCCGGGAACAGGAAGTACGGCTTTTCGTCACCGAGCTTGACCGACACGGGAAGCGGGGAGGCCCCGCGGCCGGCGGGCCGGGGATATCCCAGCCAGGGTTCCTTCGCGCCGTCCCTGCGGTCGCCCGGGGCGCCCAGGTTGGCCCGGATAGCCGAGACCGGCCGGGCGCTCACGCCGCCTTCGAACAGGTACCAGCCGTGCTTCCGGCGGGCGGAGGAGATGAGCGCGACAGATGTCTGGAAGCTGTACGAACAGGAACAGCCGCTGCTCGCCTCGGGGACTATCAGCAGGCCGTTGGCGGGGACCATGGAGATGCCGCACCCGGGGCGTATGCCACCGAACGTGGATGTTCCGCCCTGCGCAAAGTCGAAGAAGCCCACCATCCCGGAGCGGAAGAACAGGAACGACTCGCAGCCGCCGATCGGCCCGCACCCGTACGCGCGGGTGAATCGCCAGGGACGAGGCTCTCCGGTGAGCAGGTGACGGGACATCACCGGCTCCCCGGTCCGCAGGTGGTACCGGCCGGGCTCGGCGATTATCGTCTCGCCGCGGATCACCGGGGGCTTCAGCGGGTTCACCTTCTTCTGCCACAGCTTCTTCCCGCTCTCGCCGTCGTAGCCGGCGGTCGCGTCCAGGACCACGATGCCCCGGGCGTACTGCAGGCGGTAGCGCTTCGCGGGAACGTCCTCCTGACGCCACAGCTCCTTTCCGGTGTCGAGGCCGACCGCGACGAGCGTCTGTTCCGTATCGATCGTCCGGTTGCTCCAGCCGGCCTCTATCACTTTCGTACGTGGGGTACAGTCCAGGAAGAATGCCTTTCCGTCGCCGAACGCGATGCCGTTGTTGGGGATCGATATATCCGCGCGATGGATCCAGCGCGCGGCGCCGGTGGGCTTGTCGAGCGCGAAGAGAGCCGATGCCTCCCGGTTCGCGAAGCCCTCTCCGATACAGGATCCGATCACCAGGCGGTGCGGCGAGGAGGAGTCGGTGATCGAGAGATAGCCCCACGCCGGGCGTTCCCGGTCGGGCGGTATCGCCTTCAGGTGGGGGAGGTAGCGGGCGCCGCCGGCCGAGACAAGGCACCATCCCTGCCGGCCGGACGAGACGATCACGGCCAGCCCGTGCGTGCCTTTCGTGACCTCGATCGGAAACACGTGATTCGCCGGCCTGAAGCGCACCGAGCCGTTTCCCTTCTCCATCGTGTCGTACACGGGCTCACCGTCGAGGAACCATTTCATCTTCCAGTCCGCCGCCGCCCCTACGGTGATGGTCCCGTCGGCGGGCGCGGTGACCTCGGCGAACGCGTACGCCATCCTGCCCTCTAGCGTGTCATTTCGCTTTCCCCTTCCGCGGTAACGGCCCGGCGTTTCCCCGGGATCCATCGGCTCGAAGTCGTAGCCGCCGTAGAGGTAGGTGAGGTCCAGGTATCCCTGCGGGCCGGTGAAGTCGTACCCCTCGTAGCCGCGGTTTCCCACCGTCAGGCGATCGGGCATCTTCTTCAGGTCCCTGCCGTCCGGGAGAGCGGCGTCTTTCGGGATCGGACCGAACACCCGCCAGGTGACCGGCCAGTCCACGTCGAGCTCCCCGGACGGGACGGACAGGGGATCCTTCTTCCCGCGAAGCTTCTCGGGAAGCCGGTAGACGGTGAGCGTCTTTCCCGTTTCCTGGTCGAAACGGTAGCAGACCGCGTCGACCGCCGCGTAGATGGAAGTATCGTCGGCGGAGAAGTTGCCTCCCTCGGACGAGGTCGTGTACGATCTGGCCGCCCGCTTGAGTTCTCTCACCCACAGCTCGCGTCCATTGTACGCGTCGAAGGCGAGTACGTGGTTTTGCCCGGTGACGAACACCCGCCCGTTCAGGGAGAGCGGCGCGGCCGCCATCCAGTGGCGGTTCATCATGCGGTCCGGGCCCGGTCCGCCGAACCACAGCAGGTCGAACGGGGGCGTCACGAGCGTCTCGTCGCCTATCCCGGTATTGCCGCCGTCAGCCCACTGGTACTTCCATTCGCCGGCGCCTTCGAGCGGGCCGCGGGTGGACACCTTTCCACCGAGCCAGAGCCTCCCCCCGTTCGGACGCTGGATCCGAGTGGTCTCATCATCGTGGAAGCCGGTCTCGTTTCTGATGACCACGAGATCCGCGAAGTAGGGCGCGTACGGCAGCCTGGAGAAGTCGGGCACATGCTGTACCGCTATCCTGGTGCCGTACATATTCGTGGAGAGAAGACGGCTGCGTTCGGCCGCGACGGCCTGTTCGTCCTGGAGCGCGCACACGACGTGGAGGCCGCTCTGCATCGCGAGGCAGGCGGCGAGACGGCTGTCTTTCTCCCCGAGGACCACGGCGTACCCTTTCCGCACGCCGGTCTCCTTCAGGATATCCGCGGCGAGCTTCCTGTGGACGTCCATTGTTCCCATGTCCCATTCCAGTGCGTCCTCGACCTCGATCGTCGGAACGCTGACCTTCAGCGGTCCGAAGCCGATGACCTTTCCTTCGTTCGTGGCGACCACGAGCCGTCCGTCGGAGACCGCCAGGCCGCGCGCCTGGCCCGGCACGTCGGAGGACCAGATCTTTGTGCCGGTCTTGTTCGCGAATGCCGCGACGGTGCCGCGACCCCCGACGAGGACCGCGCCTGCCGTCCCGGCCATGCAGTAGGGGCGGTCGTCGTGGGCGGTGCTCCACCGTATGCAGTCGTCGAGCTTCACGGGCGGGTCCGCTTCGGTGCGGAATTTCGCCAGGTCAATCGCCTCGACCGCCTTCGTGCCGGCCGCGTAGAGCGTGTCGCCCGCCGGGACGATACAGAGCCGTCCCGGGAACTCCAGTCCGCGTTCGCCGTCGCCGGTGCGGTAGAACATCATGCCGTCGTTCCAGACGGGTTCCTGTTCGCCGATGCGCACGTTCGGGTCACCGACGTGGCGGTGGCGGGCGTTGAAGTGGATGTCGCCGTCGATGGCGGTCCACCAGCCCCCGCTGAACTTGCTTCGGGCCGGACGGTAGTATCTGAGTCTGCCGGTCTTCGCGTCGTAGACCCCGGGGACGCTTCGCCCGGTCGGGATCAGCAGGTACTCATCCGATACGGCCACATATCCCTGCGGCGCGACGCCGGTGAAGGCGGACGCCCCGTTGTGGGGGAGGGCTATGTACATGTTGCCGGAGGTGTCGTTGTGCCATATCTCCTTGCCGTCGGGGGAGAGCGCGTAGACGTGTATGCCGTGCGACGGCCACATCCCGGCGCTGAAGTAGACGACGCCGTCCCGCGCCGCCACGCCGCTCCGGCAAGGCCAGCGGGATATCATCCGGCCGTTCCCCAGAAGCTGCTCGCCCGACGGTGCGCCGCGGAAGTTCCATTTCAGCTTTCCCGTGGCGGGATCGAGGCAGTGGAGGACGCCGTCGTCGCAGGCGAGATAGAGATTTTCGCCTGCGATCGCGGGGGCGAACCGTATCGGCCCGCCGGCGGTGAACGTCCACTTGAACGTGCCGGTGCGGAGATCCAGCGCTCTCAGCGTGTCGTCGGCCGAGGAGCCGAAGTATACGATGCCGCCGGCGATGACCGGCTGGGGGGCGTAGTCGAAATCGTTTCGGTGAAGCTCCTTGCCGGGCTCTGGCCATGCCGGCCGGGGCCCCTGGGCGGGCGTGTACTGCCACGCCCTGGCCAGCGGGAAGTCGAGCTTCTCGTTCGCCCGGCCGGTCCGCTCCGCGTTGCCGCCGAACGTCGGCCAGTCCGCGGCGGCGAACGGTGAACAGAACAGGGCGACCAGCACCAGCGGGAGCAGGAGGCATCTGAGCGGGTCCGAACGTGAAATATTCAAGCTTCGGCTTTCTCCTGTCTGATGAAAGCCGCCAGATTCATGTCGAGACGGCAGGTGAGGCGATGTTCGTATTCGCGCTCCTGGTCCAGATTGAGGCCGCCGTCGTCGCCGAGCGCCTTCTTCTCCAGGAAGATATAGCGGCAGCCGTCGTCGCCGGCGACCACGTTGTGGGCCACCCCGTTGGGATACAGGATGACGTCTCCCCCTTCCATCTCGATCGTTGATATCGAATCCCGGCTGTTTCCTATGTCGACCCGGGCGCTGCCCTCCCACACGTAGTACGCCTGCCAGACCTTGTCACGGTTCGGAGGGAGGCCGAGCACGTCGTGGACGTGGCACGGAACGATCGCGCCCGGAGGCATCGTCAGCTCCTGCGACAGCACGTCCCTGCTGCAGCCCCAGACCTTGTCCACGTAGGTGATGCCGTCCGGGTTGAACGAAGCGTATCCCTCCTCGGTGCCGTGGTCCGATCCCCGGTACTGCGTGCGGACGTAGCCGTTCGCCCGGCCCCGGGGAACGATGATGGGCCCGCGCGCCGGGTCGGGCTCCTCGGATACCGGTGCGTACAGCGTCAGCAGAATCAGTCCGTCCGCCTTGTAGCGCATCGTCTCGAGGGAGCCGGCCGGAAAATAGACGAAGTCCTCCTTGCCGAGCTCCATCTCCTCGACGGCCGCGCTCTCGCTCAGCACGTTCACCGTCGCCGCGCTCCCCCTTATCTTCTCGGTGCCCTTGCCGGTGAGCGCCGTGATGCTCATGGCGCCGCAGGACGCGTCGAACCCGAACACCGGCCCCGGGCCGTCCGCGCGGAATTTGTACTCGTGTGCGATCATATCGAGGTCTCCGGGCGCAGGGGAATCTGCCGCTCTTCCAGGTCGCCGAGCAGCTGCTTCACCGTCGCGGCGATCTCCTGCGCGGTGGCGAGGGATCTGAATATGCGGACGGGATTACCCTCGCCGTCGCGCACCACGGTGATGGGAAGCATTCCCCCGCCCACGATGTGGGCCGCCATCTTGTCGGGACAGGGGATGATGGGAAACGGCGCCTTTATTCTTTCGGCGAACGACTTCACTATCTCCGGGCGGTTGTTGTACGCGGTGCACGCCGCGATGATTGACAGCTTCTCGTCCGGGTACCGTATCCGGAGGGCGGTGAGCTCCGCCAGCTGGCGGTGGGACAGCTCCTCGTCGAACGCGAAAAACGATACCACCACGGCCGAAGGCTTCATCAGCCTGCTGTCGCCCCACATCCGGCTTCGCAATCCGCCCTCGGGAAGGCTCAGGGCGGGCAGCGGAAGGCCCCCCGAGAAGATGGCCGGTATCAGCGACATGGCCGCGCAGAGCGCCAGCACGCCGTAGATGACGAACCCGCCCAGCAGCTCCTTGCGGGGATCGAGCTTCTCCTCTTCCTCCGTTTCTCTCTTCGCGGCGGCGTCTTCCATACGGCGCTCCTATTTCAGCTGCTCGAGTATCGACCTGTGGACGTTTTCCATCTCACCCTCTGCGTAGGAGCCGTGCTTCCAGCGGAATCCGAGGTCGTCGCCCGCCCGGCGGGGGATGATGTGGAAGTGCACGTGCGGCACCACCTGCCCGGCGCAGGCCCCGTTGGCCAGGAGCAGGTTGAAGCCCTCCGCTCCCTGGGAGGCGACGACGGCCGGCGCGATCGTAAGCATCGCGGAGACCACCGCGGCCGCCTCGTCGGCGGGCACCTCGGGGTAGAACTCGTAGTGGTTCTTCGGTATCACCAGAGAATGGCCGGGCGCGAGCGGCGCGATGTCGAGAAACGACAGCACCAGGTCGTCTTCGTACAGCTTCGAGCTGGGAAGCTCGCCGGCGACTATCCTGCAGAACACGCAGTCGGACATGTCGGTCTCCTCGCATCCTTCAGTGTGCGGATAAAGTTATCTGTCCCCTTTTCAGCCTGTTATCTGGACGACCAGCTCCCTGGAGCGGGGGCGGTTGTCGAAATCTATGAACACGATCTGCTGCCACGTGCCGAGCGTGAGCTGTTTGTCTTCGAAGGGAATCGAAACGGACGGGCCTATCATGGATGCCCGGAGATGGGAGTGGGCGTTGCCGTTGGGGGAGCCGGAGTCGTGGTTGTAGGACCTGTCCTCCGGGATCAGCTCCTCGAAGTTGCTCTTCATGTCGCTGATCAGGCCCGGCTCGCACTCGATGGTGGTCAGCGCGCCCGTCGCGCCGGGTACGAACACGGTGGCGATGCCGTCCTCGATCGACTGGCCCGCGACCCCCTTCCGCACCCGCGCGGTGATGTCCTGTATGTCCGCGTTCCCACTGGTCTTAAAGGAAATGGTGAATCGTGCCGTGGCCATGATGCGATATCCTCCCTGTTTCGCGACGCCGCTGCATGAGAAACCCGGGCTATTCGGCGGAAACCGAAAGGCATTTTCGTGCGCACGGGCGCCTTTGTCAACCGCCGTATTCGATGAACGCCTCGCACATTGCGTCTATCTTCTCCTCGGTGTGTCCCGCCCCTTCGGGGGAGGGGTACCACTTGGAGATGAAACCGCCGTTGAACGCGCCGAAAGCCTCTATCAGGTGTCTGGCATACGCGCGGATGTCGTCCAGCGACCCTCTGACCATCGTCTGCTGGATATCCACCGGGCACCAGAAGCAGAGCCTGCCTCCGAACCGCTTCGCCAGGTTGTCCACGCCCATGTTCTCCTGCTGGTCCATCTGGATCACCTGCAGGTCGGTCTCGATGAAATCGTCGAGCAGGTCCGCGATGTGGCCGCAGCTGTGCAGAAAGGTGAGGAGTCCCCGCTCCCGGGCGTAGCCGTACACACGGGCGTACCGCGGCTTGAAGAACTCGCGGAATATGTCCGGGGAGACCATCGGTCGGTCCTGCAGTCCCCAGTCGTCGCACGAGATGATGCCCTGCGCGCCGATGTCGGCCATGATCCGGACCGCGTCTATCGCGAGGTCGGCCAGTCCGTCCAGCAGCGCGCCGAGCTCCGCGGGGTGTTCGTACGGGTCGGTCCACGCCTCGACGTGGCCCCGCAGGTATTCGAGCCGGTGTATCAGGCTGAACGGGATGCCGGCGAGGACGAACTTGTCCTCGGTATTGTCGGGGATGCTCTTCTTCGCTCTCTCGTAGCGCGCCGGCTTGTTGTAGTCCGGGAACGGAAAGTCGTCGAGCATCGCGTAGTCCTTCAGTGGATGACCCACGACCTGGCCCATCGTTCTTCCCTCCGCGTCCTTCTCCCAGACGCATCCCCACTCGTCCTCACCCTCGACCTTCGGTTTCCAGTCCGGGTCGGCCCCGACACCAACGCTGAAGAAGTCGTTCTTCCAGCGCGAGGGAAGCCCGTGAGGTATCCGCTCCGGCCCTTCGAAGCAGACGGCGCGTCTGACAAGCTCTCTTCCAGTCATGGGATGTCCTTCAGTTACCTGTCCAGGAGCGCGGTCCTGGCGTTTTTCGTGGTGATCTCCGCGATGGTTTCGATGTCCGTTTCTTTCAATTCGGCGAGCGTTTCGGCGACGGCGCGCACGTGGGCGGGTTCGTTGCGCGCCCCACGGCGCGGGTGAGGGGCCAGGTACGGGCAGTCCGTCTCGACGAGCAATCGATCGTCGGGGATTCCGGCCGCGATCTCGCGCAGGCGCACCGCGTTGGCGAACGTGATGGTCCCCGAGAACGATATGTAGAAGCCGAGGTCCAGGAACCCCTCGGCTGACTGTATGTTGCCCGAGAAGCAGTGAGCGATGCCGCGCACCTTCCCGCGGAAGTCCCCGAGGACCCCGAGGCATTCGTCCGAACCCTTCCGGCAGTGGACGATGACCGGCAGGTCCTTCTCGACGGCAAGCTCCACCTGCAGGCGGAACACGTCGAGCTGGTCCTTGCGGGGGGAGATGTACTTGAAGAAATCGATCCCGGTCTCCCCGATCGCGACCACCTTCGGATCGTCGCAGAGCTCTCTGATCCGGTCCATGACGGATTCGTCGAACGACTTGGCATCGTGGGGGTGGAGACCGACCGCGGCGTAGATCCCCTCGTAGCGTGAGGCGATCTCCAGCGCCTTCTCGCTGCTGGCGATGTCGGTGCCGACGGTGACGATGCGTCCCACGCCCGCCTTCTCGGCGTTCATCAGGACGCGGTGGAGGTCCCTGTCGAACTTGGAGTCGTCCAGGTGCGCGTGGGTGTCTACCAGTACCGGCGTATCCATGCCGGTATTCTACCGGAAGTCATACGTGAGGGGGAAGCCTTTATCTAGTCGACGGGGACCTGCGGGATCCTGGTCTCGACGGGGAGGGCGGACACGAACCAGGGGAAATACACACCGTTCCGGACCGCCATTCCAAAATCCTGCATCGCTCCCCAGCTGCCCTTGCACTTGCCCAGCGTGGGGAGCTTTTCGTAGGCGACTTTCATATAGATGGGGTCGTTCTTCACCCGGAACGCGAACCCGTAGCTGAAGAACTTGGTGCCGGACCATTCGGTGCGCGGCGCCCTGCCCACGACGTGGGACAGCGCGGCCGGGTCGCCGGCAGCCTGCCAGTACCACCAGGCGCCCTCGATGAGGATCCCCGCCTGGTAGCCGTCCGCGGTGGATCCCCTGCCCCGGTTTGGGGCCCACATCCGCTTCGCCCCCTCCAGGAACTTCTTCTCGCCGGTCGCAAGGTATCCCATCGCCGCGTTCTTTATCGCGTGGCCGGTGCTCCGGTCGCCGTGGCCGATGCCCATCTGGTACCGGTTGACCTTGTGCGAGTTGCGCACCACGAAGTCCGCCCCCCGGTAGTTCTGCTCGTACGCCCAGCGGTTGCCGAACAGGTACCACCGGTCGAAGTTTACCCTGTGCCAGCTGTACACCCGCGGCGTCCACACGGTGCGCGCGCCCCAGTCGTGCCGCACGTGGTCAGCGCTGGGGCTGTACCGGGAGGCGCCGATCATCTCCGGGTTCATGTGCCAGCAGGTCATGTCCACGTCGGACAGGTGCGCGTCCGTCTCTACCGCCTGCTCCAGAATGTCGATATCGCCGGTGCGGAAGAACTGGCAGAACATCGCGTGGGACGAGTCGTAATAGTTGTTGTCCCACAGCGTCCGTATGCGCATCGGCTCACCTCTGTTCGCCACGCAGTTGATGCTGTCGCCGAAGTTGAACGCGCCGTACTGGTCCATCCGCTCGTTCTTCGGGTCATAGAACTTGGCGCGGAACGTCTTCATCCAGTCGATAGTATTCTTCACGGTGGCGTCCATCGCGAGTATGTCGGTGTAGATCTCGGGGTCGTAGTTGTCCGGGTCGCTCGACGCGAGGAACCCGTACACCCGGGTATTCTCGCAGT
>CAYMFW010000011.1:0-45966 GCA_964389785.1 uncultured Planctomycetota bacterium
AGGAAGACGACGAGTGGAACGACGACGTGGCCGCGAAGTTCGATTTCCTCATCGCCGGTCCCAACCACTTCACCTGGCTCCTCAAGGCGGAGTACGCGGGCGAAGACAGGATCCCCGTCATCGCCGAGGCACTGAGAGAATCCGCGGCCACGGAAACGGACGGCGGCGACACAGGCTCGAAGGCCAAGTGGAACTCATCCATAACGTACGCGCTCTACAAAGCGATGGGAAAGGTGCCCACCTGCGTCGGCCACACCAAGGAGTATGTCCGTTTCTGGCAGGGGCTGGGCGTCACCCCGGAACCGGTCGAGCCGCTTTCCATATGGGACACAGCCACCCGCTACGAGCGCCACTCGGACATGTGGCGCCAGGTGGACGCGTTCAACAACGGCACAACCCCCATCGAGCAGTTCATGGCGGAGCTCGGGCCCGACCACGCCACGGACATCATAGAGTCCATGTGGGGAAAGCTGGGCAAGCAGTTCTTCGTAAATACTTCCAACAACGGCACTTTGATCAACATGCCCGATGACGCGTTCGTCGAAGTGCTCTCCGACGTCAGCATGGACGGCATCAGCCCCCGCCCCATAGGCGAGGCCCCCGTGGGCCTGCGCGGGCTGTGGCAGCAGGTGCTCGACACCCACGAGCTGTCGGTCCGGGCGGCCATGAGCGGCGACCGGGACCTGCTCTTCCAGGCGTTCATCTGCGACCCGATGGTCTCCAGCCTGGCCGACAGTGAAAAGATCATCGAGGAACTTCTGGAGCTGGAGCGCGACGCGCTGCCCGACTACTGGTTCGAGTAAGGGCGGGTCCATCCCGCCCGATCCCGGCGACCCTTTCCACGGAAAGGGCAAGCATGTAGAATCCCCCAGGGCATTCTTGTCTCTTACGGCGCTGGAGGACCGGGCACGTGGCGAAACCGAGAGCCGTCCACCTGGACCGATTCCTCGCCTCCGTAGCTCACCTTGCGCGGGGCGGGCTGCCCCTCCATGAGGCGGTGCGCTACGCCGCCCGATCCTCTCCCGCAAAGGACCTCGCATCGCGCGGCGAAGACGTCGCCCGGCGCATGAAAGACGGAGAGTCCCTCTCGGAAGCCATGCGCGCGCACGAGGCCGTATTCGGCGAGAGAACGGTCACCTGCATACACCATGCGGAACAGGGCGGGGATGTCGTCGGGACGCTGGCATTCCTCGCGCAGGACGCCCACCTCAGCGGTTCTCTCAGGCGGCTGGTTCGAACGGTCTTCGGATTCACGTTCCTTTACGTCCTCGTGCTCTGCACCATTTTCTCGCTTGCCGCATACTGGGTAGCCCTCGCGTCGCCCGGCAACACCACCGATCTCCTTTCCTCCGAGACACATACCTGGGGGATGTTCAGCCTCATGATCGGCGGTCTCATTCTCGGGGCGCTGACCGGTCTCCTCCTGGTGCCGACCCTGCTGCGGGCGCTGGTGAAGGGAGTGAGCTCCATGTCGCCGCTCCTCCTCAAGCTGCCCATCGTGGGGAATATCTGGAACGACGTCATCCTCGTGAGGTTCGCGTCCCATCTGGCCCTCTCCGTGCGGTCCGGTATGCCGCTGACGGACTCCCTTCCGCCGCCCGAGGCACTCACTCTCAGCACTCACGTCCGGAGGGAAATCCGGCAGATGGGAAAATCCCTTTCGGAGGGAGAGGACATGGCATCCGCCATCGTGGCGACGGGATTCTTTCCCAACCGTCTCGCGTGGATATTCACGCGTTCCACGGCTCCGAAGGATGTCGCCGGCCTCCTTCTCACGTTCGCGGAAGAGTGCAGGGAACGCGTCGAGGCCGCCTGCGGCCGCCTTCTTCGTGCCGCCCCCTCCATAGGCCTGGTGTTCGCGCTGCTCGTGTCCGTCTTCATCCTTACCGGGGGTCTCTCCGGATTGGCCAGTGTCCTCACGGGAGGTTACTCCTCGCGACGATTCGATCGCACGGTGCTCGTTGCTCCCGCCGTGCTGGGAGCGGTGCTGGGGGTCGCGATAGCGATCTTCTACGCCGTTACGGAGTGGCGCTTCAAGAGGGAAGGGGTGTCTGCGGACGTCGCGACCGCTCTCGGCACGTCCGCCGATCTCGGTCTCCCGGTGACCGACGCGGCGAAGGCTCTCGCCCACCACGCCTACGAGGGACCGCGGCGCGAGATCCACGAGGCACTCGCTCGCCTCGCGGAGAAGCCCGCCCCTGATGAGGCGGAGGACGGGAAGCGGAAGCCGCACACTCTTCTCGGAATCCTCTGCCGGCTCGGGCGGCGCGCCGGGAGGCCGGCGGAGGCGCTGGCATTCTACGCCAGGCGAATCCGGCTGTCCCTCCGGGCACGGCATTCGATGATCGCCGAGGCCCAGTATCCGTTTCTCGTCGCGGTGGCCTTCGCCTTCATCTCCCTCCACCTCCGGATGATCGTCGTGAGATTCTCCTTTCTCTACGGGATGTTCCCGTTCGAGGAGGTCGCCGCCTGGCAGTCGGTGTATACACTGTCCGGCATCATAGGCAGATACTATCTCGCCACCGCGGTCCTGTTCGGCGTTCTCATCCTGTTTTCGGGGCCTCTCTCACGATTCGTCCGCGCCCGTGCCGGCTGGGCCGCCCGGCTCGCCGTGCGCGTATTCGCGCGCCTCCCCGTCATCGGACGATACGTCCGGAATGCCGCGCTGGCCGACCTGGCCTTCTCCCTGGGACTCATGATCGAGGGAGGGCGCTCGACGGCGTACGCACTGAACGAGACGATGAACTCCGGAACGGCGCTTCCCTTCAGGAAACAGATCGCCGCCATGCGCGTACACGTCGAGGAGGGAGGCTCCCTCTCTTCGTTCGCACGACAGTCCGGCGCGTTCCCGAAGAAATTCGCCGCCGCCCTCGCGGCAACCGAAGGTGCCCGACGGCCGGGAAGCGACCTCATCGCCCTGTCGGAGGCCTACCTGACGGAAGCCGGGATGAGTGCCGCCGCCCTCTCGGCGTCGGTCATGCCCGTGATGCTCGTCGTCACGGGAGGGCTGATGGCCCTGCACCTCATCGCGCTCGCGAAAGTGTTCTATATGATCTATCCGTTTCTCAGGGGGACGCCGTGGTAAGAAGGACCGGAGGGACAATCCTCCTCGAGCTCCTCATCACGATGGGAGTGATACTCACCATCATATCCGCGGGGATGACGTACCTGAGCGCCCAGAGAAGGAATGTCGCGGAGAGCTACGAGCATACCGCGGGCATGGAGTTAGCCTCGGCGGTCACGGAGATGGTGCGCGCGCTCGGTCCGGGAGAGTTCGAAAAAAGGAAGGAGCGCGGCACCCTCCCGAAGCTCTCCTCGATGAAGTACCTGGACGGCTGCAGCTATTCGGTGCGATGCACGCCGCCGAGGGAAGGGGACACGAGGCTGCTGCGCGTGTCCGTCACGGTTCGATGGAGGAGCCCCGGCGGCACGGCCGCCGAGGCAGGGCTGGAAACACTCCTCAGGAGCCGTCGAGATGGATAACAGGGGATTCACGCTCTACGAGGCCATCGTCTGTGTGGCGCTGATTCCGCTCGTCGTCACGGTCGTCGTCGTCCCCGTGGACCTCATATGGGGCGGCATCACGGAAACGCAGCGGTGCGCGGCGGACCTGCAGGCCGCGGAGCGCATCCTGTCCGAGGCGAGGACGACGCTTGCCAACGCGAAGGAGGTCTCGTGGAACAAGAACGAAGGGGAGGCTTCGCTCTCCGGCCGGCTGGCGGACGGCTCGGCGTTCCGCCTGACGGCGAAGAAGGCAGGAACCGCCTTCGAGATGAAGGTGGTGTTCACCCCGAAGGACCGGCTCGCCGTCGTGAGTATCGGACTCCCTCGGAGAGGGAACCCCGCCCGTCCCGGTAACGGGACTTCGGGCCCCGGAGTCGAGCTGGCGACGGCCGTGTACCTTCCCAATCTGAGACTTCCGGGGGAGGCGCGATGAGAAACGAAAGAGGCAGCATTCTCGCCGCCGCACTGGCTCTCGCCGCCTGTCTCACGATCCTGATGGTGGGAGCCACAGGATACCTGAGAAGCGTGGACAGGGAACTCCACGTCCGCGACACTCACGTCCAGGCCCGTGCCGCCGCGATCGGAGGAATAGAAACGTTCCTCGCGGCAGTAGAGTCGGGCGCAACACCATCGGAGAACAGCCGGGACGTCCGAGACGGGACCCTGAAGGTGGTGCGCAAGGGCGAAAGAATCACCTCGACGTGCCGGAAGAGAGGCGTCGAGGTCACGATCGAGATTCACTTCTCCCTGAACGGGTCCGGTAGGGCCGCCATAACGAGATGGATGGAGAAATAGAATGGCAGGTGACGCAGACGTGCTTCTTCTCCTGCGCAGGCTGAAGGCAATGGCCGCCGCCGGAGTGCCGCTCGCGGACGGCGTTCGCGACCTCGCGGGCGGCGCGAGCTCCGAACGCCTCGGAAGAATGGCGGAGAGGATTTCCTCCCGGCTCGACGAGGGCGAGCGCATAGAAGACGCGCTGGAATCCGTCGTCGGACCGGACAGGGCCGTCGATCTCCGTATCGCCTCGAGGATGTGCGGCGATATCTCCGACTGCATCGGGCTGCTCGCCGGCCTCATCGAGCTGGATACGAAATTCCGGGCGGAGCTTCGAAGCGTATCGTTCTATCCGCTGTTCATCCTGTTCTGTCTCACGGCCAGTCTCGTGACAATCGCGTCGTACGCCCGCCTCGGATGGCTGCCGCTGTTCGAGCTGTTCGACGTGGATCTCGAGGCGGGAACTAGGTTCCTCCTCGGTCTCGGCGGCAGACCGGTGGTCGCCTTCGGCGTCTGGGCCGTCATCCTCACCGCCTGCTTCGTCGCGTCCCGCCGCGGAGCGGGCCGGGGACCGTGGTCCCTCCTCCGGCGGCTGGTGCCGGGCCTGCGGCGGATGACCGTCCTGGAGGCCCGCGCGCGCCTTTGCCGGGCCCTGCGGCTGATGATCTCCGCGGGAGTGCCTCTCTCGGAAGGGGCGGACCTTCTGCGACGGCTCTGTCCGGAAGCTGTCGATCAGAAAGCCGTCGCCGGGTTCAAGGAAGGTGAGAGCTTCTGGAAGGCGCTCCGAGGGAGCGAAGCGGTCGACGAACCGCTGCGGGACCTGCTCGCCGCCGGAGAGAAGGCCGGAGCACTCCCGGCAGTGCTCGCGCAGGTGGAGAAGCTGAGCCTCGACGAGCTCTCTTCCGGGAGAACACGATTCGTGTACGCGGCGGGCTTCGTCTTCATCGGCGCCGTCGGGACGATCGTCGGGGTGAGCTACTATCTGCTGATGAGTCCGTACTTCCGCCTCTTCGCCCGCTGAAACCCGGCGCCGGTTGACGCTGCTCCCCGCACGCAGTAGAATCAGTCCCTCTGCGTAGTGGGGAGCGGTACGATGTCTCTTCAAGAGCTGATTCAGAAAGAACTTTCGAAGGACGACAAGCCCGTCTCCGGAGCCGTGTCCCGTCTCATCGATTTCGGCTTCGACAGCGGCGCCAGCGACATGCACCTGGAGCCGACCGAGGACGGCATCGAGGTGCGCTGCCGCGTGGACGGGGTCCTCCAGCCCGCCGCGCTCGTCCCGGAGGAGTTCCGGGACCGGGTGGTCGCCCGCGTGAAGGTGCTGGCCCATCTCCTCACCTACCGGCAGGACATCCCTCAGGACGGCAAGATACACGGCAGGGACATCGGCAAACCCACCGACGTCCGCGCCTCCGTCTTTCCCACGGTGCGGGGAGAGAAGGTGGTCCTCCGGTTCTACGGCGCCGGAAGCGAGGACTTCGAGCTCGGACGGCTCGGTCTGGGCGAGGACATCGAGGAGCGGCTCTCACGGGCGATCGCGAAACCGGAAGGCGTGGTGGTTCTCACCGGCCAGAGCGGCAGCGGCAAGACCACCACGATCTACGCCCTCATACGAAAGATACTCCGGGAAAGCGCCGGCACCAGGAACATCGTCACGGTGGAAGACCCGGTGGAGCAGACGATCCCGGGAGTCACCCAGACCCAGGTGAACCCGGCGGCGAATCTCACCTTCTCCGAATGCGTCCGGTCCATCATGCGGCAGGACCCGGAGGTGATCGTGATAGGCGAGATACGCGACCCCGAGACCGCCTCCATGGCGTTCCGCGCCGGGCTGACCGGGCACCTGGTGATCACCACGGTCCACGCGGGTACCGCCGTGGGCGTCGTGGAGCGGCTCCTGGACATGGACGTGGAGAGCCACGTCATCACGTCCACCCTCTCCTGTGTCCTCGCCCAGCGGCTGGTAAGAAAGCTCTGCCCGGCCTGCGCCGGCAGGGAGGACGGCTCCCGCGGCTGCGACGAGTGCAGGTTCACCGGGTTCTCCGGCAGACAGGTCTTCGGCGAGTTCCTCTCCTTCGACGACGGGATGAAGGACGCGGTCCGCTCCGGAAAAGACCGCGCCGAGCTCGAGAAGCTCGCACTCTCACGGGGCATGGTCCCTCTCGCCGACAGCGGCTGCGCGCTCGTCGAGCGCGGCGTCACGAGCGAGGAAGAGCTTCAGCGGGTGATGGGGTGAAGGAGAAGCTCTCCGAGATACTCCCCCGCGCCGTCTCGTCCCAGCAGTTCGCCGATTTCAACCGTCTTCTCGGGCGGGTGCTCGAACGGAGCATGCCCCTGCCCGAGGCGCTCTCCTGCGTGGCCGAGGGCCTCCACTCCCGGCGGCTCAAGAACGCGGTCCGCGACGTCCGCGCCGGCATCCTGGACGGCAAGCCGCTCGACGAGGCGATGGAGAGCCATCCCCGGGTCTTCCCCTCCACGTACCGCGCCGTCGTGAAGGCGGGACTCGCCTCGGGAAGCCTGCCCCGGGTGCTCGGCTTCGTGGAGATGTGGCACGGCACGATGGCTCAGGTGAGAAGGATGACACTTCCCATGCTCGGGTACACCACCGCCGTCATGGCCGTCCTGTGCGTGCTCCTTCTGGTCTTTCGGGAGACCAGCAATCATTTCTGGCACATGTATGGAGAGCTCGGCATCGAGCTCCCCCTCCTCACCAGAATGGTGTCTGCGGTTTTCAGGAACGCTCATGCACTGATTGCAGCGGTCGTTGTCGGCCCGGTATTCTTCTACATCGTATGGCGGCTCGCCTTTCTGACGGAGCCGACCGGTCGCCAGATCTACCGGATTCCCGTCATCGGCAAGGTGCTCAAGCTCGGGGGCATCGCCCGATTCTGCAGCATGATGGGAGCGCTCCTGGAGACGGGCCAGTCCGTTTCGGTGTCGGTGGGGCTCTACGCCGCGTCGGAGCGAAACAGATACTTGCGATACATCCTGAACGAGACCCGGAAATCCCTGGAGGAGGGAGATGGACTTGCCGAGGCGGGTATCGGCCAGCTCTTCTTCCCGCGCACGCTGGCGATGATGATCCTCACCGGGCAAAAACGGGGAACGCTGCCGGAGACCATGAGAAGCGCGGCGCAGCTTTACGTCCTCCAGCTGAGGAAGCTGGCGATCCCTTTCGCGGAGGCACTGGCCGGAATCGCGCTGGTCCTCACCGCCGGTACGGTGGGAACCATCGTCGTGGCATTCTTTCTCCCATTCATGTCCATCACGAGAATGATGTGAGGGCGGAAAGATGAGCGCCCTCGCCCTGCTGTGGATGACGGGATCCATACTCTGCGGAGCGATTCTCATGTATCTTCTGACGCTCGGCCTGGAGATGCTCACTGCCCGAAGGAGGAATCTCGGCATGCTCATCGATACCCTCCTCACCGCCTCCGAGCACAACACCCCGCTCGCCGAGATATTCCGGGTCGTGGCTGACGACGCATCCGGCGTCACGGACATCGTATTCCGAAACAGACTCCAGTCCGTGCTCATCCTGGCGGAGGAAGGGTTTCCTCTCGGCGAGGCACTCCGCCGGCAGAAGGGGTACTTTCCCGAAAACGTCTGTAACATGCTCGGCGCCGGCGAGAGGTACGGCAACCTTCGCCTGTTCGCGTCCCATCTCAGGGATATGTTCGCAGAGGGCATGTCCCTCCGCGAGACCGTTCTGAGGTCCCTCATCTACCCCACCTTCCTCTGGTGGGGAATAGCATTCATTCTCTTCTTGATTGCCGCCGCTATCACCCCTCAGTTCAAAGCAATGTTTGTAGAACTCCGCCCGGAGCTCCCCGCCGCCACCCGGTTTCTCATCGGGAACATGTTCTGGATGCTGTGGGTCATGCCGGCGCTGCTCTGCCTGACCACTATTGTGATCCTCTTCGGAGGCACGTTCGGCACGATGACGAGAAGGAGGTCCCGCTTTCTCGCCTCCCTGGCCGACGGCGTGCTGGCCGTCACCCCCTGGTTCGGCCGCCTGGTACGGTGGGCATCCTACGCGCAGTTCGCCCACTCGGTGGGCGCGCTTCTCGACTGCGGCATGCCCCTCCACGAAGCGGTGGAGGCGTCCCTCCAGATGGACCTCAACAGGGGCGTGAAGAAACGCCTGGAAAAGACGCATCGGCTCCTCGTGGAAGGTGCGTCCTTCGGCGAGGCGCTGCGGGCGTCGGGAGCGCCGGAGGAGCTCTGCTGGTTCGTCGAGACGGGAGAGCGTTCGGGAGTCCTGGGCGACCACCTGCTTCGTCTCTCCGAGCTCTACGGGACGCGGTTCAGAATCGCTATGAAGACCTCCCCCAAGCTGGTGGTCCCTTTCGTTACGATACCGGCGGGTATCATGGTCGGATTCACCGTGTACGCGCTGTGGGCCCCGCTCATCAGTATTGTGAACCAGATGATATGAAACGCATGATGAACAGGAACCGGAACGGCGGCTTCGCCATGATGGAGCTCATCCTGGCCGTCGGTCTGGTGACCACCGCGCTGATGGCCGGCATGATGTTTCTTCATTTCTCGACCGTATTCACGAGAACGCAGATCGACGAGAGAACGGCGGCAGAGGTCGCCTTCGCCTGTGTGGAAGCAATGAGGAGCCGCGGTGCGGCTCCCCTGGAGAACTGCGCCGACAGGAAGCTGCAGCAGGATCTTCCGGGCTTGGACAGGCTTCGCGAGGCGAAATGCCTGCTCGATGTCCGCGACTACGGGAGCACGCCGGGCGTGAAGAAGGTGACGATGACGGTAACATGGAAGGGGTGGAGGAGAACGCGGCAGGTGGTTCGAACCTCGCTGATCAGGCAGAGAGGGCCCCGATGAACCTTCGTTCCCGAGCGGGCATCACTATTGTCGAGATGCTCCTCTACGCCGCCGTCGCCGCCGTGGTCCTGAACATGACCTGCGTCATCTACGGCAAGAGTCTCGCCATGATGAAACTCATATCCCGCCGATGCGAAGACCTGCAGGGACTCGACCTGGTACTGAGAGACATCAAGCGGGACGGGGCCGCCGCATCGGCCGCCGAAATCACGCCAGGGAAGCTGACGCTGAGAATGCCGGGCAACAGGACGCAGACCTACACGTTCTCGAAAGGCATCCTTTCGAGAAACGGCGTGCGCTACTTTCCGGAACTGGGGAATTTCCGGACGACCCGGACCGCACCCGATCTGCTGCAGGTACGCATCCTCCTTCCCGACCGGATGGGCAACAGGGGGCGGATCGTGAGCACGACGATATGCATGAGGAACGCGCATGAAACGCCTGAGAGATGACGAGAGAGGAGCGGTGCTCCTCGTGGTCCTGGTGATACTCGCGGTGCTCACGATACTTGCGAATGGAATCGCCAGAAGGCAGTCGTACGTATGGAAGCTTCACCGAAATATCCAGAGAAGGGAGATCGCCCTGAACGCGGCCCGAAGCGGCGCGGACGTGGTTCTTGCGAGAATCGAGAGGGGCCTTCCCGCGAACGGCCCTTTCAGGGACACCATTGGCCGGGGCTCGTTCGAGGCGTATGACGTCGAAGGAATCGTCGTATCGCGGGGACGGGTGGATGCCGAACCGAACGTCCCCGAAGCCGTTGTAAGGGTTAGATACCGAAAGACGACGCGCGGTATCGAGATCACTCACTGGGAAGAGCCGTGAGATGAAGATATTCAGGTACAGGGCGGTAGGAAGAACGTACGAGGAACACCGCGGCGAGATCGAGGCCGAGGGTCTCGACAAGGCCGCTTCCGCGCTCAAGAACTCCGGGCTCTTCCCTCACTCCCTCAGGACCGACCCCGCCCCTTCCGCGCGGCCCTCGCCCGATGAGGAGTTTGCGGTGTTCAATCGAGCTCTTGCCGGACTGGTGAAGCTCGGCGTTCCCCTCGCCGGATCCCTCAGAACGCTGTCCCGCTCCGCGGGCAGGACGCTCTTCAGACAGAAGGTATCCGAGGTCGCCGACTCAATCGAAAAGGGAACCCCCTTGGACGAGGCGCTGGAGAAGAAGGAGAGGTTCTTCCCGAAGCTCTACGTACAACTGATACACGCCGGCCTCGCCACGGGGAATCTCAGCGCCTCCCTGACGGCAATCGCAGATGACGTGGAAGAGCGGCTCGCGCTGAGAAGATTGGTGTGGAGCGAGCTTGCCTACCCCCTCCTGGTACTGGCGTTGGCCGCCGTGGTATTCGGTGCGTTGTCGGTCTGGACGCTTCCGGAACTCGCCCGAGCCGTCAGGGCCTTCGAGATCGAGATACCCACCTTCCATTCTTACCTCATGGCGAACGTAAGGATGGCGGGGACGGGAATCCTCATCCTGCTTCTGGTGTTCTTTCTGCTGCGCCGTACCCGGTTCGCCGGATTCGCGGAACCCGGTCTGCATCTGACAGGTCGATTGTTCCGCTCTCTGGCGCTCACCAGGTTCTACACCTGTCTGACCACTCTTCTGAAGAATGGCCGATTCGATCCGTCATTCCTGACCGCCTCCGCGCAGGCATCGGGAAGCCGGCGCCTGGCGTCCAGTGTGGCACGCGCCGCGGAGGAGGGATGGGAAGGCGTACCGGCGTCCGAGATCATCCGGAAGGCCGGCGGCGTCGGGGCGGGGGACGCGGATATCCTCGCATTCGCAGAGAAGACGGGAACCTTTCCTCAAGCGGTGAGAGACCTGGCTGACCTGCACCGGGAAGAGTTCAAGTCGGCTGTCGCTCTTCTCGGAGGGATACTTCCCGTGGCATTCACCCTTGTGATAGGCACTGTTCTCGGCATCATCTATATTTCCATAATGAGTCCCTACGTCGACTTTCTCCAGAAGGTGGGACCGTGAGAATTCCGACACGCACCGCCCTCCTCCTGCTCCTCCTCGTCCTCACTGCCGCGTCTTCGGCGCCGGCCGGCTACGACATCGGAAAGCCCAAGGAGACGCTCAAGGCCCGGATACAGCCCATCGTCCGGCGCGGACGCTCGGACGCTCCCGTCCCGGTGGACGTGGAGCTGAACTGGGAGGCGACGAGACTCCTGGAGGGAAGGCTGGACCTCGTGGTGAGGGACGGCAGGGAGGTATTGGGCCGCTACTGCAGCGCGGAGATGGCGCTCACCCCGGGCACCCAGGCGTTCCGGATGATGCTTCCGGCCATGTCCATGTCGGGCACGGAACGGAACGCAATGGTGCACGCGCAGTTCATGGGAACAAAGAAGGTGTTCCCCCTCGGCCTGTACCCCGTCTTCCTTCCGAGCCGGATGATGCGGTCCCTGGTGATCTGTATCGTCCAGCCCGGCGGACGCACCGGCACCGCCACCCACGCGATCGTGCAGAGCCTCCAGCTGGAACGCTTCGACCCGAACGCGGAGAAAGCGGGCGACAGGAGTCTCGTCACCAGCCCGGTGTACCTCTCTCCGGAGGACCTTCCCGCGCACCCGATCGGTTTCTGCTCCTTCGATATGATACTGCTTCCGGCCGACGGCCTGAGAGCGCTCCGCTCCCGACAGCTCGACGCGCTCGCCCGGTGGGTTCGCGCCGGCGGGAGCGTCTGCGTTGTCGCCGGGGAGCAGATCGAGACGCATCACGCCGAATTCGTCAACGCGCTCGCGGACGACAAGGGTCCGGCGCTGGTACCCTCGGCGTCGGGAGGTTTCCAGCTCGCGGAGCCGTTCCGCACCCCGGTCCTCCGCACGTTCCGCTCCGGCATCGGCCGGGTCGTCCTCGTCTGCAAACCGCAGGAATGGGAGAAGGCGCTTCAGTCGCCGGACTGGCGGCGCGCGACGGCGTTCCTCTGGAAGGCGCGGAAGGACCAGGCCGACGCGATGGCGAAAACCGGACACTGGACGAAGCGTTCGGACTCGCAGCAGAAGGAGGTCGACATCGTCTACGGGGACCACGAGACCCCGCCCCCCCGCTTCACGCACGTGCCGATACACATGGGCGACGACTTTCTCACCAGCATCCTTCCGCGGAGGGTCCGCCTCATCCCCATCGCGCTCGTCGGACTCATCCTGGTGCTGTTCGTGCTCGCGGTGGCGCCCGGCGACTACGCCGTGCTCGGGATCTTCAAGCGCAGACAGCTCACCTGGATATCGTTCCCGCTCCTGTGCATCGGTTTCATGCTCGTCACGCTCATGGCCGCCCGGCACTACCTGGGAGGCGCGGACCAGCAGGGCGCCATCGTGCTGGTGGACATCGGCCGGGGCGGACGGGTGCTGCGCACGAACAGGGTGGAGGTCCTCTTCGCCGCCAAGGGGAAGATGATCCGCCGGGAGGTGCGGGAAGGCCTCTACGCGTCCCTCGACCTCGGCGGATTCAAGCAGTACCGCTCGTGGGACGACGACGGCGGCCCCGACGATGCGCTCCCGTTCTACCAGGGGCGCATCCCCGCGCATTTCACCGCCGACCGGGAGGTGCGGCAGTGGACCCCGTGGTGCAATCGAACATCGCACGTAGGCGGCAGGGAACAGGTTCCCGCGCTGGCATGGGACAAACTCACCTGGAACCCGTCCCGGACCAAGGTCGAACTGCTGGGAAACGGCAGCTTCGACGGCGTGATACTGCAGTACCTGGGGGACCACGGATCGGAAACCGTCCACGGCGACCCCTACGGCGCCCTGGGGGAACTCTTCGAACTCGGCGGCGTACTGAAACGAATAAGCGTGCGCTCGAGGGCAGGGCTGTTTCATATCGTGTCCCAGGTCTCTCCGAACGGCGGGGACAACTTCGAAGACCTGGCCCTGCTCGATTCGACCGACAAGTATCAGCGGCTCATCGTCGCGATCACCCGTCGCGGCACCGACTATATAGTGTTTCGAAGGCTGTATCAGGGAGCGGAATGATGGCATACGTAGAAGTCGAGAACCTGTGGGTGGTATACGGGCGGACCGTCGCGGTCCGCGATCTCTCGTTCCAAATTCCGAAGGGGGAGGTGTTCGGCTTCATCGGCCCCAACGGGGCAGGCAAGACGACCACCATCCGGGTGCTGGCGACACTGCTTAGGCCCGCGTTCGGCACCGCGCGTATCGGCGACACGGACGTGATGTACGCCGCCCAGGCCATCCGGAGGCGCATCGGGTTCATGCCGGACACGTTCGGGGTGTACGAGGAGCTGAAGGTGTACGAGTACCTCAGCTTCTTCGCCGCCGCCTACGAGATCGAAGCGGCGAAACGAAAGTCGGTGATAGGCGACGTCCTGGCCCTCACCGACCTGTCGGAAAAGAGCGATACCCCGGTGGACGCGCTGTCCCGCGGGATGAAACAGCGGCTCGGGCTTGCCCGCATACTGCTTCACGACCCGGAATTCCTCCTGCTCGACGAGCCGGCGAGCGGGCTTGACCCGCGGGCGCGCATCGAGATCCGCGAGATCCTCAAGGAGCTGAAGAACATGGGCAAGACCATCCTCATATCCAGCCATATCCTGCACGAGCTGGCGCAGGTCTGCACCCGCATCGGCATCATCGAGGCGGGACGCATGGGCGTGGAGGGATCGCTCGACGAGATCTACCGGCGGCTGCAGGTGACCCGGAACATGGACGTGCGGATAGTGAACCTGACCGACGAGATGAAGGAGAAGATAGCGAAGATACCGGGGGTGTCGTCCGTCGAGGAGAAGCCGGACCGCCTCTCGATAGAGGTGAAGCAGAGGGAGGTCGAGGCGGAGGACCTGCTGGACGCGCTCCACGCGCTCGGCGCGCGCATACAGATGTTCCAGCCGGAGACGACGGACATGGAGACGGTGTTCATGCGGCTGACGGAGGGCAAGACGGCGTGAGAATCCTGCCGCAGTGGAGCCTGCCGCTCCTGAAGAAGGAGCTGGTGGAGCAGGCGGTGCGCAAGCGCACGTACGCGATACGGGGCGTGTACGCGGCGGCGCTCTCCGTGGCGTTCCTGATGTTCTTCTACTCGCAGTACTCGAGCATGTCCATCGAAAACCTGGAGATACTGGGAAGCGGCCAGTTCGTGTTCGAGTTCATCGTGGGCCTGCAGTTCGCGGGGATATTCATATTCCTTCCCGCGATGATGTGCGGCGCGCTCACGCTGGAAAAGGAGCACGGCTCCATGGCCCCGCTCATCCTCACCGGGATGACGCCGTGGCAGATCATCAACCAGAAGTACCTCGGCCGGCTGGTGCCGATGTTCAGCATGCTCCTCCTCTCCCTGCCCCTCTTCGCCATCGCCTACGCGTTCGGCGGCATCTCGGCCGGCTACCTGTTCGGCAGCGCGTACCTGCTGCTGCTGGCGTGCCTGGAGGTCGGCGCCGCCTCGCTGATGGCCTCCGCCATCGCCTCCACCACCACCACCGCGTTCGTGCTGTCGTACGTGCTTCTCCTGCTGTGCGGCATGCCCATCGCCATCTGGGAGGGCTCGGCCGGAAGCGATCCGTTCTTCGTCATCCTGATCCAGACGATCCCCACCATCGTGTTCACCGCGGCGTTCCTGGGGATCGCGCGGGGCTGCCTGCTGCGCAACGCGTTCCCCCGGCGCCGGAAGAGCTTCCTGAAGGCGATATTCACGCAGATCGATCTCGTGATGAACCAGGCGAACAAATACGCGTGGAACGTCCTGCTCGTGAGGGACCGGGACACCCTCCCGACAGACAAGCCGATAGAATGGCGGGAGCTGACGCGGAAATCCCTCAGCAAGACGCGCTATCTCTTCCGGATGCTCGTTGCGATAGAGCTCCCCATCCTCCTCATCACCGCCTTCATCTTCATGGAAAGCCCGTTCCGCCGGAGCATGAGCGAGGCGGTCTCGGCCCTGCTCTTCCTCCTCTGGCCGCTCGCGGTGCTCATCATCAGCGTGAACGCGTCGGGCGCGTTCGCCTCGGAGCGGGCCGGCAAGACGCTCGACGTCCTCCTCGTCACGCCCATTCCCGGCCGGGAGATCATACGTCAGAAGATGAAGCCGGTGTGGCGCCTGACGCTCGTCCTGGTCATTCCGTTCCTCACGCTGTTTCTCGTCAAGGCGATTAACGAGTATGGTGCCGGAGCAACGTGGCCAACCAAGGGATTTTCCTACAAGGACCCTCTGGCGAAAGCAGCAGAGCCGATGCTCTACGTAATGGTCTCCACGGCCGTCGTCGCGATATTCCTTCCGATGTTCTCGTACGTATCCCTCTGGATCGGCCTGAAGGCCCGCACCCGCTTCCGCGCCATTCTCACTACGCTGACGACGATCGTGGTATGGTGCGTTCTGCCCATCCTCCTGGTCGGCGTTCTCACCGATTTTGACATGGATCGCGGATCCGCGGGATTTCTGGCGGTCTTCAGCCCGCTGGTAATCATCCCCTCAATCGAGCTGGACGAGTTTCTCGTCAGGGAGGAATGGGTGTTCGTAATCCTCACGTTCCTGTGGCACGCAGGCGTGTTCTTCTACTTCCGTGCACTGTGCCGCTTCAACGCGGACAAGTACCTCGGGAGGGTCCCCTATCCCTTCACCGGCCCGCGAGCCACCATAAAGCCTCACTTGGATATGTAGCTTCGGTGGATGCTCCTGTTCTCGGCGGCCTCTGCGTCCAGATCCACGGCGGGACCCTCGGTCTGCAGTATGTACGCCGCGTCCGTCTCCTGCTTCACCACTTTCAATTTTGCGTTCACCGCCGTCGCCGTCCGCGCGCCCTTCTCGGCGTTCTCCAACCAGGTCTTCACATCCTTCGCCGCGGCGGGCTGGAACGTTCCGTCCTTCTCCTTCTCCTTCTCCGCCACCGCCTCAACCGCGCTCGCCTCCAGCAGCTTCGACCACAGCTTCTCCGACAGCACGTTCGAGGCGTAGACATTGGCGCTGCTCACCTTGCCGTTTATCACGAAGGCGAAGCCCACCACGTCCTTCTTGCCGCCGGGCGCGCCTGAGAGCGCCTTCGTGTACGCCTTCGCCGCCTTGTCCACGGTGCCGGCCTCGAGCGTGAGCTGGAGACTGGACTGCGATCCGAGGCGGCTGACGTCGAGCTCCGCCTTCGACGCGAGCTTGGCCTGCACCTCCTTCACGTTGTCCCACACCTGGGCCTGGCGTCCGACGGCCACGTTCGACATTGCCTTCAGCTTCTTTCCCGCCACCTGCTTTCCGCTCATGCTGAAGTAGGCCGATGACTCGGCGCCCCGCCTGTTCCACCGCCCCTGCTCCACGCAGAAGGACTTTATGCGAAACTTCTTCGCCTTCGGCGGGACCACCACATCGAAGGAGAGCACCCGGTCCTGCTTGCCGCCCTTCACGATGTCGCCCTGCTGGATGTAGATGTATATCTTGGGGTCGTAGTTGTCGATCAGCAGCTCTTCCACGTCCTCCGTCTCGTGCACCATCGCCACCTTCTTATCCAGCGCCTCCTCCAGCGTCAGGAACTCCTTCCCCTCCACCTTGTTCTTTCCACAGATCAGGAAGACGGACAGATTGTCGTGCGTGTGCGGCCCGGTGATGGCGTACTCGCCGAATCTCACGTCCTCGGCCGCCACCATTCCCATCGGCACCTGCACGACCAGGAGCGCCAACGCCAAGACAGCACTCGAGATAAGCCAGACGGACCCCTTGCTCATTCTCCACCTCCTTTGATTGCCTTCGGGTATATAAACGCATCGGCCGGCAAATGTTTCGCGAAAATAATTAGGTTTGCGCCGGGTACCCCGGGGTGATAGTCTATCGACGTCAGACCTGAACAATCACCGGTTCGTGGAGGAAACGTTATGAGGCGCATAGTTCCCCCCGCTGTCTGTGTTCTGTTCCTGTGTGCGGCACCGGCCCTCGCCGAGGACTTCCCCAAACCGTACGACCCCGGATGCACCGAGAGGCAGAACGTGTTCGAGTTCACACAGAAGCCGGCCGTGAAGCTGGTCGGCAAGGACAAGTACGAGATCACATTCGCCGTCAAGGGCTACTGCGACGTCACCGCCGACATGATCGACGCCGACGGCAACGTGGTGCGCCACATCGGCGCGGGGGTGCTCGGCAAGAACGCGCCGAAGCCGTTCCAGAAGGACTCGCTGTCTCAGAAGATCCACTGGCTGGGCAAGGACGACCTGGGCACGTACGTGAAGGAGCCGGAAAAGCTCCGCGCGCGGGTACGGCTGGGACTGAAGCCGGAGTTCGACAAGCGTCTGGGGGGAGCGAGCCCGTACAACCTGCCGGGATACGTCTGGGGCATGGCGGTGGGACCTGACGGAGCGTACGTGTTCAGCAAAGGTGGCGGAAGCCACGGAAGCGTGGGAGCGCGCGCGTTCGGCCTTGACGGGAAGTACATCCGGACGCTCTCTCCGCCGCCCGCGAACCTGCCGCACGACAAGCTCGGCGGCTACGGCTACGTGGAATACGAAAAGGGCAAATTCGCGATCCACGGCGTTTCCGTGAACGCCACCGTCGCGAACGACCCGCACGTGCTTCCCGGCGTGAACGGCAAGGGAATCGCGAGCTGCCAGATCGCGCTCGTCGGGAAGCGGTTGTATTTCACTAATTCGGGCGGAAACCTGCTCGCGGGCAGGAACCCTTCCATGATGTATTACATACATACCGACGGCGGTTCGACCGTCCAGGGCCTGCTCGAGGGCTTCCCGTTCTACCAGGGAGGGCATCTCAACACGCGCCTGGCGGCCTCGCCGAACAACAAGTGGATATACGGCGTCGGTGTCGGCAACTGCGTGATACGGTGCGCGGTCGACGGCAAGGAGAAAGGAAAGCCGTTCATAGGCGACCCCGGGAAGCCCGGCTCGGACAACACGCACCTGAACGCGCCGGCGAACGTGGACTGCGACGGCAAGGGCAACATCTACGTCTGCGACACCAGCAACAACCGAATCCAGGTATTCTCGCCCGACGGGAAATACCTCAAGACACTCGGCGTGGAACGGCCGGATCTCGTCCGCGTCCATCAGAAGACCGGGGCGCTTTACATAAAGCACAAGGCGCGCATACAGGGCAAGACGATCGACCGCATATCCAAGTTCTCCGGCCTGCCGGATCTCAAGAAAGAGTTCCACATGGATAACTACCCGGCGGGACTCATGTGTATTGACTCCTGGTCGGCCAAGACACGGCTGTGGCTGGCGGGCGACACGTGGACGTCAAACACCGCCGGCGCGTACGGCGGCGGGCCGCGCGTGACGATATGGGAGGAGCAGGGCAAGACCTTCAAGAAGATTCTCGACTTCGACGAGGAGGGCAGGAAGGAGGCCGGAGAGAACTACTTCGGTCGGTGGAGCGGCGTGGGAACGTTCGGCGGCAAGACGACCTGCGACCCGACCAGGGAAATCGTCTACTACAACCGGGTGATGTACGACCTGAAGACGGGCAAGCGGATCGGCCGGCTCAAACTGGACCGGGTGGACGACATCTGCTTCGACAAGCGGGGGTACCTGCACGCTCATTTCAATCCGGGATTCTACATGCCCGGCGTGGGACGGCTCGACCCGTCGCGGCCGCAGAAGCACGCGGACAAGGACGGCAATGAGACCGTCTCGTACCCCGAGGTGCCGTACGACTACGGCATACAGAAGACCGGGCCGTGGAACCAGGAGTGGACCGGCGTGCTCCCGGTGAAGGACCAGCGGGGCGCGAAGTTCTTCCAGGACGGCATCGGCTGCAACATGCGCGGCGACGTGGCCATCGAATCGAACATCTATTACGTCCCCAAGATGGAGGACCACGGCATCGCCCTCGCCCGCGCGGGCGTGAACGCCCAGCTCGCCAAGGGGATGTACTACGACGGCAACCAGGCCGCCCGCTGGGAGCGGCACATCGAGGGGCTCAAGAAGCGGGGCGAGGCCATCTACTTCATCAAACGCCGGCCCGGCACCCCGGTCGCCGGCGGGACGGTATGGACGTTCGAATCGTCAGGCGAGATGCTGAAGGAATGCGCCGTGATCGGCGGCGACATCGTCAACGGTGTCCAGATCGACGAGGATCGCGCGGTGTACCTTGTGAACGCCCGGCCGCGGGCGGTGCCGTCCAACAAGGCGTTCTTCCGAGGCGGGAAGGCGGGGAACTTCGGGACGGACAAGAAGTCGAATCCCTTCACCGGCACCCTCATCAAAACGAAACCGGACACACTCTGCCGGGTCCTGATGGCGCGCGCGGTAGTCCCCCTGGAGCCGGTGCCGAACCGGCCGCCGGACGTGAAGGTGCTCGATTGGCCCAACAGCGCCGCGGAGTTCGGCGCGACCGCGAACGGATGGATCGAGGGGCACGAATGGCTGTACGCCGGGGCGTCGCCCATCACCCACGTCGGGTGCTCCTGCCCCTGCCAGAGGCTGCATCTCGACTGGTACAAGCGCTCGTTCGTACCGGAGGCGTACCGGCAGGGGATCGGCGTGCTGGACACCGCGGGGAACCTCATCACTCACATCGGACAGTACGGCAACTTCGACAGCGCTACGGGAGCGAAGAGCATGGTGCCGCCCGGCGGCGACGGCATCGGCATCTTCGTCGCGCGCGTCATCTCCGGCACCGACAGCTACCTGGCGTTCGACTGCGGAGGGATGTGGCTGATGGTCGTGAAGCTCAATTACCACGCGGAAGCCGTCGCTCCGATCGCCAACTGATTTTCGAGGGGTCAGAACACTTGAAACCTTCGGGGATATTGTCCCCTGTATCTCACCGCTGGATCAGATAGTACATCGACGGGAACGTTTCGCCGACGTCGAATTTCAGGACGCCGTCCTCCCGGGCTGCCGGCACCCGGCCGGTGAGATGGCCCTCCGGATCGATGGCCCAGACCTGCAGATGCTCCTGCGTCGTGGCGAGTTCGATCGCAGCTTCGATCACCTCGACGATCACCGGGGCGTGCCCCAGCTCCAGCCGCCGGGTATGGTCCTCGTTGTACTTCGCGCCGGTGTTGTCGGCCCTGCCCACCGTGGTGAGCAGGAGATTCGTGGATGACGCGATGGGGTCGTCGGTAAGCGAGCTCAGCGCGACGACGGCGAAGGGGGTCTTCACGGTGAGCTTCAGGCCGTCGAGAGCGATCTCTCCGGCCTCCCCCAGAAATCCGTAGGCCGCCTTGGTATTCGCCGTGTCTATAGAACCGATGCCCTTCGCGGCGTCCCGGCGGATCTCGCCGGTGTCGGAAACGATTTCGCCGTTCCCGGCGTGCTTCTCTCCCGCCGCGTCGATCGTGATATCGACGGGCGTGGACTCGCCCGGCAGAACGACCCCGGCCCGGTGCTCCTCCGGAAGCGTGCCCATGATATCCATCGCGGCGTTCGGCGATCCGAACACCGTCTCCTCGTCCGCCGTGACCCCGACGGTCTTCCCTCCCGCCGCGACGTCACCCCGGCGGAACATCAGTGCCGCGTGGTAGAACAGACCGAACCGCGCCGGGTCGTTGAACGTGTCGAAGTTTACCCGGTAGCCCACCCCGTCCATCACCACCGCTCCCATGCAGTCCACCGGGGACGTCGAGCGGTACCGGTACGTGTGGATCGTGAGCCCGTTCCACCCCTGCAGGCACCCGGCGGAGGCCATCACGAGCGGCGCCGTTCCCCGCCACTCGTTCGGCCACACCACGTCCCACTCGGAGACGAAAAACGGCCGGTCGAGAAGCCGGGCCGAGCACAGCCCCCGGAGCATTATGTTGTCTTCCTCCCGAATGAGCGGCTTGTTGTTCCCCTGCGTGTCGCTCCACATGTCCCAGTACGCGTGCGCGTCCCGGTAGTCCAGTCCCTGAAGCGCCGAGGTGAGCGCCAGTCCACCGTGGTACCAGTTGCTCCCGGTGATGGGCACCTTCACTCCTATCGAGCGCAGGTACGAGACCATGTCATCGTAGAACCCCACCTGGACGTCGTGCAGGAACCGGAGCATCACGGGGGTGCGGTTCGTGAAATCCACCGGCTCGTCGGCGACGGGGAGGTCCCGCTCGGCCGCCCACGTCCGGTACCGCTCCTCCAGGCGCGACCGGTACGGCTCGGCGGTGATCAGCTCG
This sequence comes from uncultured Planctomycetota bacterium, assembly GCA_964389785.1. GTDB lineage: Bacteria > Planctomycetota > CAYMFW01 > CAYMFW01 > CAYMFW01 > CAYMFW01. Next base: position 21,162 of record CAYMFW010000011.1, read on the forward strand.
CGGGACAGCAGGTCGTTCTCGTTGGCGATCTCCATGAGCGCGATCGCCGGGTCGTCCCTGTACGCAAGGCCGGTGTACGGGTTCACGTGAGTCCACAGATCGTGGCTGTACTTCTTCTGCAGCTCGATCAGCTTCGCGTCGAAGTTCGTGTATCCGTGCGCGCCGTACCGGGGCAGTCCGTGCGGGTTGTCCACCCCGTCGCCCGGCTTGAACGTGCGGTGGCTGAGCTGGTCCAGATAAACGTAGATGCCCTCGTTCTTGAGGCAGTGGATCATGTAGTCAAACCGGTCCAGGCTCTCCGGATCGAACAAGAGCGAGTTGTCCCGCTCCTTTCCCCGGGTGAAGCAGAAAATGTTGGGCGTGCACCACTCCGCGTCCATCTGGTGCGTCCGCACCATGTTCACGCCGAACTTCGAGAGGCGCTTCGCCGTCTTTTCGCTGTACTCGTGCGGCGGGTAGTTCGCCGCGGAATTGAACAGCGTCCCCCAGAACTTGGCCTCGCACCCGTCTTCGAACACGAAGCGCGTCCCATCCCTCTTCAGGAAGCCGTGCTGTCCCGCCGGCTTCTCCTTTTCATATATGAACGACAGGTCCAGCGGCGCGTCGTCCCACGGCAACGTATACGGAATCCAGCTCATATCAACACCTCCTTTTATCCTTGCCCGTTCTCTTCCATCCAGTGCTTCACCGCGTGAAACCGCTCGATATCCACAGGTATGCCGTCGGCGAAAGGAGCGAGTACGAAATGCGCCTCGCGCACACGAGGAGTAATGAGCCGATCGAGCGCCGGGCCGATGTCCTCAACGGGACCGGACGCGAACACGGTGGGATCCAGTGCGCCGAAGATGATGAGATCGTCTCCGATAACGTCCAGGGCTTTTTCCCAGGGCGTATTACCGGTCGGCGGCGGGGTGAGCGCGTGAATACCGTCGCACCCCGTTTCCCTGACCAGATCCAGCAGAGCGTGCACGTGCCCGCACATATGAAGAATCGCCGTTTTGCCCTGCCGCTTGACGATTTCCACAAAATCGCGCTGATGCGGCATGTTGTAGCGCTCGTAGATCTCAGGACCGATATAGTGCGTACTGGTGTTTTCGATGAGGGTCACCGAATCCCACGGGCCGTCGGCCAGATGCTCGAATGCCTGCAGCTGCCGCGTATGAATGGTGCGGATCAGCGCATCCATCTCATCGGGGTGGTCCGATTGCAGGTAGTAGAAATTCTCCGTACCCATATCCTGTTCGAGAAGCCGCGGGATTGTCGAGGGTCCCCAGAAGCGGGTGACGACACCCTGATCTCTAATGAGCGCATCGAGCGCGAGAAGGGCTTCCGTATCATCACACGTCACGAACTCGGCGCCCTCCCACATCTGCCGATAGATCGATACCGCCTCGAGACAATCGACGGGATACTTCACCGGGTGGCCCCGGTCACGGGTGCCGGTCAGCGTTCCTCGAGACGACTTCCATTCCGTAATCGTTCCGCCGTTCTCTTCACGCCTGCGGACTTCGACCCCTTGCGGCCATTTCAGCTCCGGGGAGCGGAGGGAATGCGGCGTATTCCATCCGTTCAGCAGGAAGATATCGCACCCGAGATGGCGGTAGAAATCGATCCCCCCGTTGCCCCTCAGCTCCTCGGGAAAGCGGTCGAGACTGGTATTATCCACCAGGGTCGTCCAGGACAGCCTGTCGGCGGGCCGTTTCTTCAGAACGGCACCGAGTCGTTCCCGTCCCGTCATTCCCTTTACATCCATCGTTTCGCAGCATCGAGAAGCGCCTCGCCCTCGGACACGCTGCCGCACTGCGTCTGCAGCATGAGAAGCGCGGGGTCCAGCTCCCTCACCAGCGGCTCCACGTGTTCCGCCGGCACCTGGACATGCACTATTCTTCCCGCCTTCTGTATCTCCCGGTACAGCTCCAGGTGCCCCGGACCGTTGAGCGGTTCGAAGGGAGCCGGTACGTACTGCACCACCCGGAGATAGGGAAGGGACAGCAGCCGCGGCAGGTGCTGCCGGGCGTCGCCTCCGTCCAGGTGGTACCACATCGCGCCGAAGGCCTCTCCGTACATGTCGAGCTCCGGCAGGACAAAGCGCTCGAACATCTCCGGGGAAAGCATGCAGGACACGTCCGACTGCGTGGTGATGAACGGCCCAGGCGCCCAGAACGGCATCCATCCACCGTTCCCGTACCAGAAGTCGTGTCGTTCGCGGATGCGGTCCCGGAGCCGGAGGCGCATCCTCAGCTGCTCCTGCGCGCCGATGACAACGGCCTCGCGCATCCAGTCGGGATGATCCATCAGGCCGAGGAGAAATGCCTCCGTTCCCATGAGCATGGAGAGAAGATCGTTCGCGGGCAGGGCGCACGGCTTGCCGACAAGAAAGTCATCCCTTCCCGCGAAGCCGGCCACCGCCTCGTAGAGCCGCTCATGAGTCTCCACCCACGGGTCGCCGTCGCGGTACCGGAGCGGCAGCGGGCCGGAGAAATCGACCTCGACGGTATCGAACCATATGGTGCGCATGTCGAACCGGGGCGTGCCGCCGAGACACAATACCCATCCTCCCATCAACAGGTACGACGGAATCGCCTCGCCCCCCCACCACGTGCTTTCCAGCCGCGCGGCGATGTCGGCACACACCCAGTCGGGATCCAGCCATTTGTCCCTCGGCGTCGCCGGCGCCTGCGGAGGGGACACGGTCCTGCCGTTCGGGGCGGTCACCGCGATACACGGCCTGTCCGTCACCTCGCGGTTCCAGAGGGCGGTCAGCCGCTCCCGCGTGTCGTCCCAGTCAGCTTTGTATTTCATGCCGGCACACCGCCGGATACGGCCGTCCGGGGAAGAGTCTCTCACCATCGGTGAATCCCTCCGGGCGATCGGCGAGCTCCCGGATGAGTAATCGCCGCCACCGCTCGAGCGTCTCCGCCTCGGCCGGCACGCCGGCCAGGTCGCGGCATTCGGCGGGGTCGTCAGCGAGCCGGAAGAGCCGTTCCCGGCCGTCGTCCGTGAACCAGATGTACTTCTCCCGACCGTCGGTGAGGGTCTGGTGCACCGGGGAATGTTCTATATGGATGTACTCCCGCCACACGGCATCCTCCCCCCGCGCGAGCGGCAGGACGCTCCGGCCCTCGACGGAGTCCGGCACCGGCACGCCGGCGAGGTCCAGCACGGTGGGCATCACGTCCTCCAGACCGACCGGCCGGTCCGCCACGCGGCCCGGTCCGACGCCGAACCGTTCGGGCGCCTGCAGGAGGAACGGGATGCGGGCCGACGGCTCGTACGGGACGACCTTGTGCCACCGGCAGTGATCGCCCAGCATCTCGCCGTGATCGCTCACGAGCATGACGGCGGTGTTGTTTCCCGTCGTACGGTTGATGCCGGTGATCGGGTTGGTGATGCGGCGGATCTGGTCGTCCACGTGATTGATAAGCCCGTAGTACCCGGCACGGGCGCAGAGCAGGGCCTCGCCCTTCAGGTCCACCCGGTTCGAGCTGACGTCCATCCCCCGTCCCCCGTCCCGAGGCGGCTCCGCCCAATCGCCGATCACCGGGTCCGGCACGCCGGTGCGCAGGTACCGCTCCAGGTAGAACGCCGGAGGCACCAGCGGGGGATGCGCCGCGAGGAACGACACCACCAGGAAGAAGGGACGGGACGTGTCACGGTCGCGCAGGAACCGCAGCGCCTCGTGCACCGTCCAGTTCGTGGGATGCAGGTCCTCCTCCAGGTGCCACGGCCGGGCGGTCCAGTCGTTGTGCATCACCCCGGTGCCGTACACCCCCTCCCAGTCGTCGGGACGCCGTTCCCGAAAGAACCTGAGGTAGTCGCTGGGACAGCGGTGCTCCAGCGTGACCATATGCTCGAATCCGAAGCGTTTGTCGTGCGGATACTGGTGCATGCTTCGTCCGATCCACGCGGTCTGATACCCGGCCCCGGCAAGAACGCCGGGGAGGGTGTCGTCGATATCCCACTCCACCTCCTCCTGATACCCCACCATCCCGTGCGTCGAGGGGAACTGTCCGGAAAGGAGCGACCTGCGGGCCGCGATGCAGGTCGGACACGTGGAATACGCCCGCGCGAAGCGCACACCGGCGCCGGCGATCGCGTCCATGTTGGGCGTCAGGAGCACCGGGTGGCCCTCGATACCGAGGCAGTCGCCGCGGTGCTGTTCCGTCACGAATACGAGGATATTCGGCTGTTCGGGCATGTCTGCTCCCGGCCTATCGGTCGTCCCACAACGAATTGATGCGCTCGATCGTTGTTTCCACCAGCAGATCCCCGCCCTCGGGACCGACCGGGTTGCTGGACACGGTCGCGCCGTAGCCCGCCCCCGCGACGGCCTTTCGGGTAGGCAGGTAGCCCACCATGTCGCAGGCGAGTTGTACTACGAACGTCTGCTCCGCGCGGCTCCGCGCCTTGATGCGAAGGCCGTAATCGAGAAACAGCTCGAACGGGTTCGTGCAGAACGCCGCCTCGCCGAGGCGTATCACGTGAAGCTCCATGGAAAGGTCGGGTCCCCTGGTCGAATCCTTGAAGCGCTCGAGCACCTGTTCGTACCGGTTCATCCTCCCCCACTCGGACGTTCCCGGCTCGGGGTCCTTCTCCCTGAACGTTTCGATGTCCTTCCCTAGCCGGGCAAGCTCCGCCCCCGACACCTCTATGCCCGGCAGGACGAGTTTCTCGACCGTATGTTCGAAAACGATCTCGTCACGTATGTCCGACCGCGCCTTCTCGTACACGTCCTCGACGGCGCAGGCGATCCTCCGGCCCATCTCGACCAGCCCGTCCTCATCGCGCATGTTCGCCTCGCCCCGGCCGCGGCGCACCAGGTCCCGCGGCGACTGGTCGCCTGCCGCGGAACAGAGCGGCAGGACAAAGAAGCCCTCGCCGAACCGCTTCCTGAGACGTTTCCGCGCCTCGTCCCAGTAATCCGCGGAGAGAAAGCTCTTCCCCTCCACCACCTGCGACGGGCACGCGGGATTGACGATGACGCCGGTCGCGTTCCCGTCCGGATCCCACGTGAAGAGAATTTCCACGCCGTGGTCCTGGGTACCTTCGACGCCGACGAAGTCCTCCCGATCCGAATTCCCGTACATCTGCGACGTGCCGTCCGCGTAGGTGAGCCGCCGGTTGAAACCCACGGCGGCGTGGCCGAGCGCCCGGCCGACCCCGCCGGGTGCACGTCTATTCCACGCTTCGACAATGGCCCCGGCGACACGATCCATGAAGAGTTTCTTGCACTCCTCTACCGTCATCACGCCTTCGCCCGGTTCGGGATAGAGAAGCGGCCTGCCGAGAGGAGGACCGGTGTGCGTATGCGTCGCGGCAAGAAAGATCTTACTCGTCTCCAGATCGTCGACCCGTCCCTTCACCCTCTCCCGCACGCCTTCCATCAAATCGGTGTGCACCCCGACCGCATCGCAGGAGACCATCACCGCCCGGTCCCCGTCCGCCTCCAGCGCCAGCACGGTGGCGGTTATCGGATCGCGCACCCGCTCCGACACGCGCTCGTGAAACTGCCCGGGAATCTGCACCGGCCGGTCCGGCGTGATGTCCGCCGAGGCCCAGCCGATCGAGAGCTTCGTTCCCCGTTCGGAACTCATACGAGTACCTCCTTTTCTGCGACAGTATCCCCTCCTGCCGGAATCAGTCAAGGGGAGAATCTTGCGATTTCCGGGAGTATTGTGCGAAAGGGCCCTTTTCAGCGCAGCGCCTCTTGCGAGCGACCGTGCGGTATGAGACCATCTTCCCCATGAACGAGACCGGACCGAATTTCATCGTCTTTCTCGCCGACAACATGGGCTACGGCGACATGGGATGCTACGGTTCCAGCGCGCACCGCACCCCGCACATGGACCGGCTCGCGGCGGAGAGCGTGCGCTTCACGGATTACTACAGCACCAGCGGCGTGTGCACCCCGTCCCGTACGAGTCTGATGACCGGCTGTTATCCGCGCCGGGTAAACATGCACGTGGACGAGAACGGAAATCAGGTGCTCTTCCCGGTGTCTTGCAGGGGGCTCCATCCGAACGAGATCACGATCGCCCGCCTGCTCAAGGACCGGGGCTACGCCACCGCCTGCGTCGGCAAGTGGCACCTGGGCGACCAGCCGCCCTTCCTGCCGACCCGTCACGGCTTCGACCGGTTCTTCGGCTGCCCGTACAGCGAGGACATGGTACCGGACGAGCGCCGGCCGCACTGGCCGCCACTCCCCCTGATGCGCGACGAGCAGGTGGTGGAAGCGCCGGCCGACCGCACAGACCTGACGAAACGATACACCGAGGAAGCCGTCCGGTTCATACGTGAGAACAGGAACCGGCCGTTCTTTCTTTATCTGCCGCACGCGATGCCGGGAAGCACCGACCGCCCCTTCGCGAGCGAGGCTTTCGCAAGAAGATCCGCCAACGGCCCGTACGGCGATGCAATCGAGGAGTTGGACTGGTCCGCGGGTGAGATTGCCGCGGTCCTCGACGAGCTCGGCCTCACGGAGAACACGCTCTTCGTGCTCACCTCCGACAACGGCGCCGTCCGGTACGATCCGCCGCAGGGAAGCAACGCCCCGCTCAAGGGATGGGGGTACGACACCTCGGAAGGCGCCCAGAGAGTCCCGTGCATCATGCGCTGGCCGGGACGTATCGCCCCCGGTGCGGTGTGCGATGAGCTGATTTCGATGATGGATATCCTTCCCACGTTCGCGCGGCTTGCGGGCACGGAGCCGCCGTCCGACCGAATCATCGACGGACAGGACATCGCGCCGTTTCTCTTCGGCGGCACGGATGCCCGATCGCGCTACGACGACGACGGCTTCTTCTACTATCATATGGAACAGCTCCAGGCGGTGCGGTCCGGCCCGTGGAAGTTCTACCTGCCTCTCGAAGAGAAGATACTGGACCTGCGGGGCACGGTTCAGCCATGTCCGCTTGCGCTCTACAACGTGCGAGACGACCTCGGCGAGACACGGGAGGTGTCGGCCGAACACCCTGACGTCGTTGAACACCTGTTGCGCATGGCCGGGAAGGCACGGAAGGACCTGGGCGATCTGGGAAGGGAGGGCGCGCACCAGCGCCCGGCCGGTCGGGTCGATCAGGCCTCGCCACGCGTTGTCGGCTAGTTTTCATCGACTTTGGGTCGAATATTCTGCTATATTCCGGTTTCGCGTATTCATTACACGATGCTGGTTCTGAGTATTTTGAGAGAAGACATGGCCTCCAGTAACCGCAGAAGACTATACGGGACGACCCTGTTGTCCGGCGCCGTTTCGATCTCGTCATACATCCTTCTGTACGCACACCAGGAGTGGGTTACGCGTAACTTCACTCACGGCGGTGTGTATGCCGTGCTCCCGATTGTCACGGCCTTCTACTTCTCGTTAGTCCACGGGACATTCGCCAGCTGTCTTCTGCAGGTGCTTGGGTTACGCGTGGCGACAAGCGCTGCAGCCGACAGAAAACAGGCCGGGGGTTCATCGCAAGACGAGGTACATCCGTGTCCGCCCGCTTGACTGCCGCCTTCACCGTCGGGTTCTTCCTCGCCTTGTGGGCTGTTCCGGCTGTCGCAGACGGGATCCCCAAAGACATTCCTCCAACAGGTATCGTCAGCGCTGTTGATCCCCAGGCCCGCACCATCGTCTTCCATCCCCTCGGCGCTGACAGCGCAATAACACTTCCGCTGGATGGATCAGTGGATCCGTCAGGAATCCCCGTGGGTTCGCGTGTGATCATCCGCATGGAGGAGCGAGACGGTCACTCCGTGGTGCTGGACGTGAGTGAGATGTTCGTCACGCTGACGCCCAGACTGATGATCGCCCTCGTGATCGTTGGGTTGGTCGGTGGGATGCTGAGCGGGTTCATCGGCTCGGGCGGCGCTTTTGTCATGACGCCAAGCATGATGTCGCTGGGCATCCCGGGGGTTGTGGCCATTGCCAGCAACATGTGCCACAAGTTTCCCAAGGCGCTGGTGGGGGCCTACAAACGCTACCGGTACGGACAGGCGGATCTGAAGCTGGGCCTCGTGATCGGGACCTCCGCCATCGTCGGTGTACAGATCGGCATCCGGGTACAGAAGGCGATCCTTGCCGCCTGGGGGAAGGCCGGATCCGACCTGTACCTGAGTCTCGCGTATGTGACGGTTCTTCTCTCGTTCGGTACATACGTGCTCTTCGACGCATGGCGGCTGCGGCGCGGGGGCATCGAGTTCAAGACGTCACGGTTGGCCCTGGCGGTCCAGAAGATTCGCATTCCTCCCGTCATGGATTTCCCCGTCGCCGGACTGAGACTCTCCGTGTGGGTCACGGTACCGGTCGGCTTGGCCTCGGGCCTGATGGTCGCCACGATCGCCGCCGGCGGACTGATCGGTGTTCCCGGCACGATCTACGCCCTGGGCGCCACGGCAATAGTCGCCACCGCGACCCAGCTGGTGACGGCCTTTGTGATGGGACTGTATGGCGCCGTGTACTGGGCCGTCGGCGGCTTTGTCGACATTCGGCTGACCCTCCTGATCCTGGCCGGTTCGCTGATCGGCATACAGTTCGCCGCCATTGGAACAACCTACGTCAAGGATTACACCATCAAGTATACGATGGGTGTCGCCATGCTCATCGTCACCGTAAGTCGTGCCACGAAGGTGCCCGTGCTGCTGGCGGACCTGCAGTGGATGTCCCTTTCGGCCGGCGCCGTCGGCCGTTTCGAGTCCCTCAGTTTCTGGGCGCTTGTCGCAGCCCTGTTTTCGGCCTGTGCCATCGTATTCGGCGCAACGATTCATGGGATGTGGCGGGCGCGGCGCAGCGGGAAGGCACGGTCCGGCTAGGTACCGAAGTCCCGTCCTATGCTTCGTCGACGATAGCCATCAGCCGCTTGCCGTACTCCACGTAGATGTCCGCGGCCGATTCGGCATTCTCCACGTCCTTCTTCTCATGCGCCACCGCGGCGATATGCGGCTCGATGGAAAGGTACCCGTCGTATCCGCTCGCCTTCAGGTCGGCCACCACCTGGCGCACCTTGCCCCCGCCCTCGCCCGGGTAGCACGCCGCGGCCTTCTCGCCGGGGACCTCCTTCATGTCCTTGATGTGCACGTGGATGGTGTGGTCCTTCACCGCCTGGTAGAACTCCCATGAGTCCTGGCCGTGGCTCACCGTGTTGCCGGTATCGAATATCCACTTGAACGCCGGGCTGTCCACCGCCTCGATCAGCTCCACCGCTTCCTTCTGGCCCTCGCCCCCGTAGCCGTTGCAGTTCTCGTGCGCGAGAATCACGCCGCCGTCCTCCGCCATCCTGGCCAGCTCCTTCAGCCGGCGGAACACCTCCGTCTTCCACTCGTCGATTGAAAGACCGTCGTTCGGATAGCTCATGCAGCGAATGATCTTCGCCCCGCTCTTGTGCATGCGGGGTATCGCGGTCTTCAGCTCGGTGACATCTTCTTGGAAGTCCGACGTGATGGGCGTCGCCCAGTTGGCGATCCGCGAGCCGAACGCGGCGATCTTCACCCCGGCCGCCTGCATCGTCTCATAGGCCTTGTCGAACTGGTCGTCGGTGATCTCGGTGAAATTGACTCCCTCGAGGCCCCGTACTTCTATCGCGTCCCATCCGAGACGCTTCGTGGCCTCTATCTGCTCCTCGATGGTCTTGCCTGCCTCGTCGGCGAATCCCGCGTAGAGAAATCCCATGCCTGCTCCTTTCTGAATGTCGGACACTACCGGAAGATTGATGATATACGAGTCAACTCAGGAGTCAAGACCTAACCCGGTCCCTGCAGCACGAGACAGAACGGGTCCTTTCTCAGCTCGGCCAGCACCCGCTCGAACACCGGCGCGGCCCGGAAACAGCGCAGGATCGACTTCCCGCAGGTCTCCTGCCGCACCAGCCCCTCGCCCTCCAGGAATCCTGCCGCCCGGTTGAAATCGTACTGCTCCGTGGGCTTGTGTATACAGCAGTCGGCCGGCACCCTGCTCCCGTCCGGCAGGAGAAGCGTCGCGTCCGGCTTGGGAACCATCCCGAGATACGGCACGGGAAGCGCGCTCTCGATGGCGTGAAAAAAGGTGCACCGGCTGTAATTCACCCCCAGAAGGAGCAGCAGACCGTCCCGCTCCACCAGCTTCCGGAAGGAGCTGTGCTCGTCGAACGGGGCCCGACAGTGGTCCGCGGTGAAGAACTCCGCGTCCGCGCCCGCGACCGCCACCGAATGGGTCAGGTGACGGCTCCGGTGCGTCGCGAAGCAGGTCCTGAACACCTCGGAGATCCGGCCGACGCACGACGGCTCGTTCGCCATGTCCAGCACCGGATTGTCGATATCCCTCAGCCCGAACGTGAAGGCGGGCATGATGACGGTGCCCTCCTCCCTCACTGCGTCCAGCACTGCTCTGCAGACCGTTTCCGCCCCGCCCTCGACGTGGCCGAAGCGGGAGAGGGAGCTGTGGACGAACACGGCGTCCCCGGACTCCACGCCCAGCGCCTTGAGGGAATCCAGAATGATATCCCGTGTAACGTTCGGCGTTTTCTGCATTACATTCTATTAGCATCAGGGGTAACCGGAGTCAAGCGAGGCCGGCAGGGCAATGCCGAGCGGATTCGACAGGGGGTTCGGGGGAAGCATTTCCCCCGAATATACCGGGGTAACAGCGAGCGAAGCGAGCGCCACAGGGACGGAGCCCCTTGGGGAACGCAGCGACGTCCTTGCGAGGCGCCCTATTCGATTGATGGGCGTCGAGAGTGAGCGAGGCACTGCTCTGCCGACCTCGAAAAAGATGAATGTCCCCTTTATCCGTGGTAGACTGAAGGTATGGACAGAGCGAAAGCTGAATTCGAACGGGCCAGGCAGCTGAAGCTGTGCGTGTTCACGGCCATCCTGATACACGTACTGGTGTTACAGATTTCAACCATCACGAAGATCCAGGCGGTCGTCGCGCCGGAGGAGCAGGCGTCGGACTGGCGCGGCCTCGTCTTCGTGGACGCGACCGAGCTTCCGGACATCCCGTCGCATCTTCCCGAGGACGACACCCGGGTCATTTCGCAGAAGAACTTCCGGGAGGCCGACCGGACGCTGGACGACACCGACAAGACCCCCGCCTCTCCCGACGCGACAACGAACTCCCGCCGCGACCCGAGCGACGCCGACGACCGCGACTCCGACACCCCGGACAACGGGCTCGGAAGGATGAAGCTGGACAACAGGGGCCGGATGGCGAAGAGGGCCGCCTCGGGAGAAGGCACCATCAACGAAGGCGAGCTGATCGTTAATATCAAGAGGCACGAGTACGCCGACTACTACAAGCACATACGGGACAGGATTCTCTCGTCGTGGGAGGCCCGGTACAGCCACGACCTGCACAAGCTGCTACAGAAGAACTACAGGGCGACCGTCGTGTTCCGGGTGGAGCCCGACGGCTCGATACGGGGGGTGCGTCCGGGACCGGATCAGACGAGGAACCTGGAGCTGGTTACAAAGCTGATGCAGGTGATACGGAATGCGGGGCCGCTGGACAAGTTCCCCGAGAAGATAACCGAACCGTATCTTCCGATACGGTTCGATTTCTACTTCTTTTAGGACCGAAGAAGACTACAGGTTTCTGAGCTTCTTCCCCGGCTTGAACTTCACCACTCTTTTGGCGGGGACGCTGACCGACTCGCCGGTGCGCGGGTTGCGCGCCTTACGCGCCTTTCTGGTGACCACTTCAAACACGGCGAAGTTACGCAACTCGATACGCCCGTCTCTCCTGATGGCAGCGACGATCTCATCCAGAGTCTTCTGCACGATGGTCTGGACAAGCACCTGCCCGAGACCCATCTGCTTGGCGATCTTCTTGGCAATGGATCGTTTGTCCATCATGGCATACCTCCCTTCGTCAGATCACACACTTTCTACCATGTAGCAGTTTACCACTAAATCCCAGTATGTCAAGACATAGCTACTTTGTCAAGCGAAATTTAGGTCTCTGGCTGCGGGGGGGATCCGGTCCCCCCGGAGGGCTCCGCAGGGGGCTCCGCGGGGAGTTCCGAGAGGGACGGAGGCTGCTCGTCTTCTTCTCCCGGTCCCGCGTAGCAGACCTGAATCTCCCCAAAACGCTGCTCCTGCTCGATTCTGACCTGTTTCAGACGGGCCAGCTCCAGAAGCGCGAGGAATACTCCCAGCAGGCCGGCCCGGTCCCGGACACCGTCGAACATTGACTCGAAACCGATGGTCGGGCACAGCTTCAGCCGCTCGATCACCCGGTCCATGTACGCGCGGATCGGCAGGTCGTCATCCACGATCTCCCTGCTTGCCGCGTACGACACCTGCTTCATCACCTTGTCGAACGCGCCGATCAGATCCCATAGATCAACCGTGTCCAGAGAAAACTCCGCGATCACCGACTTCTTCACGGCGCGCGGAAATCTCGTCGCCTGTTCGTCCGCCGCCGCGTCCAGGTCCTTGGCCATCTCCTTGACCTTCTTGTACTCGATCAGCTGCTGTATCAGTTCCAGCCGCGGGTCCTCCATCTCCTCGTCGTCTTCGAACTCCTCCTGAGGCACCAGCATCCTCGACTTGATCTCCATCAGCGCGGACGCCACGACGAGGAAGTCGGAGCTCATCTCGATGTTGAGCATCTCCATCAGCTCGATGTAATGGAGGTACTGCTCGGTGATCGTGGAGATCGGGATGTCGGCGATGTCCACCTCGTTGACCTTGGCCAGGTACAGCAGGAGGTCGAGCGGTCCCGCGAACGTCCCGAGATCCACCCGGAAGTCGCTCACCTCAGCCCCACCGCTTTCATCACCTCTCCGAGCGTGTCCGCGGCGACCGACGCCGCCTTCTCCCTGCCGGCCTCCAGGATGTTCTTCACCGCGCCGGACGCGATGATCTCCTCCCTCTTCTCCCGGATCGGAGCAAGCAGTTCCGCTAAACGCTCAGCCAGTTCGGCTTTACAGTCGGTGCACCCCCTCCCGGCCGTGCGGCATTCCTCGGCCACCGTTTCCGTCCGGTCGGGCGCGAAGGCCTCGTAGTACGCGTGCATGTTGCAGATCTCCGGGCGCCCGGGATCGTCCCGCCGCTTCCTCTGCGGGTCTGTGAACGCGCTCATGATCCGCCTCTTGATCGTCTCCGGATCGTCCGACAGGTTCACCGTGTTGTCGTAGCTCTTGCTCATCTTGCGCCCGTCCGTCCCGAGCAGCCGGCTGGTCTCCGTCAGCTTCCCTTCCGGCTCCGGAAACACCTCGCCGTACATGCCGTTGAACTTCCGGGCGATCTCCCTGGTGATCTCGATGTGCGGAAGCTGGTCCGTCCCCACCGGCACCAGGTTGCCCTTGTACAGCAGGATGTCCGCCGCCTGCAGCACCGGGTACCCGAGGAACCCGAACGTCGTCAGGTCCCGCCCCTTCATCTCCTTCAGCTGTTCCTTGTAGGTCGGGCACCGCTCCAGTCGGGCGAGCGATATCAGGTTCGAGAACACGATGTTCAGCTCGGCGTGCTCCTTCACTTCTGACTGGACGAACAGCGTGCTGCGCTCCGGGTCGATCCCGCAGGCGATCCAGTCGACCACCATCTCCTCACCGTACGCGCGCAGGTTCGACGCGTCCTCGTACTCGCTCATCAGCGCGTGCCAGTCGGCCACCATGTAGAAACAGTCGTAGTCCTTCTGAAGCACCTTCCAGTTGTCCAGCGCCCCGACGAGATGCCCGATGTGAAGCTTCCCCGTCGGACGCATGCCGCTGAGTATTCTTGCCTTTGCCATCATTCCTCCGGACCGTCAGAGCAGCACGTCGCCAAAGCCCAGCAGGTACAGCCCGAGAATCACCGGCGGACCGATCACGTAGCGGGCAACCCCGCTCACGATCAGGATCACGAACAGGATCATGCCGTACCTCTCTAATCCCTCGTATTTTATCGCAAGTTCCCTCGAAAGTAGACCCATTACTATCTTCGACCCGTCCAGCGGGGGCACCGGTATCAGATTGAAGGACGCCAGCACCAGGTTCAGCAGAACGCCGTAGAACAGCACCGTGTAGGCCATTGTCCCCGGCTCCGCCAGCGGCGACTGCGCCAGACCGGCCAGCACGAGCGCCATCAGCATGTTCGAGAGCGGCCCGGCCGCCCCTATCAGCATCATGTCCCTCTTCGGATTGCGCAGCCGGTACGGATTCACCGGCACCGGCTTCGCCCATCCGAACAGAAACCCTCCGCCGTACACATACCGCATGTACAGCAGGAACCCCGGGACGAGCAGCGTCCCGATCGGATCTATGTGGGGGATCGGGTTCAGCGTCAGCCGCCCGAGCTGGGCCGCGGTCGGGTCGCCCCGAAGGTACGCCACCCAGCCGTGGGCGACTTCGTGGATGACCACCGCATAGATCAGGATAAAAGCTATGAATACGACCTGCATGCTGGTGCCGGGAGGGGGACTTGAACCCCCATGCTCAAAAAGAGCACATGGCCCTCAACCATGCGTGTCTGCCAATTCCACCACCCCGGCGGGCTGGGGACAACCCGTATTCTGCCGTCGAAGACGGACGGAGTCAAGCATCTTCCGGTGAGAGGGATCTGATGGCCTTCACCAGGTCGCGTCCCAGCCTGCTCGACGTGCCGGCGAGATGAAGCGCGGTGCGGTACTCCGAAACGGCGCGCGACCGGTCCCCGATCGCCATATGGCAGTCCCCGAGCAGCACGTGATGCCGCGGGTCGCTCGTCGGCGAGGTCTCCACCGCGCCCCGCGCGTAGCGGCGCGCCGCGTCGTAGTCACGACGGGCCAACGCCCGGTGCGCGAGCCGGGCGTAGTTGAGGGACGGGTCGTGTATCTGCTCCGCCACGACCCTCGCGGCGCCCCCCAGCCCGATCAGGACGACCAGCGCCAGCACCGCCAGCATCGCAGTCAGCCGCTGCTCCGTCTTCGCCGCCACGGCCGGGTTTTCCCACGCCCGGTACAGGAATCGTACCCGCCGGGCGATACTGAAGTGTCTGAGCGAGAACACCTTCTGCACGTGTCCGTTCAGCACGGCCACTCTCTCCAGCGCCCGGGCGACCAGGCTGAAATCCCCCATCGCGCGCGCGCTGAACAGGTCCGCCTGCCGCTCCAGACGCCGGGACACGAAGCCGAACAGCACCAGCCAGTAGAACGCGAAGAAGGCGAGCATCACCACCGTGCCGACCGCGTCGCCCAGACCGGCCACCACCGCGTTCCAGCCGGTCATCACCACCGATACGTAACCGAGGGACAGCACCGCATACCACGGGATATGCAGGTGGACGGCGTGGCCTATCTCGTGAGCCAGCACCGCCTCGATCTCTTCCGGGGGAAGGGCCGTCAGCATCGCGTCCGTTATCAGTATGTACCTCAGCGGCGCGATGATTCCGGTCACTCCCGCGTTCACCACGCCCCCGGCGGTCTCCCACACCAGTATGTCGCGGTACGTGAATCCCATCCGCCGGCAGAACGCGTCCAGCCTCCGGCGCAGCGGGCCGTCCGGCATGCTCCGCGGCGCCCACAAGATCCTGAGGAGCCACGGGGCGATCACGAACAGCCCGCCGAGCAGGCCTATCGCGGTCACCCAGTGGAGGAACGGATACAGGTACATCAGCTCCTGCGCCCGGACGGGAAGAAACCGGGTGAGGTCGAGAACGATCAGAAATATGAACCACGGGAATATGGAAACCGCCACGCCCCTGGCCTGGAAGGAAGCGTGATGCCGGAAGGGGCGGCGCTCCGCCCTGAGCGTGGAGCCCATCATATGCCCCGGCAGCCAGGAGACGGCGACGGCCAGCAGGAACGGCGCGACCGACATCAGCTCGAACAGGGCGAGACTGCCGAACCGGGCGACCGTCAGGAAGGCGTGATACCTCCAGCCGAACACGTACAGCGCGGCGCAGAACTGCGCGATGAGGCACAGGCTGTAGAGGAGCTGGACCCGGTGGACGTACACCGCCTTCTCCTGCACCCCACGTCGGCGCGCCCCGCGTCGTGCCGCCTGGCACAGCAGGAGCCCCAGCGGCAGCATGAGAAGCGACATTCCCCACGCGGCTGCCGCGCTGGCGCCGAAGGATATGGTGCCGGGCAGCACCCGCGGGGCGGACACCGAGATGGCAAGACCGGCGATCACGAACAGCAGCATCGCGCGCTACCTCTCATTCGCACTCTTACGGGAAGAGATCGCCAGCACCACCTGCACCGCATTCAGGAGCACGACGAACGCCGCAATCGGCACGTAGGGCGCCCTCAGGCCGACACGGTCGGCGAGCTCTCCTCCCCCGACCGACCCTATCAGTATACCGGCAAACAGCACCGCTTCGTGCACCGCGCTCTTCATACCCTTGGACCCGGGGCCCTCCAGGCTGGCGTACAGGCTCCGGTAGTACGCCGAGGCGAACGTGACCCCGAACACCGCGTACACGCACCCCAGCCACCAGTATGACTCCGCACCGCATATCGTCGCCACCATCACCGCGGCGGCCAGCTGGGCGATGGCGGAGAATCTCCAATCGCGGAAGATGCTTCCCTTCACCATACCCAGGGCGAACATCGCCGTCCTTCCCGCTCCCGCCGCGGATACCAGGAACCCGAACCTCGAGACTTCGATCCCCAGGTCCCTTCCCAGCCGCGGGAACACGCTGTTCATCAGCCCCCCCAGACAGGCCATGGACAGACAGCCCAGCCACGCCGCCGCGAGCCGCGCGCTGCTGCCCTGCGGCGCCCCCACGGCCTCCGCCTTCTGCTGGGCCGCCGGCTTCTCCCGCGGCGCGGACACGACGACAAGATACGACAACGCCGCGGGCACGGCCGCGGCCGCGAACGGCAGCCAGTACAGGACATTGTAGAGGACCCCCCCGAGGAACGCCCCTGCCATGATCCCGGCGCTCCAGCTGAGATTGATGAAGCCGGTGGCGCTTCCCAGCTTCTCATCCGAATGGGTGCCTCCCAGCCACGCGAACAGAGCCGGCCAGAAGAAGGAGATCGTGATGCCCCAGAATATCGCGATCACGAACAGATGCCACAGCTGGCCGCTGAGCGCGGTCGCCCAGAACATCAGTGTCGTGGCCGCGCAGCCGAACCCGATCAGCGTCACCCGCCGGTATCTTTCCAGCAGGAGAAACGCGACGGCAAGGCATGACAGACCGTAGCTGAGCCCCTGTGTCGCCCCCAGGTATCCCAGTGCTTTCGATTCCGCCCCCAGGGACATGGAAAAGAAGGGGATGGCAACCATGTACATCCCCAGCGCGAGATCCATGAAGAAGGCGGCAAGGCAGAATCTGCCCGTTCGCTTCCAGATGTTACGTATCCTTTCTGCCGAGCGCCTGCTCCAGGTAGCGAAGATCCTCTTCGAGCATCTTCGGGTTGTCTTTCATGAAGACGCCGACACACACGGCGTCCTGCGGCCTGAGGTGCTCCGCCACGAACGCCAGCGCCTCCTTCGGATCGTTGCGCCCGGCGGCCATCACCTTGTAGTGGACCACCGGCTTGCTCAGTCCCTGGATCACGTTCACCATGATGTCGCGGTCCTCGTTGTTGAACCATTCCGCCTGGCCCGAGACGTGCTCCGCGTCCTTGTCCCGATGGGCCGAGTTGTAGTACGAACACAGGTAGAAGTCGAAATCCGCGTTCGCCTCCGCCCATTCGAACACCTTCGGATTGTGGCCGGCGGTGCCTACCGGGATGCCCGCGTCCTTCACCTTTCGGATCACGTCTGCGACGTCGGCGGTGTTGTCGTTCACCACCCGGTTGTCCATCTCGCCGCCGTGGAACACGCACAGCTTCGCGCCGCCGCCGAGGGAATTCGAGACCCCGCGCTCCAGCGTGCCGACCCCCGGACAGGTCTGCGCAAGCCACTGGATGGTACCGCCCTCGTCCCAGTATTCCATCAGCATTCGAATGATGTGATTGTCCGCCCTGCCGGTGAACGTGGTGAGGCCCAGCCGCTCGGCCTCCTTCAGCGTCTCTTTAATGCGCGCAACGGTGTAATACCCCTTCATCTCCCTGTCGCGCTCGGCCGTCTGATGCGCGAACCCGCTGAACGGATTGCCGCCGATGATGAACCGGCTCACCTCGACGTCGCCTATCCTCACCGTTCCCAGCGCCATCGTCTCCTCCTAATGCACATGATCCGCGTCGTGCCCGTGCCCGTGAGTGTGATACCCGCCGCTTCCGTGGTGATGGCTATGCCCCGCCTCCACGATAAGGCGACCCTTCAGCTCCCGCCGCGCTTCGTTGAACTGTTTCACCATCCGCGTGCGGGAGCGTTCGTCGAATGCCGTCGCCAGCCTGTTCAGGTACTCGATGCCGCCCTCGACGAGCGCCAGCATATGCTCCGCCGCCGGGCCGTCGAACGCGCGCGTCCTGCCCACCTTCATATATACCGGGGAGGTGTGCGCCGCCATATACTCGGCCGGGTGGCCCTGCGCACCGTAACAGCGGGCCGCGATCCACGTGCTGTGCGGCACCCTCACCTTCGCCTTCACCTTCAGCTTCTTCGCGCCGGAACGGCCCCCGCTCACCGAGGCCACCACCTTCCCCTGCATCACCACCTCCAGTCGGTCGAGCGGCCGGAAGCACTCGGCGATCGCCTCCACCTCCACCGTGCCGCCCGACGAGGACATCCGTACCGAATCGCCGATTTCCTTCCCATCGACGGTCATATCCACCACCGGACCGCTCGTCGAAACGGTGCGGCCGGCCCGAATCGCCCGGGCCCATTCGTCGTAGTTAAACGGTTTGCGTGTATCGAGCTTCGCGTACGTTCTCTGCCAGCCGAGCGCGGTGCCCGCGCCCATCTTGTCCGTGCCGCCGGCCACCGCCACCCGGTACCCGCAGTTGAGATATCTATACCACTCCTGCACCGGAAAGCCGCCCTGCCGATTCACGTTGATCTCCAGCGCGTCCACCAGCCCCGCGAGTATCGGCACCGGGTCCTCCGTATGGCCGCAGAAGGGATAGTGCGGCCGTATCACCACGCCGCGCCTTCGCTTGTTCTCTCGCGCCCACTCGGCAAGCAGCATGAAGTCCGGATCGCCTATCCACGCCTCGCCGGGCCCGCCGCAGCACATAGGGTACACCGGCAGGTCACCCTTCGTACCCAGCATGGACATGTGCCCGAGCATGTGGTTGCGGTTCTCGGTGCCGACGTACACGATGGTGTCGTTCTCCACCACGTTCGGCCTGCCGATGATATCCCCCACGTTCGTGAACAGCCGCCCCCACTGCGACGCGAGCAGGTTCACCACGTTCACCCCCTCCGCCTGGCCTTCCAGCCACGCGGTGTGCGGGCTGATGAAGTGCACGTGGGTGTCGGCGGTCACCCAGCCCCTGCTTCTCAGGTCCTTCCACCGGTTGATTCGGAGCTTCAGGTTCTTCTGACCCGGCCGGATCGTCACCTTCCGCCGCACCGGCTCGTACTCAAAGCCCTTGTATATCTCGACGTACACGTCGCCCACCGGCATGTCGCTGGTGAACCGCCCGGGCACGTACGCGTAGCTGCGGCCGCCGACCACCACGTCCGCACCGTAGTCCTCGAACCAGTTGGTATTCACCTGCGCGTGGTGCCCGTACGGCGCCAGGTACTCGCCGCGCGACCCGGAAAAATGTACCCGCGCCGGGGTGGGTCTTCCGGTCGAGCCGTCGACTATTTCACACTGCATCCACTGCCGCGTCCGCCCCAGCACCTGCAGGGAGGCCGATCCGGAACGGCTGCGGCCCCTCCTGAACGCGTCTCCCAGGGAGAAATCCAGCGGTTTCTTGCGGCCCTTCAGCTTCACGGAAAGCGTCGCGTCTTCCGCGCCGACGGCTTCTATCAGGTCCTCTCCGCGATCCGGCTCCTTCGCCTGCGTGCCGGCGCATTCGGATTTCAGCCACTTCGCGTCCCGCGGCCCGCCGGTGCGCTCTATCCGGGTGACGATACCCATATCGATCCCGGCCTTTTCTATATTGGCAAGCTCCTTCGACGCCTTCACTCTGTACGTGCGCCGCGGCAGGTGCGCCAGCGGATGCGTCCTTCCGGTGAAGAGCGTCAGCCCGGCTACGACGAGCGGCGACGCGGTGAGTCCCCGCATCGTCACCGACCTGATCTTCTTCCTCGGATGCGGGTTCGGCATCGGGCAGATGTGCGGCAGCATCACGCTGCGTCTGGTGCCCGTCTGCGCCCGGCTCCAGCGCATGTCCTTGGGATGATCGTCCGGATCCACCGCTTCGTGTATGCTGAACGTCTCCGCCAGCCACGGCGGGCCCGGGCTCTCCACCATCTTCACCTCGAACCGCGCCCGCACCGGAAGGACGGCCGACGTCCCGTCCGCGTACGCGAGCCCGTACTCGCCCACCACCAGGCCCTCGGTCGGATCGCTCCAGTGGATGTTCCTCGGAAGCTGGGCCCAGTTGTGCAGGAAGCAGAGATAATCCGCCGTGCCGTTGACGGGAACCGTAACCGCGGGGCGGCCCTTCATCACCATCACCACCCGCACGCCGCGGCCCGAGCCCATGCGGAACGGTATGCCCCAGGAGACCTGCGAACCCTCCGGGTACTCCCGCACACCCCTGACGAGGCCCGCCCAGTCCTTTCCCTTCGGCACCCGCCTCGGCCAGTTGAAGTGCTTCGCGAGATTGATCATCCTGGTCTCCGCCATCGTCGGCCTCCTATCCCTTCAAGGGGATCGGAACACTTGAAACATAGCCGCACACAGGACACGGCGCAGCCGCCCGCCGTCCCTCCAGCACGGCCTTCACCTCCTCGATCATCACCCCCCTGTCCCGGCCCGCCCAGGGAAGGGCCTCTATGGTCACGGGATTGCCGATCTCGATCGTATCCAGCTGTTTTGCGAAACTGATCCAGTCTATGGTTCCGTACGGAGGCGGGATATGCATGTCCCGGGTCGAATCGTTGTCATGGATATGGAAGGCGATCGTAAGATCCTTGAGCGTGTCGAATGCGTGCTTCACCCCTTCCTCCGTGATGTGGGCATGACCGGTATCGAAACAGACCCCCAGCCGCGGGCTGGAGACTTTTTCGATGATTCTCCGCAGGCATCCGCTCTCATCGCCGAGATGGTGAGGCGGCATATTCTCGAGTGCGAGCCGGGTTCCCCACTTCTCGGCCTCCCTCAGCAGAGCGTCGAGACTGGCCAAGAGGCCGGGTTCTCTCGCTGACGTATTCTCTTCAGTATGAATACCGGGATGAATCACCACCATGGTCACACCCAGGGGCGTGATTCTCTCCATGAGCATTCCGTGACGTTCCAGGGTCTCCTTCCTTGCGCGCTCGTCCGGGTCGGACAAATCGTCCTTCTCCCCGAACGGAGCGTGCACGGAGGATATCTTCAATCCGCGTTCATCCAGCATTCTTCCGATGCGCTCGACACCGGCCTCATCGTTCGCGAGGAAGTACCTCCATGACGTCTCGATAAAATCGACCCCTTCAAACGAGTTGCCTTCCAGCATCTCGTCCAGATTCCCGCGATCCCACAGGTGTGCGGCGAATTTCATTGCGTCTCCCGTCTCAAGTGTTCTGACCCTCTTGAAATCCTGACCCTCTTGAAACCCGCACTTCTCCGGCCTTCACGGGGTCCTCCTTTGAATGAAGGGGAATGAGCCTTTCAAATTATACCTATGCACGGGGGAGCGCAATACCCGCCAACCGGTTATCTGCAGAATTATTGCGATGTGCCGCCGGTAAGGTATTTCGAGATGAAAGCGTCCAGACCCTTCTCGTAGCTCCCTCCGGTGATGAGAAAGCCGTCGTTGTGCCCGCCGCGTATCTCCAGGAATTCCTTGGGATCGGGCGCCGCGTCGAATACCCGCCGGCCCAGACGGTACGGCACCATGTCATCCTGCGGGCTGTGGACGACCAGCACCGGGCACTTCATCTCCGCCGCGTTCTTCTCGGTGGTGTACCCGAACCGGCACAGCAGCCGCACCGGCATGTACCAGTAGATGCCGGCGGCCATGTCCGCGACGGACGTGAAGGTCGATTCCAGTATGAGCGCCCGCGGGGTCTGTTTCATCGCCAGGTGCGACGCGATGGCGCCGCCGAGCGAGCGCCCGAAGATGACGATGCCGGACGGGGCGACGTTCCGCTCCTCGGTGAGGTACCGCCACGCGGCCTCCGCGTCCAGGTACGTCCCCTCCTCGAACGGCTCGCCCTCACTCGCCCCGTAGCCGCGGTAATCGAATATGAAGATATTCAGCTTCAGCGCGTTAAGAATGATGAGGGAATCCAGACGGTGCGATATGTTGCCGCCGTTGCCGTGACAGAAGAGCAGCGTACCCCGCGCGTTCTCGGCCGGGACGTACCAGCCGCTGAGCTTCACACCGTCCTCGGCCGCAAAGGACACGTCCTCGAACGCCAGCTTCACGCGTTCCGGCGTGCCTTCCAGCTCGCGGAACGGGAAATAGATATAGCCCGCCTGGAAGAAATACAGGTAGAGGGCCAGGCCGATATAGACCGCCCCGCCGATTGTGAGGATCTCCCGGATCATGCGTCGCACCCTCCCGCGAGCGGGGACCCCCTTCTCCGGAGTCTCTATGGAATCGTTCGTGGCTACCCCACCAGCTTGTCGAATTCTTCCACCGGTATGGCGGTGACGGTGGAGAACGCGATACCGGTCAGCTTGCTCATGGAGATGGACACCTTCACCGCGTCTTCCGTCGAGGGAAGATCAACGATGAAGACCAGGTCACGGTCGCCGAGGAGCGCGTACATCGACTTCACCTCACCGCCGGCCTGCTTCACGAGATCGACCGCCTTGCCCGTGCGCTCCGAGCTGATGCCCTTCAGCGCCTCCGCCGAATATCTGCCGAACATGAAAAACGTCGCCATCCCGGTCCTCCTTTCCTCTCCGAGATCCCCCGTGTGCCCCCGGCCCCCTGCCGGAAGGCGTTCATTCTATCTACCGACCATCCTTCATTCAATGGCACGGATGCGGCAGGGAGTTCCCAAGCGAAGGTACGCCCTGCCGCATCCGTGCCTACCTCCACAGTCCTTCCTGCAGGCAGGCGCCGTGCCTCCGGTACCGGCCCGGGTTCTCCAGACGGTCTTTCACTTCCCTTACGGTCAGCTCCGCCGCCGCCTCGAGCGTCTCTTCCCCGAACTCGGCCGTCGCGTCCTGCGGTTCCATGAACCCTCCGACACCGACCAGCTTCGTTCCCTTCGGGGGAAGGATGTTCAGGTCCACCGCCTCCGGATGCAGGTGCAGGAGATGCGACGTCTCCCACCCGCCCGCGTGGTCGCCGGGATGCTCGTAGCGTCCCTGGAGGATGCCGCAGTCCAGCACCGCCCAGGCGAGCATCCTGTTCCTGGCGCCGCTCCTTTTCTGGTTGTGAAGCAGCACTGCGGCGCGCGCGTGATCGATCAGCGGGTAGTGGCCGGCCACGATCACACCGACCTCGAATCCCAGGCTTTCCACCTCCGCCAGAATATGCCTCAGTAACATGTTGTAGTTCGTCACCTGTTCGGCGGCCGGAAACGGGTGGCTCGCCGGCATGAAGTTTTCCGCCGGAAGCTCCATCTCCCCGGCGATGGGCTCCCTCGATGCCTCGTTGGATTCCATCAGCGCCTCGCTCCGGTTCTCACCGTAGTAGAGCGGCGGGAACACCAGCCCGCCGCCCTTCCGGGCGCACAGAATCGCCAGGCCTTCCGCCTGTAACGTATCCGCCCCCAAGGGGTTATGTATCCCATGCCACTCGATCGTTCCTATCGGTATGTACGCAACCGGGCACGCCTTTCGCCGCTCCACGATCTGCCCGGGCCGGAGCATGTGGTACCTGACTTCTTCCGACATCTCATCTGCCTCCTCTGAAATCGCGTGACGTGAACCCGGGTACTATCACGACTCGCGCGGGGTGTCAAGGTTCGAAAGTATCGGTTCGCTGAAACGGCCTCTGGACGCGAGAAAATGGGTCATTTCGCGAAATTCCATTTGACAAGGTTCATCAGTGGCGTATTATACGCCCTAAATTAGGGCACCAAACCTGGGAAAGGGGGTGAACGCTGATGGCAAAGGAACCGCTGGTTGTAGCGAGCAAGGTTCGCGCGTACCTGAAGGGCAAGGGCTGCATGGTATCTGGTGAGCTCATTGACGCTCTTAACGATTACGTTGCCGCGTGCCTCGACAAGGCCGCCGCACGGACAAAGGCCAACAAGAGAGCAACGGTCAAGGCCGCCGACCTTTAAGTCGTAGGCAATAGATGAACTTATCGTGAAAAGGGACACCTCCCCGTGGCGGGGGTGTGTCCCTTTTTCGTACCTGCCCTATCTCTCGTACGGATCCCAGACAAACGGCCCCTGACTCAGCCATCCGGATGAATCCCTCACGCTGCGGTAGCTCGTCACGTGGTTATCCAGGAACAGAAGCGCCGTCGCTTCCCGGTGCCTGGACGCCGCGCTGTTCCAGGTACCCTTGGTCTGGTACCTCACGCCGGAGCTGTCTACCCTGCCGTCGAACAGGAATACGGTCCTGCATTCCCGGCCGGTGCTTCCCATCCGGTAGAACGGGATGTCGCCGGTCTCCAGGAGCGAGTTCATCTTATAGGTATGCCACGACGGATTCGCGTCCATGACAGGACACTGCTTGACCCTGTCCGGGTCATCGCATCGCAGGTACGGGGTGAGGACCTCATACCATGCGCAATCGTGAGGGGGCTGGGTGGAGCCGGCATCCTCGTGCGGAAGGAAGCCGCGGAAGTTCTGCGCGTATATCTCAGCCGCGATTCCGAGCTGGCGCAGATTGCTGATACAGTTACACAGTTTCGCGCGAGCCCTGGCCGCCCCGACCCCGGCGTAGAGCGTCGCCGTCAGGTTGGCGATGATCGCCGTTGACTCGTGCAGTTCGAGAAGCGTAAATCCCCTCTCTCTACAGCACTGCATGAACCCCTCTC
>CAYMFW010000012.1:0-43606 GCA_964389785.1 uncultured Planctomycetota bacterium
CGAGCGTGTCCTCGACGGTGACTACCTTGTGCCCGGCCATGGCCGCCTGCAGGGCGCAGATGGGATCGATCTCCGTCACGTGCACCCGGCAGCCGAAGGCGCGGAGGCTCTGCGCGGAGCCCTTGCCGACGTCGCCGTACCCGCAGACCACCGCGGTCTTGCCGGCCAGCATCACGTCGGTGGCGCGCTTGATGCCGTCGCAGAGCGATTCCCGGCAGCCGTACAGGTTGTCGAATTTGCTCTTGGTCACCGAGTTGTTGACGTTGATGGCGGGGAACAGAAGCTCGCCTCTCTCCTTCATCTGGTAGAGCCGGAGCACTCCGGTGGTGGTTTCCTCCGACACGCCGCGGATGTCCGCGGCCGCCGCGGCGAACCAGCCGGGGCGTTCCTGGATCACCTTCTTGATGGTCGCGTTGACGATCTTCAGCTCCTGGTTGTCCGTGGGCTCGTCGAGTATCGACGGGCTCTTCTCCGCCGCCACGCCGCGATGGATGATGAGGGTGGCGTCTCCGCCGTCGTCCACGATCTGGTTCGGACCCTTGCCGTCCGGCCAGGTGAGGGCCCTGGTGGTGAAGTTCCAGTACTCCTCCAGAGTCTCGCCCTTGAAGGCGAACACCGGCACGCCAGCCTTCGCGATGGCCGCGGCGGCGTGGTCCTGGGTGGAGAATATGTTGCAGCTCGCCCAGCGGACGTCGGCGCCGAGTTCGACCAGTGTTTCGATAAGAACCGCGGTCTGTATCGTCATGTGCAGGGAGCCGGTGATGCGAAGTCCCTTCAGCGGCTTCTCCGGGCCGTACTTGGCCCGGGTGGCCATCAGGCCGGGCATCTCCCGCTCGGCGATCTCCATCTCCTTGCGGCCGAACTCCGCAAGTGACATATCCTTAACTACATAGTCAGTGGTCACCCTGTCTTTGACGGCTGTGCTCATATCGTGTTCCTTTCTCTGATCCGAAGAATCGTTCAAGCAGGCATTTTACCCCGCGATTTGCCGGAAAACAACCCGGGCCGGTCCGTCGGAACGCGGCGCTTTTCGCTTGCGTAGACGGGCTCGCCGTTTCTACAATACCGGTAAGGGAGGTGGGCATGAGAACTCTATTGCTGATACTGTGCGGCGGGCTTCTTCTTTCGGGCTGCGTGCTGGCGATCCACGGTCCGCCTGCGATCGTTATCGGCGCCAAGCCGCGTCTGGTGGTGATTCCCGGTACCCCCGTCCATTACGCGCCGGACGTGGAGGCGGATGTCTTTTTCTTCGAAGGCCTGTGGTACCGCTGGTACGGAGGGGTGTGGTATCGTGCCACGGTCTATTCGGGTCCCTGGATGACCATCAGCGTGCTTCCGCCGGTGTTCTTTCAGATTCCGCCCGGCCACGTGAAGTACCGCTGTATTCAGCACGGGCACGGGCCGGCACCGCGTCACCGCGGACGGGGCCGCGGCCGGAGGTGGTAGCGCCGTGCGGCGCGTGCTCGATGAGCTCTGCCGCGCAGTGGAGTAACCTGTTACTTTGCGTAATAGAGCAACCTGTCACTCTATCTAAAGCATGTCGGGCGGCTCGTACGTGGTGCGGAGCTGCTGCACCCGGCCGGTTTCGGCCGCCCTGTACGCGCACTCGATGATCTCCACCACGTGACGGGCGTGCTCTGCCGTGGCGATGGACGGCTTGTCCTCGCGCACCCAGTCCACGAGCTGCATGATGTCCTCGAAGACGTGCTTCTCTTTCAGCTTGTTGTGCATGCCCACGACGTGCGGCTGGTGGTCGCCTTCCTCTTCCATCTGGATCGGCTCGCCCGCCTTGCCGAAGGTGGCGTCCAGCGCGTCGTCCACGTTCGGGGTGAAGGCAGTTCCCTTGATGGTGCCGCGGATGCCGAATATCGTCGGGTTTCGGGGCAGGTCGCCGAGCACCGCGCCGCCGGAGAACGCGAAGAAGCCGTTGCCGAAATCCAGGAGCATGAACGTGGTGTCGTCCATCTCGCACTCGATCTTCCTGCCGCGGTACTCGCGTTCCTTGATGGCCAGGCCGGACACCGCGGTGACGCTCTTCGCCGCGCCGACCAGGCCGGTGAGGGCGTGGAGCGAGTACGCGGTGCCGTCGTAGACCGGGCCGCCGGCCGGCTTCTTGTAGTACCAGCTGGGGTCTATGTTGCCGAGCGGGCCGTCGCCGTGGCGGACCTTCTCGTGCGTGTGGTAGTGGCTCATGCAGGCCAGGCAGTACGCCCAGAGCGGCGCCCCGAGCCTGCCCTCCTGGATCAGTTTGCGCAGCCGGACGTTGTAGGGACGCAGCATCTCGCCCGGGGAGGAGACGAGCTTCACCCCTTTCGCGGCCGCGGCGTCGATGAGCTTGTCCGCCTCGTCCACCGTGGTGCACATCGTCTTGTTGAAGTGGATATGCTTGCCCGCCTCGATGGCGGCCATGCCCTGCTCGAAGTGTATGCCGATGGGGGAGCACATGGTGACGGCATCGACGTTGTTGTCGGCGAGCAGCTCCTCGAGCGTGAGATAGTGCGCCGCGACGCCGTACTTCTCCGCCGCGGCCCGGGCGCGGCCCTCGACGGGATCGCATATCGCCGCGAGGTGCACGCGGTCCTGCACGTCATCCAGGCTGAGATGTTCGAGCGCCGCGTTGATGGCGATGGCCCCCGCGCCGACTATGCCGATTCCGAGTTTGTCCATTGTGTTCTCCTCGAATTCTCTCCTTAAGTTACTAAGTAACGGCCTGACCCCATTAGAAACCTGCGCCGATCTGGGGTTTCCAGCCGACGGCGTTCTTGAGCTTGGTGGTGTCAAAGAACGAGGCGCGGCCCTCGAACGGGCCGTCGATGACCGGGAGATAGCCCGGGTGGAACTTCTCCACCAGCTCCCGCGACGGCTCCGGGACGAAGGTGTCGTCCGCCACGCACAGGAACGTGTCGTGCGGCGCGAGCTCGTCGGCCTTCTCCAGCACCAGGCGATGCGCGACGGCGGCGTCTTCCCGCGCGACCCATCCCCACATCCCGGTATTCCACTCCGTGGTCGGCTTGGCCTTCTCGACGAAGCTCTTTCTGGCCTCTTCGTCACACAGCCCGGCGCAGCGGATGCCGTACGTGCGCATCCCGTACACGCGGGAATACAGCTCGATCATCTGTTCGTCAACCGCCTTGGTGAAGGAGTAGGAATCCTCTATGTCCGGCGGCTGGGCCTCGTTCAGCGGGATCCGCTTCATCGGGTAGTCGGTGTCGCTGATGCGGAATATGATGCCGGCCACGCAGTTGGTGGACGTCATGACGAACCTCTTGATGCCGGCGAGCATTGCGTTGTGGAGAATGTTGTACGTGCCGAGCACGTTTACGTGGATGATATGGTTGACGGGAAGGTCCGTCTTCTCGCGCCGTTCCTGCTGGCGCGGATGGTCCGTCGGCCACGGCTGGGCGCCCAGGTGCATCACCGCGTCGAAGCCGCCCTGGACCGCCTTCGCGCAGTCGTCGTAATTCGTCAGCTCCCCCTGTATGAAGGGCCATTTCGAGAACGCGTCGTCGGGCGTAAGCCGGTCGAACAGGACCAGGTCGTGACCGTTCGATTCCAGCTCCCTGAGGACGTAAGGGCCGAATCTGCCGCTCGTGCCGGTGACGAGAATCTTCATTGCGTGACCTCCTTCTGCTGGCGTTCGCTACCCGTACAGATTACGGGGGCACGAAGGAATCATGTCCCCGCAAACTGTCGAATATAGACTCATCTCGAGAGGGCGTCAATAACCCCTGTCTCATCGATTTCTCAATTGAACTTTCCGGCCCGCGCCGCGACTAGATAATCGGCACATATAATGGAGGGTTCATGAAAACTCGGATTTCTCCGGAACCTGTTATGGTGTACGGCAATGTGGCAATCGCAGTCGTCCTTGCGACCTATTTCCTTCTGATTCCCGGCATCATGGTGAGCCGCAACCTGTGTGATCCCGCCATACGAACGGGCGATATTCCGCGTGAGGCATGGCGTCTTCACGGGTATCTGACCCCGCGATACGAGAGCTGGGCCGAGGCCCGGGTGGCTTCGGGAAGGGCGGCGGACGTGTATTTCCTGGACGTGCCCGGGACTGAGTGGCCGCTCTTCGGATGTGTCTTCTACCTGTGGGCCACGGAGCACCTTCAGGAGGCGTGGGAGAAGGACCCGGCGCTCGCCCCGAGGGCTCCCGCCGAATACGCCCGAGGCACCATTGAGGCGTGCAAGGACCTGCTCCTGGATCCGGCACATCATTCCTGGGTGAAAACGCATTGGGGCGACGACTACATGCACGAGGAAAACGTGTTCTTCCGCTCGCTCATCATCGCCGGTCTGACCAGTTACGAGCGGCTGGTCGGGTCGGGGGAGTATGTTCCCCTTCTGCGGGACCAGGTGGAAACGCTCGCCGCGGAACTGGATGCGGCGCCGTACGGCGTGTTGCATGATTACCCGGGGGAATGCTATCCCATCGACGTGTTCGCCGCGGTGGCGTGGATCCGGCGTGCGGACGCCGTGGCGGGAACCGACAGCTCCGACTTCATCGAGCGGGAGCGGCGGGCGTTCCAGGGTGACCGGCTGGACGGGAACGGCCTGATTCCCTGGGTCATGGATCCGCAGACCGGCAGGCAGTACGGGGGCTCGCGGGGGATCGTCAATTCCCATGTGCTGGTCTTCGCCCGTGAAATCTATCCGGATATGGCCGAGAAGTGGTGCGAGCGATTCGACGAGCATTTCTGGCAGGAGAAGTGGTACGGGGCCGGCTATCGCGAGTTCTACAGAGACGGACCTCGGAGTGAGTGGACGTTCGACGTGGATTCCGGTCCCCTTATCGGCGGGTTCAGCCCTTCGGCGAATGCGTTCGGCGTCGCCGCGTCACGTGTCAACGGGCGGCTGGACCGCGCCTACACCCTTACCGCTCAGGTGCTGACGGTATGCTGGCCCCTGCCGGACGGCCGCCTTCTCGGTCCCCGGCTTCTGTCGGATTTCCGGCACGCGCCGTACCTGGGAGAGGCGGGCATTCTCTGGCAGCTGACGGAAACCCCGGCCGAGGGGGTAGAGATCGTTCGGGGAGGTCATCTTGCGGGCCCGGTCTACGTGGGGCTGGCCGTGTTCTACGGCGGGGGTCTGCTGGTCTTTCTTTTCGTGTACGTTGGAATCCGGCGGCGGCGCCGGAGAGAGGACGCTCCGGAGCTCCGGCACCTCAATGTGCAGTTCGGGATGTGGGCGGGGATGATCGTCGTTGCCGCTGTGTCCTTCGCGTCCGGCTGGATAGCGCCCGCCCTGATTGCGCTTCTGCTCGCCCACACGTTGCCGCGCGTCTCGCCCCGGAAGCAGAAGGCGCGCGTTTGACGTTCGCAGCGCTCCCCGGTATCCCCAAAAAGAGAATAAAGGGGTCTGTCCCTATTTTTGCTATTTTTCGTAGAGGGCGCGCACTTTTTCGGCGTCCTCGTTCCTGCCGAGGAGGTGAAGGCTGTCGTGCAGCTTCCGGAGGTCTTTCTCTCTGTCGGTGGAATGCTTCTCGATGTACTCCAGCATCTTCTCGCAGATGCGCTCGTCGCCGTACAGGTTCGCGGCGAAGTAGGCCCGGATGCCGGGGAGGAATTTCGTCATCGTTTCGATGTTCATCTTCATCTCATCCGCGTTCTCGACGCGGCTCGCCACCCGTTCCGTCGAGATCATATGGGAGCGGATCCTGTCGATGTGCCCGTCGCTCCGGCGCCGCCCGGTCGAGAACTTGAGCGCGAGCCGGTCTTCGGTGTAGATGTCGCCGCCTTCGGCGACCCGGCGGAACGCCTCGTCGTCCAGCAGGAACCCGGCGATAAAGTTTCCGATCGCGTGGAAGCTGGCGACGCGCGAGTACCGCTGCAGCGAGGACCTGATCGCGGCGCGCTGGTACCGGGATGCCAGCCGGGCGAACGACAGCGTGATCTTCGTCGGGCTCCCCAGCATCACGGTGTCCGACCCGCCGTTGAACCAGAGTGCGCAGTGCGGGAAGACGGAGGAAAACGTCTTCATGATGCCGAGCGCCTCGCGTTCCGACAGGTCCGCCATCGAAAGCACCTGCATGAAGAACCCGTCCGTTTCCAGCCGCTCAAGGGAGTTTTCGTAGAATTCCCTGGTGAACAGGGACGCGTTACGGAAGCTGTGGGCGGGCGGGGTGGCCTCGACGAGTATCAGTCCGTAGGTCGTTCCGGAATACCGGACGAAATTCCGCGCGTCGTCGTAGAAGAACCGGAGGCGGGAGTCCTTGTCCGAGTCCCTGTTTTGGGGGAAGTGTTCCAGTCCGGCCTCGACGTTGTCCCGGGAGATGTCCACGCAGTCGATCTGCTTCACCTCGTGAAAGAGCCGCGGCCCGAAACAGGCGAGGCCGGCCGCGAAGGTGAGGCCGAGGACGTTCTCCGGCACCCGCGGGGCGAGGAGCATCGGGATGAACCCCTGCACGTTGAAGCCCTCGTGGTAGCTGCGGCTGATCGTCACCGCGTTGTCCCGGAGGTCCGTTCCTCTCCGCGAGCGGGTGACCCAGGTGGTGCCGGTGACGCCCTGCCGCACCTCGACTATCTCGGCGGAGCCGCCGGCGATCCTGCGGAGGACGGCGTGCGGCAGCGGGTCGACGGCCGCCAGGCCGATTACGGTATAGGACGCGCAGACGAGGAGCGGGACCCATGCCCATCTGCGGGCGCGCGATCCCTCGCCCACGAACATCATGACGGATGCCGCGATCATGTTGAGCGCGACCAGCAGAAACAGGACCCCCTGGATGCCGATCGCGGGGACCAGAACGAAGGTGACCGCGAGCGCGCCGGCGACGGAACCGGTCGTGTTGAGGGCGAAGGCGGTGCCGACGCGTCTTCCGACGGATGAGGCCCGGTCGGTGACGATGCGGACGACGGTGGGGACCGCGGCGCCCATGCACAGCGTGGGCGGGAGCAGCATGAGAAGAAGGAATATCTGCACCGCGAACCCGCTTTCCATTCCGGCCCTGGATATATATGAGTGGGCCGGCACCGGCAGGTGGAACGCCAGCGCGGCGAGCACCGCCGCGGCGGCCTGCGTGGACGCGAAGAACACCGCCGGGGAGCGGACCTTCGATATCAGCCTGCCTCCGATGAGGCTTCCGAGGCCGAGGCCGAGGATGAACACGGTGACGATGCCGGTGTACAGATATATGGTGTCGAGGAAGTAGAGGACCAGGTACCGGTGCCAGAGCATCTCGCAGCCCATGCCGGCGAAGCCGGAAAGCGTGAAGCACCCGATTGCGGCGGGGATGATTCTCGAGCGCGAGGTCTCCGGACGCTCCTTCGGCGGCGCCTCCCCGTCGGTGGAAACGGGGGAGGAGAAGACCGTCGCCAGGACGCCCGAGGCGACGCTTGCTACCGCCGCGACGACGCTCGTCCAGCCGGTGCCGAACGCCTTCATGAGAACGAAGCCGGCGAGGAAGCTGCCGCACGCGGCGCCGAGCGTGTTCACGCCGTAGGCCGCCCCGCCGTCCCGTCCCGCGCCGTCGAGGCGTTTCACCATGGCCCGCAGAACGAGCGGCAGGCTTCCGCCCATCATCGCGGTCGGGATAAGAAGGATCAGGGCGGCGGCGCAGATGCGCAGCGTGACGAGCGCTCCGAAGCTTCCCGAAGCGGACAGATACATCGGCGCGTACAGACGTTCGATCGCCTTCAATGTATATGGAAACGCCAGCGCGTACGTGCCGATGCCGATCTGCAGGATGCCGTACAGGCGGAGCGGATGACGCCGGGCGGGAGATATCCGTCCGAATACATAGCTTCCCAGGGCCAGGCCGCCCAGGAACACGGCAACGACGACGCTCATCGCGACGGTACTGGAGCCGAATACCGAACTGAACCGGTCTATCCAGACGATCTGAAGGACCAGGCCGGCGAATCCGGAGATAAAGAGGACTACGAGCGCCATGGCGGTATCGTAGCGCGAGAGGGGGATTCAGACAAGCGGCCGTCCCCGTTTTCTGGTATACTGCTTCGCAGAAAGGAGCCTACCATGTCCGATCCAATGAAAATCTCGATATGTTCGTTCAGCTTCGAGGTCCTGTTCTCGAAGGGCGAGATGGACGTCTTCGAGTATCTGGCGCAGGTAAAGGACCGGTACGGTCTGACGACCGCCGACATCTGGAACCGGATGCTGGAGAGCACCGACGAGGACTACCTGACCGGGGTGAGACAGTCGATCGACGAGAAGGGGCTGACGCTGGTGAACATGTGCGTGGACGGCGCGCACATCTGGGACCCGGATCCCGCCAGGAGGGCGGAACTCGGCAAGAGCGCGATGGCGCACCTTCGCGCCGCCGTGATACTGGGCGCGGCGAGCGTCCGGATAGACATGGGCGGTCCCGAGGAAACAATGACCGACGAGCAGTTCGACACCACGGTCGAGACGTACAAGAGGTACGCGGACTTCGCCGTCGAAAACGGCTTCCTGGTCGGGCCGGAGAATCACACGACCGCCTCCAAGGTGGCGGCCAACGTAGTGAAGGTGACTGAGGCGGTGGACCATCCTGCCTACGGTATCCTTCTCCACCTCGACCGGTGGGCGGGCGACGGCGACGAGGGCGATCGCGCGTGCGCGCCGTGGGCGATGCACACCCACATCGGCGCGGGGATCGTGGGGGAAGTCCTGGAGAGGAAGATGCGCATTCTGCAGGGCGCCGGCTATGACAGATACTGGGGCGTCGAGATGCATCCGGAAGAGGACGTGTACGAGAACGTGGACCGGCAGGTTGACGAAGTGCGTACCGCGGTCGCCCGGGTGCAGGGGGAGTAGGCCGCCATGGAGCCTGTGCGCATCGGAATGATAGGCGTCGGGCAGATAGGCAAGGCGCACCTGAGGAAGTACGCCGAGATACCGGCGGCGAAGATAGTCGCGGCCGCGGACGTCGACGAGGCCGGGCTGGCATCGGCGGCGGAACAGCACGGCATAGAACACACGCACACGGATTTCCGCGAGCTCCTGGCGCGCGACGACATACAGGCGGTGGACGTGTGCCTGCACAACAACCTGCACATGCCGGTGAGCGTGGAGGCGATGCGGGCGGGCAAGGACGTGTACTGCGAGAAGCCGATCGCGGGGTCGCACGCGGACGGGGTGGTGATGTGCGATGAGGCGAAGGAATCCGGCAGAAAGCTCTACGTACAGCTCGGCAGGATATTCGACAAGGAAGCCAGGGCGGCGAAGCGGCTGATAGACGACGGGCACCTGGGAAAGATTTATTTCTCCCGGTCCACCGGGTACCGGAGGCGCGGGCGGCCGTTCGTAGACGGCTACGGCACCAAATGGTTCGTCAAGAAGGAGATGGCGGGTGGCGGGGCGCTCTTCGACATGGGCGTCTACCACATCTCCCAGCTGCTGTACCTGCTCGGCATGCCGAAGACGGCGCGGGTGACCGGCAAGCTGTACCAGGAGATGGATATGAATGCCGGCCGGCGGGCGGAGAGCGGGTACGACGTAGAGGAGCTGGCCGCGGGGTTCGTCACGTTCGAGGACGGCTCGTCGATGGACATCATCGAGGCGTGGGCGATGAACCTGGACCCGCTCGAGAGCAGCTACCTGCTCGGCTCGAAGGGGGGGCTCCGGCTGAGTCCGTTCAGCTATCACACGACGCTGAGCGATATGGACATGAACTCCTCGTTCGATCTGGACCGGGCCGAGTTCCGGGAACACCGGCTGAACCCCAACGCGGACGCGTACGACTCACCCCAGCATCACTGGGTCGCCGCGCTGCAGGGGCGGGTGCCTCTGCTTCCGTGCGCCGAGATCGCGCTGGAGACGATGCTGATAAGCGAGGCGATACGGCTCTCCGACGAACGCGGCTGCGAGGTGACGGCCGAGGAAACGGCCGCCGCGTCGAAATCCATCGCAGTCAGCCTCTGATTTCAAGGGGTCAGAACACTTGAAACTCTCGTTCGACAATTCACTCGAAACGCGCGGACTGGAATGCGCCCGGGGCATCGCGGACTGGATCTGCATGGTGCAGGCGCCGGGACGGGACGCGGACCCGGCGTCGGGCAGGTACCCGTGGATGGTGATGGAGGACGGGGAGGAGAGCCCGGCGCAGAACTGGAACATGGCGTTCGCGATAATGGGCCTGCTGTCCGCGTCGAAGGCGTTCGGCGAACCGAAGTATGAGCGGGCGGCGCTGGCGATGGGGCAGTACCTCAAGACGCTTCAGATCTTCGAGCCGGAGCCGGCGGATCAGTACGGCGCGATCCGGGAGAAGACGCCGCAGACCCCGTGGTGCTACACCCGGGACGCGCTCTCGGCGGCGTGGGCCTTCGTCGAGCTGTACCGGCACACCGGTGAGGAGCGCTGGCTCGAGCGTGCCCGTTTGTGGGGGCAGTGGTTCCTGGCCCACGGCATGGACGAGGAGGGCTGGCCGCTGTGGGGACATACGTTCGGGCCGCTCTTCGAGGACGGGCATCGCCAGATGCGAAACGACATGCAGGGGTGCTTCCAGGGCGGGTCGCTGAACTTCCTCTATCATCTCGGGAAGGAGACGGGTGACGCGGTCTGGACCGGGGAGGTATTCACCCGTATCGCCGATCACTTCGTGAAGTACATACAGCAGCCGTCCGGGTATTTCATCTCGGTGGAGAGAGTGACGAAGAAGGTGCCGGAGAAGGACCCGCAGGGCGGGCTTCACCGGTCGAACGACGACCTGGGCACGCTCGGGCTTCTGTGCGCGCACGCGCAGACGGGGAACGGGGAATACCTGGAATCGGTGCGCAGGTTTCTCGCGGGCGTGTTCGCGTCGCAGGGCGAGAACGGACGGTTCGAGCGGTCCGTGGCCGGGATACCGGTGGTGCTGAATACCGTATGGGAGGCCCCGGATATGGAGCCGGTGGAGGGGGTGACCGACGGGAACGCCTCCCGGGCGCTCGCGGCGCTCTACGAGACGGTGTCGGACGGCGCGAAGAACCCGCGCATGAAGGGGGCGCTGGTCGAGACGGGGGAGTCTTTCGTCTGCGCCCGGTCAAGCTGTTACGCGCTGATCGTGTTGCTGAAGCTGTTCGCGGGGCAGACCGACTACCTGCGTAAGTAGGGGCGAGTCTGCCTCGTCGGAAATTTCAAGTATTCTGACCCCAGGATTACTTGACTCCGTCCCTGATCTCGCTGACTTTCAGGTCGCGGAATTCGACGGCGCAGTCCTGCGTGACGAGGCCGACGCCGCAGGCATCGAAGCTGGCCCGGCTTCCGGGAATGATCCACGGATTTTTCAGAACCGTCCTGGCCCTCGGGTTCTTTTCGATCCACAGGTCATGTTTCGTCACGACCGGACGTCGGTCCGGGCCGATCTCGAACTCGGTGCGGGAGCATAACCATCCGCTCTTCTTCGAGATGCCGATTTTCTTCATTGCGGTTCCCAGCTCGAATTGGTGGGCGGTCCTGACCGTATTGAACAAAAGGAATCCGACGTAGGGCTGCTTCGGTCCGGTCTCGACCAGTCGGAATCGGAAGGTGAAGACGCCCTTCTTCCAGAGGGCCCTGCCGAGGGTGATTTCCGCGCGTCCCTCTGCGGAGCGCTGGATGACGGCGGGGCTTTCCTTATCGGAACGGATTTCCCAGTTTCCGCCGAAGGCAAGGAAGCGGTCGAGGTCCACCCGCGTATCTCCGGGGGACTCGGCATCGGCGTCGCGGAGGAGTTCTCCGGAGGTAACGCCAAGCTTGTCCAGCCACGAGACGGAATCGGGCTCGACTACCAGGGGTGTCGATTGAATGAGTACCTTCCCCGTCTTCCGGTTCTCGAGCGATCGAACCACGAAGTCCTTCGGGACACGGACCGTGGTAGTCCCGTGCGCGTATCGTACCGAGCCCTCGAGGACCCCGACTATCGGTACGTCGGATGCTCCGCGTGTTATGAGGAGCCTGGTGCCCAGAATCTCGATCGCGGCGTCGCCGACGCGGATGGCCAGCGGGACGTTGCGTTTCTTCGTGTGAACATAGGAGCGTCCGTGTTCGTGCCGGAGGAGCGTAACGCCTGAGGCGTCGTCCCTGGCCCATCCCAGCGTGGTGTTCTGATCCGCGGCTACGGTGAAGCCGTCATCGAAATCGAGCCGGCATGAGGAGTCCTCCTCCGTGGTGAGGCGCCCGGCATCGATTTCGACCTCACCGGTCTTCGCCGCGACCAGGAAACCTGCCCCGGTCACCGCAGCGGGAGATGCCGGTTCCCTGCGGGGAGCAAAGAGGACAACGGCGCCCACGATGATCGCGGTGGCCGCCGCTGCGGCG
This sequence comes from uncultured Planctomycetota bacterium, assembly GCA_964389785.1. GTDB lineage: Bacteria > Planctomycetota > CAYMFW01 > CAYMFW01 > CAYMFW01 > CAYMFW01. Next base: position 12,220 of record CAYMFW010000012.1, read on the forward strand.
GCCCATACCGGACGGAACGTGCGGCGCGGTTTCGATTCGATCCGCCGCGCGGCCTCGAGTATGCGCCTGCTGAGATCCGGCGGGGCCTCCTTCCCGATCAGCTCCCAGAGGCAGGTGTCGAGCAGACGGTTCTTCCACGCTTCGGGGGTCATGCCGTCTCTCCTGTGAGCCGCCCTTCGACGCAGTGTCTGAGCGCGTCCCGGATGCGCTGGAGGGCCTTCTTGACGCCCTCCTCCGTCATCTCGAGCAGTTCCGACATGCGGCTTCGGGACTCCCGATTGAAGTAGCGCATCTCCAGGACCTTCCGATGGTTTTCCGGGCATTCATCCAGACACTGCCTGAGCGCCTCCAGGTAGCCGAAGCCGTCGTCGTGCGGGACGAACTCGGCGGCCCAGCACGCCTCGGCAGAATTCAGCGCTTCCTCGCCGAGCACGACCGCCCGGCGGCGGCCTCGTCTGCAGTGTTTGAGAAATGTGTTGCGGGCGATTCCTCTCAGCCATGCGGTGCGCAGGCGTACGTTGGCGAGGTCGAGGGGATTCGGGCTGCGGAACGCCGCGAGAAAAGAGTCCTGTACCACGTCCTCGGCGGTCGCGCTCGTCGCCCCGAGGAATCGCACGTACCGGTATATCTCCGCCTGATGTCCCAGGACGAGCTCTTCCAGCACCTCAGATCTCACCCAGCGCCTCCCCGGTGTACCCCGTTCCCATTGCCTTGGTCACCCGGCTATCGTAGCTCACCGGGGCCTCGGAGGCAATCTCCGCGCGCAGGCGCGCGGATTCGCTTCGGGCGAAGACGTCGTAGTCCACCGCGGCGCACAGCATCTCGTATACCATGAAGCTGTTGTTCCTGAGCGTGAACCGGGGGACGGCCCGCAGCGCCTTGAGAAGCGCCGCCGGTGTGATCTTGCTGGTAAGCGTCTTCCAGATTGCGGTGAGAGAGAATACCAGGAGCAATAGAAGCCGCCACGGCAGGGACACCCGGTGCCGACGGGGATACTTCCTGGTCGCCCATGCCCTCTCGATCAGGCCGTCGAAGGACAGCGTGTTCTCGCAGAATTTCAGGTAGGCCTTCTTCAGGTCACGACCGGACATCAGCGCCGGCTCGAAGACGACGTTGCGAATATTGTAGCGGCCGTGGTCGGTGCAGGTGATCCGCCCCTGCGCTTCGATCTTCTCGCGGAGCTTCGTGCCCGGATACGGTGTCATGACGTTCGGCAGGACGTAGAAGATGTTGTTGCGGCGCACGAATTCTTCCAGCTGTTCGCCCACGTCGTGGCGGTCACTCTCACCTCCGAGGATGACGGAGGCGACCACCTCCATGCCGTGCGCGCGAACGTTATCGATGATGCGGTCGTAATCCTCCGGGGAATTCATGCTCTTGTTCATTGTCTTCAGCGTTTCTTCGCTGACGCTTTCGAATCCCATGAACAGGCAGCGGCATCCGGCGGCGCGCATCGCCTCGAGCAGCTCGTCGTCGTCCCCGACCTTGCAGGTGACCTGGGTGAACCAGCTCATGAGGATTCCTTCCTCGTCCTGAAGCTTCTCCAGCGCCTTGCAGACGGCCAGCGCGTGCGACCGGCTGCCTGCGAAATTGTCGTCCGTGAAGAAGAACGCGGCCGGGGCGCAGCGCTTGCTCTCGCCGCCGTGGTCGTCGTCTTTCATTCGAAGCGGCACGTATCTCAGCTTGAATATCTCGCGGATCTCATTGACTACCTGTTCCGGCGTCTTCTTGCGGAGCCGTCTTCCGTTGAACCGGGTGACGGTGCAGAACTCGCAGTTGTGGGGACAGCCCCGCGTGGTCTGCAGGTAGAACATAAGGTAATGATCCTGGGCGGTGAGGTCGTAGCGGGGGGCCGGGAGCCGGGAGATGTCGGGTGCGCTCTCCGCCTGGTAACGGGGCTGGAGGCGGCCGGCCTCCGCGTCCCTGACGATATCGGGCCATATCTCGTCCGCCTCCCCGGTCACCACGCTGTCCACATGGGTCGCGGCCTCGTCCGGGCACATCGAGGCGTGTATCCCTCCCATCACCACCGGGACGCCGCGGCGCCTGAATTCATCGGCTATCTCGTAGGCCCGGGGGGCCTTGAAGGTCATGCCGGTGATCCCTACCAGATCCCAGTTTCCGTCGAAATCCACCTTCTGGACGGCCTCGTCGACTATCTCGACCTGATGGCCGGGGGGCGTGACCGCGGCCAGCGTGGGCAGGCCGAGAGGGATGCCGAAGTACATGTTCGTAAAGGGCTTACCGAGGCACAGCGCGCCGTAAAGGTCCGCCGTATACAGGTCTCGTCCACTTCCCGCCGGGTTGTCCGGGTTTACCAGCAGAATCCTCATTTCGCACCTCCGTGTGGGAACTCGTCTGATCCTGGGTTCCCGGAGGGGCCAAAAAGGGGACAGGTTATTTGCTGAAAGCGGCGGTGGATTCCTCGTGGTAGTTGATCTTGAAGACGGGGAAGCGCTCGTTGAAGTCGTCGAACACCATGTAGTTGTCCGAGGCGGAAACGAACCGGTTGAACGTGATGATGGGCTTGCCGCCCTTGGGCATTCCGGCCGCGTCGTCGAAGTTGCCGAACTCGCCGTGGTGCATGATCAGATTCCCGTTGGTGTCCACCACGCCGATGGAGTGGCGGTACGCCTCCGGCACGTACGAACGCTTGTACCAGTCCAGATAGAAGCTCAGCTTCTGACAGGAACAGCCGGTTGATTTGATGGGCGAGGCGCCGGCGTAGAACCATTCCGCGCCGTCCACCCAGGCGAGGCTGGTCTTCTCCCGGAACGTGTCCGGGAACCCGTGGGTCGCCAGCTCGGCGGGCCGGTCCGGATTCTGATCCATCTTGATCGCGGCGCCGGCCATCTTGTAGCGGACGTCCTTCGCGCGCGTCCTCATGAGCGTGCCGGTGAACGGTTGACGGTTTCTCTTCTTCGGCTTTTCGACGCCGTACCGGCCTCCCTTGTCCTGCAGGAAGAACCGGCCGCCGCGGACACGGGGGGAGGCGTTCACCAGGTATATCCTGCCGTCCTCGTCCAGGTGCACGCCGTTTATCAGCCAGCGCATGATGACCGCGCACTCATCGCGGAATTCGCCGGTGGCATCGTACGTCCACACGCTCGATCCGGTGACCGGGAAGCCGGCTGACCGCTTGAAGAAGTACACCTTCTCGCCCTGCTTTTCCCGCTCCATCACCTCCTTGGCGAATACCGAGTAGGTAGGCCTTCCGCTGCCGGAGGTGCCGAAGGTGGAGTTAACGCTGGTGTTCCAGTGGTCGGCGCCGTACTCGCTGAGCTTGGGAGCGTAGTAGATGTTGCTCTCGACGGCGAGATCGCCGCGCATGTTGCAGCCGATACCGTCCTGGAAATACTTGGCGCCGCGCTGGTCCTTGACCGGCAGGATGCCGCTCCAGCTCGCCGCGCCCCTGCGTTCTTTAAGGACGCCGTAGTCGTACGGGACCTCCGGGAACTCATATATCGGGAAGAGGGACGTCATTCTGCCGGAATACTTCTTTTTCCGTGCCGGGTCGAGGCGGCCGACGCCGGGCATGAAGAAGCCCGGGTTGAAATGCAGGTGCATGTAGCCCCGCTTGTCGAAGATGATATCGTCGGTGGCGCCCGGGAAGCCGACCGAGTGGGTTGGTTTGCCGGTCTTGAGGTCGAAGACGACATTGCTGTTGACGCTCTTGCCCTGGCACAGATACGCCTGCTCGCGGACCGGGTCGCAGAATACCTTGTTGCCCAGGCTGCTGCCGTCGAGGGGGCCTGTCCAGTCGTCGCCAGATTCTTTCCTGGCGCGCTCGGCGAAGTCGGCTATCTTGACGAACTTGGATCCCTGGTCTTCCCAGACGGTCACGCTGGCGGATGAGGTGGAAAGGCCGGTGTGTTCCATGTTCCACAGCGAACCGCCGCTGAAGTCGGCCGAGCCTACGCCATGGGTCCAGACCCGGGGCTTGGCGGACCAGCTGTCCACCGCCATGAAGGTGGCGTCGGTCATCACCTGCGCGGAATGCTTTTTCGCGTTGAAGCTGTCGAATCTGCTGATGCAGCCGGTGGACTTTCCCCTGACGCGGGTGCCGTGGACGATGTAGACGGCGCCGTTCTTCCTGTGCACCGCCACCACGCGGGGGCGATCGACCTTGATGCTGCCGAGCAGCTTGCCGTCGGCCGAAAACGTCTGTACCCGGTTGTTGAGCTGGTCGGCCACGTAGATTCTTCCCTGGTCGTCGGTGGCGATGGCGGTGGGGGCGTTGAACTGATCGTCGGCGCTGCCGGGCTTGCGGAGCTTGCCGATGAACGGCGTGGCGTACTCGGCCGGTTTGGTAAGGTCCTTGCGGAACACCACGCTGTGGGTGATCCGTCCGTCGAGCTGGCCGTCGGTGACCAGGTATATGTACCTGCCGTCCGGTGACGCGGCCATGTGGGCGAACTTGTGTATTCCGGTCTCGATGGACGCGATGCCGTTTGTGCCGGTTACGTCGGTCGCGCCGTCGGTGTATACGTAGAAGAGCCGTGTCGAGCCTTTCAATCTGCCGCCGCAATTTGTGTAGTACAGCTTGTTCCCGACGATGCAGGGCTGGACGGCGACCAGGTCCCGGAGCGCGCCGCCGTCTCCCATGGCGAGGTACGTGCCGGAATCGGATACGGACTGGTACAGATCAGTCGACTGGAGGGCCTTCTTGCCGGGTTCGTACTCCACGTAGCACTTGCCGGCGAGCTTCGCCTCCGGCATGGCCGCGGGGGGCGGGACGAGCGTGGAGACGTAGTTGCCGTCGTGGTCGTACCTGCGGAGGTAGATGCGGAACCCCTTCCCCGCGTTCATCACGTACGCGTACTTCTCGTCCACGGCCAGGCCGAACGGCATGCCGGGAACGTTGTACGGGCTGGCGCCGCCGAGGAACCTGTGGAAATCGAGCTTCATGCCGAGGGAGACCTGCGCCTTCAGCTTCTCCGGCTCCTTGACGTACACGCCCAGGTCGTCCTTGCCGTTCCAGACGATCTTCTGCTCGAGTGAGTCCTTCTGGAAGGGGGCGGGGGCGTTCTTGCCGAGCACCCCGCTTCCCAGGTGGCGGACCACGATGCCCTTCTCGTCCACCATCCCGACGGTGACGTCGCAGGAGCCCTTCACCGCGAACGTGATCTCGTACTTGTCCTTGCCCACCAGCTTGAGCGCTGGCTTCTGCGTGAACGCGAAGACGTTTTCCCGTTCCGTGGCGGGAGCGGTGTACGGCTTGAATTCATCCGCCGCACCGATGGTTGCCGCGAGAATTACGAGTATGCCGGAGATACATGCCGTCCGGTGGTTCATACGATCCTCCTGCGAAATAGAGTGACTTCAGGTATGTATGCGCCCTTGAAGCTATGATAGCAGATGAGGTGGGGCGGGGTAAAGCCGCCCGTTCGGGTCGGAGCCGTTGAAATTTCCGCTCCTGCTTGACGCGGCTTCCATATAGTCGTAGCATAAATAGAGTAGCATCCGTTTCCAAGGTACATTCGAACCCATGATGCGTCACCGATTCATTATTCTTGCCGTTTCACTCTGCCTGGCGAGTGCACTGTGCGCATCCGCGGCGGAGCCGAAGCAGACCCGGGCGGAGAAGAAAGAACCGCTGAACGTTCTCTTGACGGTCGAGGAGAGGGCGAACGTCGCGCGCGATTCACAGCCGGTGACGGCCGGCGTGCCCCTGCCGAAGGGGCTTGCGACCGACACGTCGAGGCTCCGCGTCGTCGATCGGGAAGGAAACGACGTTTCCGCCCAGTTCACCGTGCTCAATCGGTGGCATCCGACAAAGAGCATCAAATGGGTGCAGGTGGACTTCCAGGCATCGGTACCCGCCGGCGATACCCGATACTTCTGTCTCAGGGACGACGGTGCCGGGACGACGAAGGGGGAGGGGATAGAGGTTCGAAAGGACGAGGGCAAGACGATCGTCGACACCGGCGCGGCGCAGTTCGAGTTCGCGGACGGGAAGACGCTCTTCACGTCGGCGGGGCTGGGGTCGCCGAGGATGGAGATGACCGGATCCGGCGCGAAGGTGTTTCCTGCCGAGTCGAAGCACTCCATCGAGCTGTCGGGACCTCTTCACACCGTGGTGAAGCTCGAGGGCGGGTACGGCACGTACCTCAACCACGTGACGCGTGTGCATCTGTACAGGGGCGCCTCGTATGTCCGCATCGTTCACACCATCGAGAATCTGAGGGGCGGCTCGGAAGAGGATCTGTCTTCGGCGACGCCGGTAGCGGGGTGCCTGCTGACCGCCACGCCGCCGTTTTCGGATGATAAGGGGCTCAGCTATCGCTTCGGGACGGACGGCGTCGACCTGAGCGGCGTTTTCGAGCGGGGGAAACCATATATCTCGCTGACGCAGGATTCGAGCGACCATTACGAATGGCAGATCATCAAGGGAGAGAAAGGAGAGGGTCGAGGAAAGTCCGTCGACCCGCCCAATCTCGGTTTCGTGGACGTCAACGACGGGAAGATCGGCGTTTCCGCGGGCATCAAGCACTTCTGGCAGATGTGGCCCAGGGGACTGTCTGCAAGCGAGGTGGTCGGTGTCTATCTGATGACGCGTGCGAAGATTTCCCTCGTCCCCGGCATGTCCCGGACGCACGAGGTGCTGCTCTTTTCGCACAAGGCGGACCTGCCGGCGGAGGAGGTGCGCGCCGTGTGGATGTTCCTGCAGAAGCCGCTCTTCGCGGCGTGCCCGACGGAATGGTACTGCCAGAAGACGATGGCGTTCGGGCGCATCGTGGACGGCAACCTGAAATCGTACAAGCAGGAGTACCGCCTTCTCATCAAGCGGTACGACGATTTCGTCGCGCGGTCGATCGACGCCATCCAGAAGACGAAGAGCATGTTCCTCACGGCGGATTCGTACGGCATGATCCACTTCGGCGACGTGGTGAGGGGCGTCGCGCCGGCGGGCCGGACGAAGGACGGGAGCGCGCCGAAGAAGGGCGCTGTCCGCTGGAACAACAACGCGGAGGACTACCCGCATCTGTTGGCGATCCAGTTCGCGCGCACCGCGGAGCTGAAGTACCTGGACCTGCTCGTCGAGCATGGAAGGCACATGGCGGACGTGTGCACGTATCGAAAGTTTCCCGGCAACAGCAATCTGGACGGCACAAGCAGGCCGTGGGGGGCGCTGGAGCATTTCCGGGACGGTGAGGGCGAGGACGGAGAGATTCAGAGCACGCACTACGGGTTCTACCAGGTGGAGGGGATGCTGGATATGTACTATCTCACCGGGGACCTCCGCGCGCGCGACATGGGCCGCCGGGCCGCAAGCCGTGTCCGCCGCACCCGGTACAGCGGGGTGCGGGAGATACCGCTCGACGAGACGACGAACTACGCGGTGTCCATCGACATCGGCAACGCGATGCAGGGAGCCGCCGCGGGCTACCGGGAAAGCGGCGTGCAGGATTTCATCACGGTGGCTGACGAGGTGCTCAATCGCAACAGGAATCGCGCCTCCGAATGGCAGTTCGCGGACGCGCACGGGGGCGACGTGGAAATCCACGCGGTCGCCGAGCTTTTCGAGCTGACCGGGAAGGCAAACTACCGGGAGATACTCCTTTCCTGCGCGAAGGCGGCGTGGGAGGACCGCAAGCAGGCGGTGACGCCGCCGATGGCGAGGATGTGGAGCGTGGCGGCGGAGGAGGTGAAGGAGCCCAAATACATAGAACGGATCATCGATTCCCTCAACCAGCACACCCGGCTGGCGCCGGCGACGCAGCCGTACCGCTTCGCGCGGGGCGCGGCCATGCTGCCTCAGGCGTTCTGGAGCCTGAAGCGGTAAGGACCCGGGAAACGATGAAAGACCTTCGCCGCATTCTGGAACGCGCACGCGCCACGCCGAACCGGGCGGATGCGCACATATTCATGGGGGACCCGCGTTCGGACGGCTGCGACAAGACGACCGTGGAGCCGGGCAATTCCTACTCTCCCGGTATTTGGACCTGCGGCATATCGCTCTGGATCGGCGCGGACGACGTGCTCGTGTCCCCGGACACGCTGCCGGCCGACGAGATCTTCTGGACGCTCATTCCGGAGCCCGGCGAGGCCCCGGTGGCGGAGGCCGGGTACCGCGCGGGGAGGCTGTCGATCCGGCACCGGCTGGCGCACCTGGGAACGGACGGATCCGAGGGGACGGATTTCAATATCGTCGAGATCGAATCGGAAGATGCCGTCTCGGCTTCGTGTGTCGTAGTGGTGAGAGACGTCGGGCCAGCCGGCGGGAGGATCTCCGGCCTGGAATGGGACGGCGACAGGAACACGCTCCGGATCAACACGTCGCTCACGCTCGTCTGCGAACAGAAGCCGGACAAGACCCTCGTTGCCCCGGCGGACGATGAATTCGATTCCCCGGCCGCCGCGCTGGCATTCTCGCTTGACATGGGGCCCGGCGAATCCCGCACTATCTCGTTCAGAACGAATCACGGTTTCGACGAGCGCCCGTTCGCCGGACCCATACCCAAGCGGCACGAGGCGGGAGCGTCCTCCTGCGGCGACGCGGTCCGCCTGGTCGAGAAGAGCTGGAAGGCCGCGCTTCCGGCCAGGGTGTTTGCGCCGGACCCGCGGGTCGCGCCGGCGTGGGAACGATGCGCCTGGCACATCCTGGCGGCGGTGGAGCTCGGCATCCCGCGCATCGGGGTGGTGAACTATCCCGTCTTCTGGATGCGCGACTGCGTGATCGTCCTGAGGGCCCTCGATTTCATCGGCCGGCACGACCTGGCCGGGGCCGGAAACGAGTACATGGCTCCGCTGTATTTCAGCGGCGGGTTCGGCGCGGAATCGGACGCGCCGGGCGAAGGGATATGGGCCCTCGTGTCGCACGCGAAGATCGTGCGCGACTGGGAGTGGTGCGGCGGGATCTTCCCGCATATCGCGGAACGAATCGGCTGGATCGAAAGGATGCTGTCGGCCGGGGAACCGATCCGGGTGCTCACGGAAAACAGGGCGCCGCTCTGCCAGAACACGCCCGGGGGAAACATCCTGTGCCTGGCCGCGCGGGACGGGCTGATCCGCGGCAGGATGGATTTTCACTCTCCCGATTTCTACATCAACTGCTGGGCGGTTGCCGGTCTGCGGTTCGGCGCGCTGGCCGCCGGCCGCCTGGGGCATGACGAATACGCCGCTCGATGGACGGAGAAGGCGGACGAGCTGGAGCGCAGAATCGAAACCGTTCTTCTGCCGGCCCTGAAGAACCCGCGCGACGGAATAGTAACCCCGTATCCGTCCAGGGCTCTTGCCGGAAATCCGGACGGGCTGAAAGAGGCGTTCGAGACCTTCTACCGGGCGCAGCGCATCGCGGCGGACGGCACGCGAATCCCCGAAAGGGAATGGACCTATTTCGAGGCGGCACAGGCTCACAACGCGTTTCTGCTCGGCATGCGGAACGAGGCATGGATAAGCATGAACGGGATGCTGGAGCGACAGGGCTCGTGGGACGTCGCCGCCTTCGTCGAAGGCGCGCCGTCCGGCGCGGAGGGGCTTCCGTTCTGCAACGGGGAGGGGCGGCGGGGCTGGCTGGACAAGAGCCGCGCGCGGGGAGGCAATATGCCCCACAACTGGACGACCGCGGAGGTGGTGAATTTCATCAGGGACGTCTTCGTCACGGAAGAAAACGACGGGCTGGTGCTCGGGGCGGGGGTGCCGGACGCGTGGCTCGTCGAGGGGGCGCGGTTCGGCGTGAGGAACATGCCGACGGATTTTGGAGAGGCGAGCTGGTCCGCGACGGTGGGGGCGGACGGGACCTGCGAACTGGAGTACGACGGACCGAAGCCGTACCGGACGGTGTTTCCGGTGGATACCACTGGCACAGAAGATAACGGGAGCACGTCATGATTCCGAGCCTGCCGCTGTTTCGGGAGACCCTGCGGGGCATTATCGAGTGGAAGGAGAAACAGGGCCACGTGATCGACGGTCTCGCCGACGAGGCCGCGGCCCTGCCCGACAGCTACGACGCCATGGTCGAGATGGGCAGGCGGCTGACGTGTCTGCCGATGCGGGACGACTGGCGGTTCGTCGAGCCGAATTCCCTGGAGGAGATTCTGGCCGAGTGCGACCCCGACCGGCCGGTCGAGCCGATGGAGAAGGTCGATGCCGCGGCGATCGCGCCGAGAGTGGAGAGCGCGTTCCTGAGCTCGGTCTGCGGCTGTATCCTGGGCAAGCCGCTGGAGGTCAATCCGACTCTCGACGAGATCAGGAAGGCGGCCGAGGCCTCGGGCGACTGGCCGATAAACGACTATATCAGCGAGGATATGCTGGCCGCCCTGGGCCGACGGGGGGACTGGCTGGCGACGACGAAGGGGCGGATCTCCGCCGTCGCTCCGGATGACGACATCAACTACACGATCATGGGCATGCTGCTGCTGGAGGAATTCGGGGCCGACTTCACGAAACAGAATATTGCCAACCGGTGGCTGAGAAACCTCCCCCCGGGCTGGTGCTTCGGGCCGGAGCGGACGACGATCATCAAGGCTGCGATCCGCTCCCTGGGAAAGAAGGACGCCGTGGAGAAGGATCCGTTCGAGGATTGGGCGGAATTTCTCAATCCCGGCGACGAATACTGCGGCGCGCTGATCCGGGCCGACGCCTATGGGTACGCGTGCCCCGGCCATCCGGCGCTCGCGGCCGAGCTCGCGTGGCGCGACGCGAGCTTCACGCACCGGCGGACGGGAATATACGGCACCATGTTCACCGCCGCCGCGATCGCGGCGGCGTTCGTGGTGAAGGACCCGCTGGAGATATTCAGGATCGCCGCGATGTACGTCCCCCGGCGCAGCCGGTTCCACGAGGTGGTGGTCGATTCCATCGCGATGGTGGAGAAAGCCGGCGACTGGCTGGAGGGATACCGGCTGGTTCATGACAAATATCAGGAATACGGTCACTGCCTGATATACCAGGAGATCGGCACGATGATCAACACGCTCCGCTTCGCCGAAGACATCGGGGACGGGATATGCAAGCAGGTGAGCCAGGGTAACGACACCGACAGCTTCGGGTGCACGTGCGGGTCGATCCTCGGCGCGTTCTTCGGCCCGGGGAAGCTCGACCCGCGCTGGCTCGCGCCGTTCAACGACACGATACACACGTCCCTGGCGACGTTCCACGAACAGCGGCTCTCCGCCGTGGCCCGGCGCATGGGGCAGCTGCCCTCCGGGGTTCCCGGCGGCAGTTGAAGACCTTGCCCGGCGCCCGCTGCGAAGGTAGGATCATTTGATAATGGAACACGAAGGATACGGCATCGGACGGTCTCGTCTGCGGGACGGGCTGACGGCTGCCGGCGTCGCCGTCCTTGCCGCGATCGTGCTCTTCATGCTGGCGGGAGCGATACCGGCTGAGGGCAACAGGCAGGCCGCCGTCTTCAGGACGCCGGTTTTCGTCCTGCTGCTGGGCCTGCTCTGCCTGGTTCTCCTGGCGTGCTGTCTCACGCGCAGGCCGTCGCTGCGAAGCATTCCCTTTCTTCTGACGCATCTGGGAATCGTGACGATACTCGCGGGAGCGTTCCTCGGCTACCTCAGGGAGGAGAAGAGCCGGACGGCGTTTCCGGTCGGGGAGCGTCACGCGGTGAAAGAACTTCCTCTTCCGGACGGCGGCCGGCTGGACCTCGGATTCGAGCTTGCGCTCCTGAGCTTCGACGTGGTCCGCCGGGATCCGGGCGAGCACGTTCCCCGCCGCCCGGGAATCGTTACGGATTACCGCGCCGTCCTGCGCGTCAGGGACGATGACGGAACGACGGTCGAGAGGACGATGGGGGTGAACAGGCCGGTCGACCACGGCGGATGGAGATTCTATCTCATGGACTACGACCGGGAATCGTCGGAATACGTGGTGATGCTGGCGCGCAGGGACCCCGGAAGGAGAATCGCCGCAGCCGGCATGCACGCGACGATGATCGGAATAGCGCTCATGTGTTTCTCGAAAAGCGGCGGGGGAAGAAATGGACCCTGACGGGCTCGCCACCGTGCTCATACTCGTCTGCCTGGCCGGGCACGCGGCCGCGTACGTGCTGCTGCTTCTTCGAAAGAAGAAGGCGGGCCTCGCCCTTTTCGGTTTCTCGTGGGCCGCAAACGCGGCGCTGTTCGCGGTCAACTGGGTCGCCGGCGGTGACCCCCCGTTCGGCAACATGTACCACGTGATGACGTTCCTGCCGCTGTGCGTTCCGCCTCTCTATCTTCTTCTCGCGGTGAGGAACGGGCTGGACTGGCTCGACGCGTACTTCGCCTTCACCTCCGCGCTGGCGTTCGTCGGGGCGCTGAGCATGAAGCGGGAGGTCGTCTGGCATATGATGCCCGCCCTGCGGTCCCCGTGGTTTGTGCCCCACGTCGCTTCGTACGTGCTGTCCTACGCGCTTGCCGCAGTGGGATTCGCGGTTGCCGTCGCGGGATTCTTCGGGAGGAGGCGCTCTTTGCTCGATGACGCCGCGCGGCACGAGGATGCGGCGTACGAGATAATCCGGCTGGCCCTTCCGTTCATGACGTTCGGGCTCTTCCTCGGGGCGATCTGGGCGGAAGAGGCATGGGGGACGTACTGGTCGTGGGACCCCAAGGAGACGTGGGCGCTCATCACGTGGACGCTGTATGTCATCTATATCCACTGTTACGGCGTGCCGCCTCTGCGCCGGTACGCGGGCGCGGCTCACGTCCTGGCCTTCCTGGCGCTTCTTTCGACGTTCTTTCTGGTGAACCTCTGGCCGAAGCTGGCAAGCTTCCTGCACGGCTACGCCTGAGATATGCTGCGAAGGGTCAAATGAGCCGCTCGAACCGTACACGGTATCTCGTTTTTGCGGCCCTCGCGCTGTGCGTGGTGCTGGCCGCGGGCCTGCTGTCCGTCATGAGCCGGCATCCCTCGCCTTCGCCGGCCGGGTTGACGATAGTCTCTCCCCTGGACGGGACCGTGTTCCCGCCCGATATCGCCGCGCCCGCGTTCCGGTGGCGGGACGACGGCGGCGCGGACGCCTGGAGGGTGGCCGTGGGGCGCGGCGGGCGCCTGTGCCGCAGCGAGCTGCTTCGCGAGAGGCAATGGGCCCCGACGGAGAGTGAGTGGCGGGACATCACGCGGTCCGGTCCGGAGACCGACGTGCCGGTGGAGGTGACCGGCGTGCGGCGCGAACGGCCGGAGCGAATCGTGTCCGCCGGCGGCCTCACGATGCGCATCTCAGCGGACGAGGTCGGCGCGGCCGTCTTCTACCGGGAAGTGAACCTGCCGTTCGGGGACGCGATCAAGGACCCGACCCTCATTCGCTGGCGGCTCGGCAGCGTGTCGTCTGCTCGCCGGCCGAAGGTCGTTCTGGAAAGCCTGCCGGTCTGCGGCAACTGCCATTCCTTCTCGGCCGACGGCTCGGTGTTGGGTATGGACGTGGACTACGCCAACGACAAGGGCTCCTACGCGATCGCTCCGCTGGAGAAGGAGATCGTGCTGGACGAGGAGAAGATCATTACCTGGTCCGACTATCGCCGGGAGGACGGCGAGATGACGTACGGGCTGCTGTCGCAGATCTCCCCCGACGGCCGGTACGTCGTCAGCACCGTCAAGGACCGTTCCGTCTTTCTGGCGAAGCCGGATCTCGAGTATTCGCAGGTGTTCTTTCCCGTCAAGGGGATCCTCGTCGTGTACGACCGGGACGCGAAGGAGTTCCGGTCCCTTGCGGGCGCGGACGACCCGCGATACGTGCAGAGCAACCCGGCGTGGAGCGCGGACGGGAAGCAAATCGTGTTCGCGCGGGCCGAGGCCCCGGCATTCGAGGGCGGTGAAAACGGGGCGCTGCTCTCCGCGGAAGAGGAGCGCGCGTTCCTGGCGGGCGAGCGGCCCTTTCTCTTCGATCTGTACCGCGTGCCGTTCAACGCGGGCGCGGGCGGGAGGGCCGAGCCGGTGGGGGGCGCGTCCCGCAACGGGATGAGCAACTTCTTTCCGAAGTTGTCCCCGGACGGCAGGTGGCTCGTCTTCTGCAGGGCCGCGTCGTACATGCTCCTTCAGCCGGACAGCGAGCTGTACATCATGCCCGCCGGGGGCGGCGAAGCCCGGCGGATGAGGTGCAACACCTCCCGGATGAACTCGTGGCACAGCTGGTCGCCGAACAGCCGGTGGCTGGTCTTCAGCTCCAAGGCCGCCGGCCCGTACACGCGGATGTATCTGACGCACATAGACGAGCGGGGCCGGAGCAGCCCGCCGATCCTGCTGGAGCATTTCACCGCGCCGGACCGCGCGGCGAACATTCCCGAATTCCTCGCCGCGACGCCCGACGCGCTCGCGCGGATTTCGCCGCGTTTCCTCAACGACATTTCGTTCCTGCGGGCCGGCGACGCGTTCCTTCGCGCCGGCGACACGGACCGGGCGCTCACCGCGTACCGGAAGGCGCTGCGCGTCAATCCCGGGAACGGAGGAATCCATCACAAGCTGGGAGCCGTCCTGTGTGAAATGGGGGAGGTCGCGCAGGGAATCGAACACCTGCAGAAGGCGCTGGAGCTCGCCCCCGGATCGACCGACGTCCACGGGGATCTGGGCCTCGTCTTCGAGCGGCAGGGACGTCTCGACGAGGCCGTGCGCCACTTCGAGCGGGCCCTGGACGCCGACCCGAAGAACATCAAGAAGATCCTGCGGGCGGCGCGGTGCCTTGCCGCGCAGACAAAGTACGCGGAGGCAGCGCCGTATCTGCAGAAGGCCCTGGAGATCGAGCCCGGGAACGCCGAGGTTCGCCACCGGCTGGGCGTGGCGCTCCGGGAAACGGGCGCGGTCGAGCAGGCCCTGGAGCACCTGAAGAAGGCCCTGACGCTTTCTCCCGGGGCGCGCGACGCGGCGGAGATACACACGGATATGGGAGTCGTCTTCTTCGCGCGGCGTCAGTTCGATGAGGCCCTGGTCCATTGCCGGAGGGCGCTGGAACTGCAGCCGCGGAACGTCGGGGCGGTGATGCTGACGGCGGACTGCTGCGAAGCGCAGGAGCGGTACGACGAGGTGCTGGAACACCGGCGGGAGGCGGTGGCGATCGCGCCGGAGCTCTCCGGGCCGCGGCTCGCGCTGGCGCGGGCCCGGCTCCGGCGGCACGAATATGTCCGGGCGCTGCGTCATCTGGAAGCGGCGGCGGCGCAGTCTCCGGCGGACGCGGACGCGGTCACCGCCCTTGCCTGGCTGCTGTCCACCTGTCCGAACGCGGAGATTCGCAACGCCGCCCGGGCCGTGAAGATGATCGAACCCCTCTGCCGCGGCGACGGAGGACAGGATCCTCACGCGCTGGACGTGCTGGCCGCGGCCTACGCCGAGGCGGGCCGGTTCACCGACGCGGCGGCGGCGGCGGAGAAGGCGCTCCGGCGGGCGGAGGCCGAACGGAAGGACCTGGCGCCCGCGATCAGGAAGCGTCTGGAGCAGTACCGGCTGAAGAAGTCGTGGCGGCTGGACAGGAAATAAGGGAGTCCGGACGGTCCTCTCAGCGGGTGACGGTCCGTACGGCTATGAGTATCGGGTCACCCGCCTTCGCCGGATGGCGTTCGTAGACCACGAGGGTCCTGCCGTCGCCCGCGCCGCACGCGTCGGGAGCGTAGCCCGGATGGGGCGTGCCCGAAGATATCTCGATCTCCTTCTCGTACTTTCCGTCCGCCGCGATGAGGTGGGCGTTGATGCGGTTGGTGTGCTCCTTGTAGCCGCGGTTGGGGTCGCGCCGGTGCCCGTGCCAGTAGACCACCATGTATCCCCTGCCGTCCCACGCCGCGGCGGGCTGGCGTACGTACGCCTTCGCCCTGCCCAGAACGGTGGTGCCGGTCACCTTGCCATCGGCGTCCACGCGGAGGGCGCCGTAGGGCATGCCCCTTTGGGTGCCGCTCCGCCCGCCGGTGGTGGCGTTTCGCCAGGAGTAGAGACACTCGTCCTTGCCGTTGGAGACGATAGTGACGGGGGGCTGTGCCTGTTCCATGCCCCGGTTACGGTACACCTCCACGGTGGAGGCCTTGCCGTCCGCGGCGACGAGCGTGGCGCGTATCCCCTGCGCCCCGCCGCCGCCGGCGGGGTTCTTCAGGCTCGAGGTGCGGGTGATCCAGCCGGCCAGCCACTTTCCTCCGATGCTCGCGAGGGCCATCTCCCCGACGCTGGATTCCCGGTTGCCCTCCTCGGCGATCTTGAGGGGCGTCGTGTCCATCACCGCTCCCGCGGCCGAGACGCGCGCGCCGTATCCCCAGTACCGTCCCTGGTCGAACGCGCGCCAGACGACGAGCCAGCTCGTGCCGTTGAACGCCACGTCCGGGCGACACTGGTTGTGCGCGCCGGAGATTATCTCGATGCCCTTCGGATCCAGGACCTTGCCGTCCGCACCCACCCGGGCGGCGAAGATGTCGTAATCCCTGTCGTTTCTGAGGTCCGCCCACACCACCAGCCAGCAGTCCCTGCCCCAGGCCGCGCGCGGACGCTCCTGGCATTCGAACCCGTCGGATACCAGGATGAGCCTCTCGTCGAGCGGCTTTCCGGCGGCATCCAGGCGGCAGGCGCAGATGTCGGCCTTCTCCGCCTTGCCGCTCTGCCAGACCACGAGGAATGAATCGTTTCCTTTCGCTATCCGGGGGTCGTGCGCGGGGAGGGGGGAGGCCGGAAGGACGGTCTCGGGCCCGACCTCGGCCGCGCGGACGGAGGCGGCGGCGAGGATGGCCGCGGCGAGCGTGAGTATTCGTGTCTTCATATATGTCGCTCCTATTTCTTCACCGGCCGGTAGACGTCGAGCTTCGTGCACAGCGCGTAGCCCATGTAGTACTCGCCGTCCGGTCCCCAGCTCGGGGGGCCCGGCCAGCGGTACGGGTCGGCGAACCGGTAGTCCTTGTTCTGCCTGCCTTCGCCGAACGTCCAGAGGCTCCGGTCGCCCTTGGGATCGGACCTCACCATCTTGTGCACGTACTTCTTCTCCAGGTCGATCCGGCTGCAGGTGCTCTCGTCCCCGCCGCCGAGGTACACGTAGCGCTTTCCGCGGTCCGGCCCGAGCGTCAGGCCGCTGGCGCACCAGAAGCTCACCTTGTCCGCGGGCCCGGAGGCGCACTTGTACTCCTTGTCGGGCGTGTCGCCCTTCTTCGGGCCGGCCACCCCGGTCGCCTTGCCCGTCTTCATGTCCCAGTACCAGACGATGCCCCACGGGCTGTACGGGTCACGGGCCATCGTGAACAGCCTTCCCGTCTCCTCGCTGACGACCAGGTTGCCGTTGAACGTGGGTATGCTGAGCGGCTGCTGCAGGGTGACGCCGAGGTCCTTCGTGGTGCCGTCGGGGAGCGTCTTCATCAGCTTTCCGTCGCCCCTGGCGAAATACATGGAGCCGTCCGGCGCGAACCCGCGGACGGCCGTGCCCTTCGTCTGGTCCGCGTTCTCGAACGGTGCGACGACGCCGGTCTCCAGGTCCCACCGCCATAACGCGCCGCTGTTGTTGCGGTCGAAGATGCGTATCGCGTTCCCCGAGGGCTCGAGGGTGAGAGACATTCCCCGCATGTACCCGCCGGCGGCGAACCGGGACGATTCGATGGGACCTCCCTGCCGACCGTACGGGCCCCCCGCGCTGAGCGTGACGATCCTCTTCTTCTTCGCGTCGTACCGGTATACCGCCTGGTTGACGCCGTCCTCGAAGATAATGCGGTCGCCGTCGGGGAGCCGCGGGCCTCCCGCGCCGAACATCTCGACCTCGGTGGCGGGGCCGTCCTGGGCGCCGGTGGCGAACGAGCCGTAGAGCACCTCTCGCTTGTACACCACGCCCTCCCCGTACGGAAAATTCTTGCCGGGGGTCTTGTCGGCAGCGCGGGCCTGGGGGATGAGTGAAAGAACGAGGGCGGCGGCGATGACGGGGACGAGCCGGTTCATGGTCTATCCTCCTTCTCGGGCGGCGGATCGATACAACGGGGAGGTATTCTAGGCGGGGTGAGGGTCTCGTTCAAGGGGCGGAAGATGGCGGGAAGACCCGCGTTAACTTACTAACGTAACCCCGTTCCTGGGTCCATGACGCGGAAGGAGCGCCAGCGGCCGGTGCGGTAGCGCAGGTAGAACGCGATGCCGATTCCCAGGATGAGAAAGACGACGACGGCCCACGCGCTCCGGGGGGCGACGCCGAGCCCTTTTACCAGTATCAGGGCGGCGAGGGTGAGCACCCAATGGCCTCCGATGGAGATCACCATCGTCCAGAACGTGTCGCCCGCCCCGCGAAGCGCGCCGCTGAAGGCGAGCGCGACCGCGTCGCCGAATACGTAGACGGTGATGAGCCGCACCATGAAGACCGCCATCGGGGCGATGCGGGAGAAGTCCGCACCGGCGTCCGACGGGCGGAACATGCCGACGAGCTGGTGGGGGAACACCAGGTACAGGAAGAACGTGACGGCGGAATAGAGCACAGCCACCTTCAGGCCGGAGATCGTGGATTTGTGGGCGGTGTCCGGATTGCCGGCGCCCATGAATCTGCCGACCAGGCTGGTGATGCCGATATTGACGCCGATCATCGGAATGAAGGAGACCAGGTCCCAGTTGAACGCGATGGTCACCGCGGCGGCCACCTCCACGCCGTACGAGTGGAAGCTCATCACGAGCAGGTCGAACGCGATCATGTTCAGCAGGAACTCGAACCCGGGAGGCAGGCCGTACCGGAGCAGTTTCTTCATCGCGCCCCAGTCGAATCTGAGCGCCGAGAGGACGCTGAATTCCCCTCGATAGCCCCGGCTGAGGAACGTGACCGCGGTGATAACCAGGCCGGTGGCCGTTCCCATGACGGTGCCGATGGCGGCGCCCCGGATGCCGAGCGGCGGGAAGCCGAGCTTTCCGAAAATGAGCACGTAGTTGGCGACGATGTTGACGGCCATCGCGGCGGAGGCGGAGATCATGATGATGCGGGTGCGGCCGACCCCGGAGAAGAACGTGGTGACCGCGTGCCGGACCAAGGTGAGAATGCTGCCGTACATCAGTATGTCGAAGTACGCCGTCTGCGGCGCGAGCTGTTCCGGGGCGATGCGGAACGTCCGGAAGACCAGGTGGCCGGCCGGTATGCACATCAGCACCACCGGGTACGCCACCAGCGCGATGAGCACGGCCTGGAACACGGCGCGCGCGCAGAATTCCTTTCGCCCCGCTCCCAGGTACTGGGCCGCCAGCGGGCTGGCGTACCCGGTGAGCCCGATGAAGAACGTCATGAACATGAAGACGGTGAGGCCGCCTCCCATGGAGGCGCTCAGATGCTGCGGGCCCAGCCGGGAGAGGAACAGCCGGTCCACGAACATCATGGCCGTCTCGCACGCCTGCGAGACGACCATAGGCAGGGCGATGTAGAGGAGCTGTCTTACTCCGCCGGGTTCGTGTTCGAGCAGTTCGGGGTTCAGCGGCCCTTCTTTCCCTTGCCGCCTTTCTTCGGGCCGGCCTTCTTCGGCTTGGGCTTGTCCTCTTTCTTCGCCTTCGTCTCGGCGGTCTTCTTCGCCTTCTTCTCCTTGAGCTCCTTGTGGACGTTGGCGAAGTGCTTGCCGGCGGACCTGAGCTTTATCACCTCGGCGGCGGTCAGCCCGTGGACGTCGATCATGAACCGGAGGTTCACCAGGTTTATGATGTCGTCGTCAGCGAGAACGATCGTATTCCATTTGTTCTTCGGTTTGTTCTTGTAGTGTCCGTACGCGTTTCCGTACGGGGGACCCTTCACGTCCCCGGCTTCCACGTAGAACGCGCCGGCGTCCAGGCCGAGCGCGACGGATATCTCCATCCACGTCTTGCCCTTCACTCTCAGCGCGAGCACCTTCTTCTTGTCGACGCCGGCCCGCTTCGCCAGAAAGTAGACTACCGGTATCTCCTGGTCGGTCACGTGCGTTCCCCTCACCGCCACTACCGCCTTCTCCTTCTCGCCGTAGTGCTCACCGATGGAGACATGGAAGGCCTTCAGGCCCTCGTCGTCCACCTCGACCCCCGCGGAGACCGCCGCGGAGTACCCCTGACCGCACACCAGACACACCAGCAGGCCCGCGCACGTCATCTGCCATCCACGCATCTTCCAGCCTCCTTTCGCCCTGAAGGGCGATATATCCGACCCGCTTCCATTATAATGGAAGGATGTTCCTTCCGACAACAAGAACGGAGATGGCCCGGCTGGGCTGGGACGGGCTGGACGTGATACTCGTTACCGGTGACGGTTACATAGACTCGCCGTTCGTGGGCGTCGCCGTCGTCGGGAAGGTGCTCGTGAACGCCGGGTTCCGCGTCGGTATCATCGCCCAGCCGGATATCGAACCGGGTCTCGACATAGCCCGGCTCGGGGAGCCGCGGCTGTTCTGGGGGGTGACGGCCGGCTGCATCGATTCGATGGTGGCGAACCGCACCGCCTCGGGAAAGAGGC
This sequence comes from uncultured Planctomycetota bacterium, assembly GCA_964389785.1. Classification (GTDB taxonomy): domain Bacteria; phylum Planctomycetota; class CAYMFW01; order CAYMFW01; family CAYMFW01; genus CAYMFW01. The sequence continues at coordinate 32,528 of CAYMFW010000012.1, forward strand.
GGAAACGCGACGACTACACGCCGGGCGGCGTGAACGACCGGCGGCCGGACCGGGCGGCGATCGTCTACGGCAACCTGATACGTCAGCATTTCAAAGACACGGTCCCGATCGTGCTGGGCGGGGTGGAGGCGAGTCTCCGCCGGGTGAGCCACTACGACTGCTGGACCGACAAGGTGCGCAGGTCGATCCTGTTCGACGCGAAGGCGGACTATCTGCTGTACGGCATGGCGGAGCGCTCCGTCGTGGAGCTGGCGCGGTCCATCGACATGAGCCGGGACCCCCGGGACATCCGTGGGCTGTGCTACATCTCCCGGGAGAAGCCGGACGTGTGCGAGGAGCTTCCGTCGTTCCAGGAGTGCGCGGGGAACAAGGACGCGTTCACCCGGATGTTCCACGTCTTCTACCGGAACAACGACCCGGTCATCGGGGTGACGCTTGCCCAGAAGCAGGATACTCGCTGGCTGGTCCAGAACCCGCCGGCGCATCACCTGTTCGAGGCGGAGCTGGACGAGGTATACGACCTGGGCTACGAACGGGAGCTGCATCCGTCCTGCCGGAAGCGCGGGGAGGCGAGGGCGCTGGAGACCATCCGATTCTCGATCGCGACGCACCGGGGATGCTACGGGGAGTGCAGCTTCTGTTCGATCGCCGTCCACCAGGGACGTGCGGTACGGTGGCGGAACGAACAGTCGATCCTCGCCGAGGCGCGGGCGATCGCGGCGCACCCGCTGTTCAAGGGAAGGATTACGGACGTGGGGGGGCCGACCGCGAACATGTACCGGATCGGATGCCACCGGGTCGCGCGGGCGGGCTGCTGCACGGACAGGCACTGCCTGTACCCGGATGTCTGTCCCGGGCTGAAGACGGACCACGGGCGGCAGATCTCGCTGCTGAAGCGGCTTCGGGAGATCGAGGGCGTCAAGAAGGTCGTCGTGGCGTCGGGCATCCGGCACGACATGGTGATGGCCGACGACCGCAGCGGTCTCGCCTACCTGGAGGAGGTGGTGCGGCATCACGTCTCCGGGCAGATGAAGGTGGCGCCGGAACACTCGGAGAAGCACGTGCTGGACCGAATGGGGAAGCCGGGAACCGACTCCCTGGTGCGGTTCAAGGATCATTTCTTCCGGCTGACCAGGGAGGCCGGGCTGAAGCAGTATCTCACGTACTACCTGATCGCGGCCCATCCCGGGTGCGCGGAGAGGGACATGGAGAAGCTCAGGGAGTTCGCGCTTCGCGAGCTGGGGCACCTGCCCGAGCAGGTGCAGCTCTTCACCCCGTCCCCTTCCACGTACGCGTCACTGATGTACTGGACGGGGAAGGACCCGTTCACCGGCGAGCCGCTCTTCGTCGAGAGGACGGCAGGCGGCCGGCAGAGACAGAAGGACATCATGCGCGAGGACCGGCGTTGAGGATCTTTCGCATTTCGGCGATGTACGCCCTGGCCACCTCGGGAGAGGCCTGATCGTCTTCGCTCGTTTCGGAGAAGTCGGTGAGCTTCGCGGGGACCTCGGCGAGGAACCGCGACGGCTCGGTTTCCATCACGTGCCCGTGGCGGCTCCGGCTGCGCGCGTAGGAGAGGGTGAGGGTGTGACGGGCCCGGGTGACGGCGACGTAGAACAGGCGCCGTTCCTCGTCTATGGTATCACCCTCTTCGCCCACGCTCTTTCGATGCGGGAACAATCCTTCCTCCATACCGGCGACATACACGTGATCGAATTCCAGTCCCTTGGCGCTGTGCACCGTCATGAGGGACGTCCGGTCTTCCTCCTCGGCGTTTCCGTCGCCCTCCTCCGGCCGGTTATCGAGGGACACCGTTTCGAGGAATCCGCGGAGCGAAGGCTTCGGCGCCGCTCTCTCGTAGGCGGCGGCGGCCTGGACGAACTCCTCGACGAGCGTCCAGCGCACCTCCGCTTCCCTGGGGGAGGGGTAGAGAAGCTCGACGGCCTTCCGGTAGCCGGTTCGTTCGACGACGTCGCGCAGGAGATCCGACGGCCTCGCGTGGCTCGCCTTCCTGCGGAAGGATTCGAGCAGGCCGGCGAAGGCCTCGACGCCGGCGCACTCCCGGGGGCCCGCACCGGCGGATGCCGCGTCCCTCAGCACCCTGCCGACCGGCTTTTTCGCGTTCGTGCTGAACCGGATGAGCCGTGATATCGTCTCCGGGCCGATGCCGCGCTGCGGGAAGTTGATGATTCGGAGGAGTGAGATCTCGTCGTAGGGATTCAGTATCGCTTTCAGATACGCGGCGAGATCACGGATCTCGCGGCGGTCGAAGAACGACGTGGTCCCGACCAGGTGGTAGGGGATGTTTCGCTGTCTCATTTCCTGTTCCAGATGACGCGCCTGAGCGTTCGTGCGAAAGAGAACGGCGCAGTCGCTCCACGCGGCGCCCGGGCTCCGGGTGCGCCATTGGAGATCGGAGGCGATCTTCTTCGCTTCATGGGTCTCGTCTTCCGTGGAGATGATCCTTACCGGGTCGGCCTTCGAACGCGTTCCGGTGAGGCGCTTCTTCTTCCGTTCCGGGTTGCAGGCGATCACCGAGCCGGCCGCGTCGAGTATCACCTGGGTCGATCGGTAGTTTCTCTTGAGCACGATGGTCCGGGTGCCGGGGAAGTCGCGTTCGAATTTCAAAATGTTGCGGTAATCCGCTCCACGCCATCCGTATATGCTCTGGTCGTCGTCTCCCACCGCGCATACGTTCAGGCGTGTTCCCACCAGCAGGCGAAGCAGCCGGTATTGCATCACGTTGGTGTCCTGGTATTCGTCGACCAGCACGCAGGGGTACGTGCGCCGGTACCGATCGCGTATCGCTCTGTTCGCCTCGTACAGCTGCACGGGGAGAAGAACCAGGTCGTCGAAATCCACCGCGTTGCGCGCCTTCAAACCTTCCCGGTATCTGTCGTACAGGAGGGCCGCGGCGCTCTCGTCCTCCGGGCCGGGGACCAGTCCGCTGTTCTTTGCGAGGGACACCTGCGACAGGATGTGCCGCGGGGAGACATCTCTGCTGCCGAGGTCGACTCCCTGCATCACCGTGCGCATCAGCGCGAGCTGGTCGGCGGTGTCGTAGATGGTGAATTTCGGCTTGTAGCCGAGCTCCTTGATGTGCTCCCGGAGCACGCGGGCGCCGAAGGCGTGGAACGTGCAGAGCGTCGGCGGTTTCTTCCTTGCGTCCAGCGCGGCGAGCTTCCGGACCCGTTCCGCCATCTCGCGCGCCGCCCTGTTGGTGAACGTGAGGCCGAGTATCCTGGCGGGGGATACCCCGGAGTCGATAAGGTGAGCGATCCGATACGTGATGACGGTGGTCTTTCCGGTGCCGGCCCCGGCGAATACGAGCACGGGCCCCTCGGTGGCCAGAACCGCGTCGCGCTGCTGCTTGTTGAGATTCGAGAGGTCCATCGCGGGATTCTATGGGAGACGGGGGCGAATCTCAAGGGGCGGGTACGCAGTTCGCCGCTTCGATGTCCTCCTCGACAAGGATACAGTCCTGCGCGCGAAGCTCCTCCTGGACGGCGCCGACGTCGGTGCCGCGCGGGGTGACGTTCTCCCTGAGGGAGATCGCCGAGGCGGCGCCCGCCGCCTGTCCCATCACGCCGCACTGGGGCATCACGCGGAGACTCCCGAGCGCCTCGTGGTCGCAGCTGGCGCACCGGCCGGCCACGGTGAGGTTCTCGACGCCCTTCGGCAGGAGAATGCGGTAGGGGATATCGTACCGGAAGCCCTTCTCCGGGTGCCAGGTCTTGGGGTCCATGCCGGGACCGTCCGTGTTGTGTATGTCTATGAAGAAGGAGGCGTAGCCGATGGTGTCGTCGAAGGAGGCGGCGCTCTTCACGTCGTCCCGGGTGAGGACGTAGTCGCCGGTGATACGTCGGCTCTCCCGGAGGCCGATCGTGTTGGGCGTGCTGACGATGTAGCAGTGTTCCATGCCGGGGATGTACTTGCGATACACGTCGATGGTCTCGAACACCTGCTTGCGGCCCTCGATGGTGGACTTCGTGAGGTCCTCCGCCTTCGTCGAGTCGATGTAGTTCACGTGGGTGAAGTTGACGCCGATGTATCCGGGACGCGTCGGCGTGTACCACCATCCCATTATCTGGCTCTGGTACGGGCGCATGTCGCCGGCGTCCTGCGCCTTCCCGAGCGTCGCCTCCAGCTTCGGGTCGGTCTTGCGAAACTTGCAGACCTTCTCCCAGTCCACGCCGCCGATCGTGAACATCAGCGTCACCGGCTGGCACAGGCCGGTGTCTTCGTCGCCCTGTTCGTATCCGCAGCCGGCCATGGCGGCCACGTCGCCGTCGCCGGTGCAGTCGATTATCCGTTTCGCGCGGATCACCTGGCGGCCGGTCTTGTTCTGCACGACGGCGCCGATCACGGTGCCGTTCTCGACGACGGTGTCCGCGAAGAGGGTGTAATAGAGGACGCCGCATTCGCATTCCTCGGCCATGCGGTCGAGGACGAGCTTCAGCCCTTCCACCTCGAAGTGGGTGATCCGGTTGTCGTAGGTGCCGTAGCCGGCGTCGCCGACGCGGCGCACCACCTCGAACGGTATGCCACCGACGATACGAACGTCCGTTCCCCACTCGGAGTACAGGCACATGCAGCCGTGGCCGCCGGCGGTGGCCACGCCGCCGAGGCAGTTGAACTGTTCGACTATCAGTGTCTTCGCGCCCATCCGCGCGGCGGCAAACGCCGCGGCGACACCCGCGGGGCCTCCTCCCACGACGAGCACCTCGGTTTCGTGGGTGACGGGCAGATCGGCGGCTTCTTTCAGCGTGAGCATTTCTTCCTCCTTAACTAACTAACTAACCAACTAACCTAACCCCGTCCCTGATCCGGACGCGTCTCTGATCCGGACGATTGCGTCCGCGGTGGCGCGGAGTTCCTTCACCAGTGTATTGACGCGATTCTTCGATACCTTGCCCGAGACGGCCAGGCCGGCGATGGGCGGGTCGCCGACCGGCACGGCGAGCGAGCCGGTGGGGCTGATTGCGTACCTGTCGCCGGTGAATTCTCCGAGAAGGACCATCCCGATACTGGACTGCTTCGCCGGGAACAGGTTCTCCGGCGCGACGGCCGCTTCGATCGGCTCGTCCGGTCCGCCGTGGAACAGGTAACAGACGTGGTCGCGCCACCGCACGCCGAGCGCGATCCGTTCCCCGGTGCGTTCCATGAGGTGACGGATGGGGGGGAGGGCGGCCCGCAGCAGCTTGGACCCGCGAAGGCTCATCGCCGCCAGCAGGTGAACGCCGGGGCCGGGCGCGTACTTCCTGTCCGGTGTTTTCTCGGCGAGGCCCAGGTGGGCCAGCGTGCCGAGCAGGCGGTTCACCCTGGTGTGCTCCTCGCCGAGACGGCGAGCCATCTCCCGGCTGCCCACCGGATCGGATGTCGAGGCCAGCTCGAGCAGGCAGTCGATGCCGCACTGGAGACTCAGATTGGGTTGGGCCGGTATTCCTTTTTTCATGATGGTGCTATTATAGCATCATCCTCACCTCGGCTGTCAAGCGAAAAATGGGAGCTGTCCCTGTTTTTTTCGTTAGTGGGGAAGGCCCGTTTCCGTATACTTGCGGATAGACAAGGAAAGGGAGCAGATGGATAAGGAACAGTACCCGGAAATCAACGCAAGCATAATGAAGCACAGGGGTTCCCTCTTTGCCTTCATCTTCTCGTTCGTCCGGGATTTCCACGCCGCCGAGGACATATTCCAGGAAACCTGCGTCACCATATGGTCGAAGGCGGACAGATTCGAGCCGGGAACGAATTTTCTCGCCTGGGCCCGGGCGATAGCGATCCGGGAGATACGGGCCGGCTGGAAGAAGAAGAAACGGGCCATTCCGGCACTCTCGCCGGAGAGTATCGAGGTACTGTCCGAGGTGTGGAGCGAGCGGTTCGCCAGCGAGGAAGACGAGAAGGAGTCTTTCGAGGAGAGGCGGCGGGTGCTCTACGAATGCATCGGCCTGCTGAAAGGCAGGTCGCGTGACGCGCTGGTGGGGTTCTATGAGAAGGGTATGGCGTGCACGGATATCGCGGAGCGGCATGGGACGTCGCTCGCGGCGATACATATGCTGCTCAAACGGGTCCGTGAGAAGCTGTTCGAATGCGTGCAGACGAAGCTGGGGATACCGGCATGAGCGGCGATACGATCGACCTGATACACGGATATATCGAAAAGACGCTGAGCGAGGAGCAGACGGCGGAGATGCTGGAGCTTCTCCGAACGGACCGGGACTTCCGGGCGGAGTGGATCGAGTACATGGAAAACGAGAGCATCACGTGGGAGCTCGGCCAGCAGAAGCTGCTTTCGATTCAGGAAAGCGACACGCCGGCCCGCATAGTGAGGGGACGACCCGTGAGGACGGGGGCCGTCCGCAGGTCGTGGGTGCGCTCCCTGATCGGACCGGTTGCCGCGGCGGCGGTGCTCGGGATCGTGGTGGGTCTGCTGAGGACGGGCCGTGAAACGCCTGCTCCCGGGACGGATCCCGCGCTGGCGGCGCTGGTGGAAAGGGCGGCGGCGGCCAGGACCGTCGTCGATATCAAGGCGATGGACGAAGACGTGCGGAAGGCCTACGGGATGGAGCTGGCCCGAGGAGACGAGTGCAGGCTGCCGACGATGATGGGCCTGGGCATCGCGACGGCAATCACCGGCAACGTTCGCGAGGACAGGCAGGCGAAGGATCTGCGGTTCGTGCTCGGGAAAGCGGCGGGGATCGGGCAGGCAGCGACCGCGTACTTCGACGTGGATTTCATGTCGGTCGCTGAGGCGGCCGTGTCGAATATGACGGCGGCGGACCGTGAGAAGGTACGGGAGCTGTACGCCGGGGCCAGAAGGGCCGCGGAGGAGCGTAAGTACGACGACTGGCACCGCGGCCACAACGCGCTGATGAAACTGGCGGGGAAGCTGAAGAGCATGGAGCTGGCCCGCGCGTCGGCGTTCGAGATGGCGTACGTGACGTTCTACGAGAGGGGACTGGCCTACGACGTGAAGCTCCGCATGGCCGGGCTGGTAGAGGCGACGTCGCCGGACGAGCTGCCGCCTACCAGCGGGAGCTGGGTGAAGGGCGGCGACTGGGTGCAGTACATCCGCTCCGAGCTGATGTCCGAGGTCGAGCGGATGGCCGCTGTCGAGAAATCTCTGCAGGACAACGTCAATCTCGATCTGAACAGGAGATTCAAGGGGAAGTGGAGCTGGGGAACGGTCGAGGATATGAAGAAGATGCTCGGCGACTGGTACACGTCAGTGAGGCAGGACAAAGTGACGACGGACCACTGCATCTTCTGGATGAAGATCCCTCCGTTCAGGGAGGCGGTGATCACCGGCCAGGCCCGCGTTCGTGATATGAAGGAGAACCTGCCGGATGACAAGGCGCTGTTCAGCATGGCCGTCTGCTTTCCGACCAGGACCGTGGTCAACTGGTCGTCCTCCGATGTGTCCGCGGAGCTGGCCAGATACTGGAACCTGAAGGAGCGGTGGTCTTGGTTCCGGATTCACTACAGCTACGAGGACGACGGCGTGTGGAGCATGAAGAGCTGGAGGTGGCTGGAAGGGAACCAGCCGCGCGACCTGAGGACGATCGACGAAGGCCTCCTTCCCCAGCGGACGATGACGTCCCTGAACAGGGAGGACACCGTGTCGTTCAGCCACGACAAGAGGGTGGGGAAGCCCGCCGTCGGCTCGTTCGGATTCCATGCCGTCAACTGCGCGGCCGAGTGGCGCGCGCTGGGGATCCAGGTGATCCGGCCCGCGGGTATCCCGGCGGGAGCGGTCGAGGAGGAGCCCGAATCCGGCAAGGTGCTGTTCGCCGACGACTTCGAGAAGGGGCTCGGAGACTGGACGGCCGGCGTGGTCGGGAAGGAAGCGGTCGAAGGCAGCCTGACGGTGACGGAAGCGGACACTCCGGGGGGCAGGTCGAAGATCATGCTGCTCGACTGCGGGAAGGTGCCGGGCGAGACGCTGGCGGCGTACCTGAAGCCCAGGGCGATCGCCGAGGCGGTCACGCTGGAGGCCGACATCTGCCTGGAGAAGACGTACCGCAAGAACTGGACCTGGTCGCTGTCGTGCTGGGTGCCCATGAAGGACACGGTGGTGGAGGAGCTGTGGCGCAACCACAGGGTGAGCGACAAGCTGAGAAAGGAAGGCGCCTGGATTCACTACCGCAGAGACATGATAACCCGCGAGGAGGACGGGAAGTACGTTGTCTACCTCACGTCGTATCTGGACGGCGACCTGAACAGTCAGGTGCGCATGATCACTGAGAAGGACCCGAGGCTGAGCTACCTGATCTGGTTCAGCGCCCGCGACGTGAAGGTGGGGCTGGATAACCTGACGATAAAGACGATGACGCCCGATCCGAACTGGAAACCGATGAAGAAGGAATAGAAAAGACCGGGCCCGCCGCTCGAGCTTGGGGAAGCGCTTTGGCGGGCCCGGAAGGAAGAGCTCAGGAGGTGAGACATGTTCTGGATGCCCTGTGCCCCTAAGTCTTCTGCGACACATAATAGTAGACCGCCGGGAAAGAAGCAATCCTGCGAGCATTTCAGGTCCGGCGGGCGCGACTACCGGATACGGGTCGCCAACGACCTGAAGACGCGCAGGGCGGCGTTCGAGCTGGTGCACGACCTCTACGTGGAGAAGGAGTTCACCGACCCCTGCGAGGGCGGGATGTGGCTCTCCGTCCCCAACTTCCTGCCGGACACGGTGACGCTGGTGGTGGAGCGGGGGGAGACGGTCGTCGGCACGCTCACCGTGGTATTCGACGGCGAGCTGGGGCTTCCCGCGGACCTGCTCTACCGGGACGAGGTCGACTCGCTGCGCTGCACCGGGAGGACCCCTTCCGAGATCATATCTCTGGGGGTGGCCGATGAGGGCAAGAGGGCGTCCCAGAAGATACTGGTGAAGATGTTCAACTACGTGTACGCGGTGTCGTGGTACCTGCGGGGCGCGACCGACTTCGTGATAACCGTGAATCCGCACCACGCGGACTACTATCGCAGGACGCTCCTGTTCGACAGGATCGGAGACGTGAAGACGTACGGAAAGGTGGGCGGGGCGCCCGCGGTGCTGATGCGACTGCCTCTGGAGGTCCCGACGCTCGTCAGCCGGCCGGGCAAGGAGGAAATCAGGCGGCGCACCCACTACAAGTATTTCCACACGCCGGAGCAGGAGGACGAGATACTGCCCGATCTCGAGGGTCAGCTGGGGCCGATGAGCGAGCGGGAGTTCTGCTACTTCGCGATGCAGAAGACCGGCGTGTGGGAGAAGGCGAGTGAGGGCGAGAAGAGGTGCCTCGCCGGGCACTATCTGGCGGCGATGCTGGCGATGGAGGAGTCGAAGTGCCTCGCGGAACCGCCGAGCGTGCCGGCCGATCCCGCGCGAGACTTCGTCTTCATCCGGGGAGGTGCGGCATGAGACCCAAGGTGCTCTTCGTCCAGCCCGACTACTACCGGTATTTCGTCCAGTACCTGCCCAACTACGAGCCACTGGTGTGCCTGCTGCTGGCGGCGTGCGTGAAGGACCTCGCGGAGTGCAGGGTGTTCGACAGGCGCTTCGACTCGGAGCGCAATCTCCGGAAGGTGATACGGGAGTTCCAGCCGGACATCGTGGCGACGCGCACCCACACCGCGGGCGAGATATTCACCGCGCTGCGCATCATGAAGGTGGCCAAGGAGGAGGATGCGGCGATCACGACGGTGATAGGCGGCCAGCACCCGACCCTGCTTCCCGAGGACCTGTTCGCGTCCCAGACGGACGTGATATGCATCGGCCCGGGCGAGGAGGCGATCCGCGAGATCGTCCAGACGCGCGCGGAATACGGCGCGAGCGCGGACTACAGCGGGATCGCCGGCCTCGCGGTGCGGTGGGGGGAGCACTACATATTCTCGCCGGCCCGGCCCCCCTGTTCCGGCACCATCTCCTGGCCGACGATCGACCACAGCCTGGCGGACAGCTACCGGAAGCACTACTTCAACACATTCCACGCCAAGCCGGTGGGGTTCACGCTGACCTCGATGGGCTGCCCGTACCGCTGCAAGTTCTGCTCGCTGTGGGTGGCGGCGCGGGGCACGTACCGGCGACGCAGCCCGGAGGAGATCGTGGAGGATCTGGCCGGGCAGCCGTACGACTTCATACACATCACGGACGACAACACGTTCCACAACGAGGCGCACGCGATGGAGGTGCTGCGGCTGCTGCGGAAGCGCAACGTGAAGAAGCAGTATCTAGCCTACGCGCGGGCGGATACCATCGTGTCCAAGCCGCATCTGTTCGAGGCGTGGAAGGAAGTTGGCCTGGCCGAGCTGGTGGTGGGCATGGAGGCCTGCACGGATGGGCACCTGGACTTTCTGAACAAGAGGACGAGCGAGGACGAGAACGTCCGGGCGCACCGGGAGCTGGAGAGGATAGGCATACGCAACTGGGCGCATTTCATCGTGATGCCGGACTTCGAGGTGAAGGACTTCGACCGGATCTGGAACTTCATAGAAGAGCTGAACATATGCTATCCGATCTTCGTGCCGCTCACCCCCATCCCCGGCACGCCGCTCTTCTTCGAGGCGAAGGACCGTGGTGACCTGACGACGTACGACTACGGGTTCTACAACCTGATGTACATGACGATGAAGACGCGGCTGCCGAAGCGGGTGTTCTATCGGAAGATGATGGAGCTGTACGCGAAGTCCAGCTCCGCGTGGACGCTCCGCAAGCGCCGCCGCACGAGCCCGACGTATGACGACCACATATTCCGGACCAGGGCGAGGATGGGGCACCGGATGATCCCGCGGTACATGATGAACGCGCTGCGCCAGCTCTGGCACGAGAAGTGGTTCTCGTACGACGAGGCGGAGGCGGACCTGCCGCCGTCGCTCCGGCGGGACTACAAGCCGGTGAACTACTACAACGCGCCGACGGTGGCGGCGATGGAGCTTCCGGAGGCGGGTGCCGCGGAGCCGGAGCGGGAGAGGGTTCTTGTAGGCGTATGAAATTCACGGGGACACGAAGGAATCATGTCCCCGGAATTTCAACTGGACGGGATTTCAACGACTCTGACCCGAATGGCACTGACATCGTCTTAAGCTCCTAATGCTGCGCGGAGT
>CAYMFW010000013.1:0-42963 GCA_964389785.1 uncultured Planctomycetota bacterium
AGGAGCTGCTGTCGAGGGTGCTGGGCGTACTGCGGCGGCACTGGGCATCCCTGGGCGTGGCGGCAGGCGCGGAGGAGGAAGCGAAGCGCATCATCGACCTGGAAGCGCTGGTGCTGCTCACATTCTACGCCGGGAGGTTCGACCGCGGCCTGCTGTCCGCATCGATAGCGTGGCTCGCGGAGAACCGCGGATGGCTGAACCTCTCCAGATTCAAGCAGCTCGGCCGGTCGTACACGACGAGCGACGTCGTGCTCGGTCAACCCCTGATAGAGAAGGCCTGCTACTCCATGCTCGTCGCGACGCTCAAGGACTTCAAGGAGCCGGAACTGCCGCGCGTGTCGGAGGCGTCCGTCGAATACGGCAAGCTGAATTCTCTCTACAGAAACATGCTCGAGGGCCCCCACTCCAACAGGAAGGTGACGGCACCGGATGTGATGAAGCCGTGTCTCGGACAGCTCTACCTGCGCGGGATGTTCGGCATCAACGCCCGCGCCGACGTGTGTCTGTACCTGCTCGCCAACCGTCACGGCAGCTCGAACGGCATCGCGCGAGAGATCGGATTCGACCAGAAGGTGGTATACCGGATCCTGGAGCGATGGGTCGAGGCGGGCGTCGTCGACAAAGAGCCGCGCAGGCACTACGTGCTGGCGCTGAACAGCGCGCTGGAGACGATGCTCGGACGGAGAGCCGCCGCGGCCGGCTACATGGACTGGCACAGCACGTTTCTCTTCCTGACGAAGATACTGAAGGCGGTTCATACCGATCCCTGGTCGAAGGACCCGGACGCGCTCGCGGCGTTTTTCGGCGGTCTTTTCAAGGAGGCACGGAGGGTCGGAAGGTCGGCGGGTATTGCGTTTCCGGACCCGAGGCGATCGACGGGGGCCGAGTACGCGGGGGCATTCGCGGGAGCGGCGCTGGAGATGATAGAGGCGTTGGGTGATTGAATCGAGCTGAATCTTAGGCCAAAGGTGGAATGCGCTCATTGAGTCCGAAGGAGGATTGACCCATGAAGACGATTCTCACGGTGCTCGTGCTGGCGGTCGCGTGTGTGTGCGCCACCGCCGCACCCCCATCCGGGAAGGACCTCCGCCCCTGGCCGCCGACCTACAAGATCCGGCCGGAGGAGAAGGGCCGGCTGACGGCGGCGGACGTGGTGGGACCGGACGGCATCGTGTATCCGGACTGGCGCTACGCGGGCGTGCCGGGCGGGATTCCGGACGTTCCGGAGAAGGCGAAGATAGAGGACTTCGGCGGGAAGGCCGACGACGACAAGGACGACGGCGCGGCCGTGGAGGCCGGCGCGAAGGCGGTGGCCGCGAAGGGCGGCGGCGCGCTGGTTCTGGGCAAGGGCACGTACCACCTGGACCGCCCCGCCATGATTACCGACGACAACGTGGTGATCCGCGGCATGGGCGCGGAGGAGACGAAGGTGATCCTGCGCTATTCGCTGCCGAAGGACACGGTGATGTTCTTCCATCCGAAGCCCGCGGCGGTGCTGGGCTACGGCGAGTGGATCGACGTCCACGCCGCGCCCGACGGCCTGACGCTGCTGCGGCTGGAATGTAACGGGAAGGTGCTCGGGGAGCACAAGGCCGGCGTGCATTCCGGCGGCACGTACCGGCTGATGGTGACCACCTGGAAGCTGGTGGACACGCTCGGCGCGGGGACGCACACACTGGAGGCGGTCGCGGAGTGGGGCAAGGACCGGAAGGGCCGGGGGTCGCTCAAGGTGACGATCGATCCGAAGAAGTCGGTCCCCCCCGGACAGCGGCGCCGGCCGTACGGTGACCTCGGCGCGTTCACGTTCTGCGGGGACACGTACAGCTTCGACAAGGTGAAGCTCGCGAAGGACGGCAGGCGCGGCGACACCCGGATAGAGCTGGAGACGGTGAAGGGCCTGGCAATCGGCGACGCGCTGTTCGTGCGGGCGCCGGCCACGAAGCGCTGGAACGGGCTCGTCCGCAACGCCTGCAAATGGGGAAGCTACCGCGACTACCAGTTCCGCGTCGAGAAGGTGGAGGGCAGTACGGTGCATTTGAATCAGCCGCTGCGCTACGACTTCCCGACGGTCGACGGCTCGTTCGCGCAGAAGATCGTCCCCATCCGCCGCTGCGGCGTGGAGAACCTGACCATCGTGCAGGCGCACAAGCTGTGGACCAGCGGAATCGTGTCCTATGCCGGCTGGGAATGCTGGGTGTGCGGCGTCACCGTGAAAAAGACCGGCCGGTTCCCGGTGTATCACGTCAACTCGAAGTGGTGCGAGGTGCGCGACTGCACGTTCGACGACGCCTGGTACCACGGGGGCGGCGGCACGGCGTACGTCGGCTGGCAGCACGCCTGGGACTGCCTGATGGAGAACGTGCAGGCGTCGCGGATGCGTCACGCGCCGTGCGTGCAGTGGGCCGCGTCCGGCTGCGTCATCCGCAACAGCACGTTCAAGGGCAGCGACGTGCAGTGGCACGCGGGCTGGACGAACGAGAACCTGTTCGAGAACTGCGTGGTGGACGCGCACGGCAGGTGGGGCACGTACGGGTTCGGCGCGTGGGCCTCTCCGCCGGAGGACGTCGCTCACGGTCCGAACGGTCCGAGAAACGTGGTGTACAACTGCGACATCCGGTCGCCCAGGACCGGGCTGTGGATGGGCGGGATGAACGAGAACTGGCTGATACTGCACAACCGCTTCGTCGTCGACGGGGGTCCGGGCGTCTTCGCCAAGACCTGTTCGTTCGACCATATCATAAGGAACAACGTGGCGGTGCTCGGCGACGGCAAGGCGCCGCTCCTGAAGCTGGGCACGTCCGATTGCGTGGGTATCGAGCTCGTCGGGAACCGGGTATTCGGCGGAAACGGCAAGCTCTTCGGGGGAAAGGGGGTACCGGCGCCCGGCAAGGCCGCGCAGGTGATCGCCAGGGACAACACGTTCGCCCCGCACAAGAAGGACGCCCCCCGCCCTCAGCCCGCCGTCCCCTCAATCTTCGCCTGGCAGCGCTCCCAAAAAGGGGACAGATAACTTGATTCATCCTCTCTTCCTCAATACGCGGACGGCCTTGTAGCTGTCGTCCGGGAATACCACGTTCCTGTCGGCGGGCGGGACGACGCGTGGCTGCCGGTGGACGAATTCATCGAGAAGCCGATCGCGCCCGCCCAGCTCCTGGAGAAGGTCGCGAAGGCGGCAGGGTCAGACCTCGACAATTGACGATAGCAGTTGAGGCGCCCCAATTGGAGTAACCTGTCATTCCAATTGTTTACAGGCACGTTACATCTCTCCACAGGGTTTTCGCGTATAGTACGGCATGGGAAGCCACGCGAAACTGAAGAGACACGGGCGGACGCACGAGCCGGCGGCGTCGGAACCGCCCCACCGCCTTCTGCTCGTCCAGTGGATGGTGACACAGAGGTGCCCGCTTTCCTGCGAGCACTGCCTGGCCGCGGGTGACGAGCCGCTCGAGGACATGCCCCGGGCGCGGGCGGCGCGGCTTATCGAAGAGGTGGCGGAGATGAGCATGCCGGAGTTCCTCCTCACCGGCGGGGAGCCGCTGGCGCGGCCGGACCTGCCGGATATCATCGACGTTCTCCGGGCCAACGGCGTTCGCTGGAGCCTGAATACCGCGCTGATGCCCGATCGACGCGTTCGGGGCGCGATGGAGAAGTGGCCGCCGGGATTCGTCGCGGTGAGCGTGGATGGTCCGGAAGAGGTGCACGACGCCTTTCGCGGACGTCCCGGCACGTTCCGCCGGGCGATGGAGGCCGTCGGGTACTTCGCGGACCTGGCGCCGGGCGCGGTCGCCGCGGGCACGACGGTGACGACGCGGAATTTCGAGTATCTTCCCGTGACGTTCGGCCTGGTGATGGAAAGCGGGGCGTCGCAGTGGGGACTGCATCTCACCGTGCCGGAGGGAAGGGCCGCGTTCACAAGGGATCTGCTTCTGGCGCCGAGGCAGTTGAAGGAGCTTCTCCGTTTCGCGACGGCGAAGCGGAGGCACTTCCCGGTGACGATGGCGGACGAGATCGGCTACTGCGGGTTCTGGGAGCCCTTCGTGCGAAACGAGCCGTTCTACTGCGGCGCGGGAAGGGCCCAGTGCGTGGTGCTGCCCGACGGCGCGGTGGTGCCGTGCACCACGTTCGACCGGGCGGAGTCCGCGGGGAACCTGAACGAGCGGCCGCTGCGCGAGATATGGGAGACCGGCTTCGAGGAGCTTCGGTCGTGGACCGCGCGGGGCAGGTGCGCGTCGTGCGCGTATGCCCCGGCGTGCCGCGGCGGCTGCTGGCTGCAGCGCAGACACGGCGGGGAATGCTTCCGGTACGTCTGGCACGTGCCCGCCGCCCGTACCGCGGCGGGTCTGGCGGTATGCATAGGCCTTGCCGCCGCCGGACTTCCCGACGAGGCGGACGCGCGAGAGCCGCTGAAGCCGCCGGCGGCTGCCGAGCAGCAGGAGCCGCGGGAGATGGAGGTACTGCAGGCTCAGATACTGGAGTGGTACGCCGGGCATTTTCGCAGATGGGGATCGACCGGGTCCCCGCCGGACAAGGTGAAGGAAGCGGTGGCGCAGAAGCTTCCGGATGACCCGGGGGCGAAGTACTTCCTGAAGTTCCTGGAAGGGAAACGCCCGAAGGACATCGCGAAGCTATCGGAGGAGATACTGCCGGCGCTGCAGACGCGTCAGCGGTCGCTGTGCCTCGCCGGCCTGATGTGGCGGGACCTGACGGAATGGTGCCTGGCGGAAAAACCGCCGGCGGAGCGGACCGCGGAGGAGCGAAGGATTCTGCGGGAGACGATGACGAACGTCGGCAGGACGGTCGGCGCGTGGAGCTCTGAGATCTTCATGAAGAAACTCGATCCGTTTCTCAGGCGGCCGATCGACTACAGGGGCTTCTTGGCCACCAAGGCGATGACCGTCAGATTTCATACCATGCAGGACAGGATCGGATACGAAAGATACAGGAGGCCCGACAGGCTCTACATGTCGACGCCGGTCGAGATGCGGTACGCCGAATCAATGAAGCTTCGATTCGAGGAGGGGGAAGCGAGCGCCCTGAGGTTCTCCGGTCCGGGAGGGGAACGGTCGAGCAAGGAGGCAATGAGCGTTTTCGAGATAATGCTCACGCCGAAGGACCGGGACGTCACGTTGATATTCCCGGTGAACCAGAAGGCCCTCCGCGTCACCCTTCCCCGCGCGGCGGAGCTGTCCTACGCGGATGTGCTGAAGCTGGTTCACCAGCAGAACACCGACTGGTTCGCGGCCGTCAGGACGTACGATATGAGATCCGCCGTCCACAGAGAAATCCTGCAGCCGTCCCCGCTCTTTCTGCCGGAGCTTCGACGGAGGAAGGCAGAGATGGAGAAACTGGAGAAGCCGCCGGCCGACCTGCCGTACGTCAGATGGCTGTTGACGGATATCTATCTGTTCTGATTCGTTCTCCTTGCCTGAAGAAAATAGTAGCTGTCCCTGTTTTTTGCCGCATGAACCGCGACGCCCCCACTGCGTTTAGATGCATAGAGCATGGATGAAACCCCCCGGCAAAAAGGGGGCATTCCTCTTTTCAGAAGGGAGGGGCCGATGAGAAGAAGGACAAGGAGAAACCCGGATCGGTACGACGGCAAGGACGCGAGGCTTCAGCTGACATCGATGATAGACGTGGTATTCCTGTTGCTCCTGTTCTTCCTGTGCTCCCCCTTCAAGTCGCCCGAGGGAGAGCTGGACGCGTGCATGCCGAAGGACAAGGGGCCCGAGGACACGCCGGTCGTCCTTGACGAGATACCGCCTCTTCAGGTCTCCCTGAAGCACGTCAGGGGCGGCGCTCCCCGGGTGCTGTTCGGAGTGATGCCGATTCCGTCGAACCGGGACGGCCGGTCCGGGTCGAGCGAACCGGACTTCGAATGGCTGGCGGCGAAGCTGGTCGGTATGGGCAGCGGCGCCGGCGGCGACGTGAAGGTGAAGATCGACAGCGACCCGCTGGTGCAGTACGGTTACGTGGTGAAGACCCTCAACGCGTGCACGAAGGCCGGAGTGACGGACATCCGGTTCGGGTACCCGCGCCGCGTAAGCTCGTCGTGAGGGAAATAAAGTAACCTGTTTTTCAACGACTCTGACCCCTTGAAACTCCGGCCCTGGGTCCGTGAAAATGCAGGGCCTGACCCCGCCCGTCCTGCTATAATCTCCCGTGAGAATGAAATGGAAGACCTTAGCGCTTGTTCTTACGATTGCCGTCGCGGCTCCCTGCGCGGCGGCGGAGAAGCCCGCCGCGCAGCCGGACACCCCGGCGCTGGTGAAGGCGAAGAAGATCTCTCAGGCGGAGCTCATCACCGCGCTGAAGACGGCCCCGGCCGGCGTTCGCTATCGCGTGTTCGACGTCATCAGGCACGATCCCGCGACGTGGGCGGACGTGGTGCTGTACCTTCTGGAGGACCGCGGCAAGATGGACGCCCTTTCCCTGGTGCCCGCGATGGTGAAGTCGAAGGCGATAGACCTGGAGAAGCTGAGGCTCCGCGCGGAGGAGCTGTACGCGTCGCCCTACGGCTTTCTCCGGCGGCGGGCGGCGGAGGCGATGTTCTACGCGGACCCGAAGAAGGGCGAGGAGTGGCTCCGGGCCGAGCACGCGCTCTACAAGACGTGGCAGACCACGGAAGGCATAATGTGCACGGGGCAGATGTCGGGATTCACCGGCACGGTGAAGCGGCTTCTGGAGCCCGAGGTGCCGGTCGATCCGTACGAGACGAAGGGAGATCCCGTCGTCCTCCCGGCGAAGACGTTCGACATCCGGGTGTGTCCGGTGCCGTTCGCGGAGAAGCACACCTTCCATATCTATTTCTTCAACAACACCGGCCGGGATTTTGTCCGGTATCCGAATTACCGCTATTCGGCCGATCTGCTGGTGCGTCCCGAAAAGCCGGAGGGCGGCGCACCCGTCGGGGAGTTCGGCGTGAGGGGAGGCCACTCCCTGTCGTCCCATGGCGATGATCCGCGCACGGTGAAGCAGGGCGGCGACGCGTTCGACATGCAGGTGCGCGTGAAGGAAGACCACCTGCCCCGCCTGGAGAAGGTATCGGTCGAACTGAAGTTCACGATGCCGGAGGGGCGCGCCGGAACGTACGCCGCGGAGGTCCCCGGAAAGCTGTTCACGCCGGCGGCCGATGACACGGCCACGCTGGTGGACGGGCTCCTCTCCGGGGAAGGGAGCCGCAGATTCACGTCCCTGTGGATTATCGACCCTCAGTACCATCTGAAACAGGAGTGGAAGAAAACGCTGGACTCCGCCTCCCGGCGCAGGATCGTCGATGCGCTTCTCACGCTGGCCGAGAGGAGTGACGCGCCGGATGCGGTGACGGACGAGCCGTTCGCCTACTTCCCGGGTCCGCGGGGGCGGTCGGCGACCGTCGACGCTCTCTACAGGGCGATACAGTCGCTCGAGACGTTCCCGAAGACCGTCTCCGCCGAGGACGTTGCCCGCCTGATCGGCCTGAAGAGCCACGGGGCGCTGAGAGTGCTGGAGAGATCCACCGACCACCGGCTGAGACCGAAAGCGATCATGATGGTGCTGGATTCCAGGGAACCGCACGTGATCCGCAACGTGTCGTGTCTGCTCCGGAGCGGATGGGCCGGTCCGAAGGAGGACCTTCGGACCATCGAGGCGGCGGCCGCACGGTGGCTCGCGTCGGACGACCCGCTGACACGGGGGGCCGGCATTCACCTGGGGGTCCAGATGAAGAGCAGCATCAAGCCGGCCGGGCTGCGCGAGGCGTCGCTGGCGGCCCTGGAAAGCGACGATGATCTCCTGCTCTGCACCGGTATGGTGGCGTGTGCGGACATGAAGTACCTGACCGACATCTCGAGGTTCCCGGCGTGGGTGGATGACGAGAACCCGGAGGTGCGCCGCGCCGCCGCGTACTCCCTGGGAATCCTGCTGGAAAACAATGCCGTACGGCCGGACCCGGCCGGGAAGAAGGCGCTGCTGGAGAAGATACTGGACTTCTGGGAGTCCCACGACTGGCGGACGCAGGACGAATTCAGCGGGACCTTCCTGCGCCTGCTCGACGCGAAGGACCTGGCACTCGTATACCGGGTCTGGAAGGTGACGCACTCATGGTCGCTCATGGACTTCCTCGTGAAGCACCGGTACGACTTCGGCAGTTCCGTCATCAGGACATTGTACGATCGGGAGCCGATGGCCGCACTCGTGCTCGACAATCCTGCGCCCCTGGTGAAGATGGAGGAAGAGCGGCTGGCGCTGAAGGGCCCGCCGCCGCCGGGTGAGCACTACCGCGCCATGCTGGCGGAGGGGATCCGCAGGGGGGATGGGAGCGCCGGGTACGCGTGCGTTCCGCTGGCGTTCGAAACCGATCCGAAATCCCTGGACCTGCTCGAGCTGGCGGGCGGCTCCGAATCCGACACTGCGATAACCCTCGCGGCGTGGGCGGTGTACTGCCGCGACAAGGCGCGCGGAACCCCGCTGCTCCACCGGGTAACGCGCGAGTTGGACAGCCCGCGGGTGAACCGGAGCGTTCGCGAGAGACACGGGAAGATGATGGAGAAGGAGGGGCTGCCGGACGCGAAGACGGACAAGGCGGCCGGCGACTCGAAGGAAAAAACGGGGGTGAAGGTCGCGCCGCCGCGGGATCCGATTCTGTGGAGCTACGACATGGTGCGGCCCGGCGAGGAGCCCCCCACGGTCCTTCCGGACGGCACGCTGTACACGGTGGCCGGGAGCGAGGCGGCGCTGGTCGCGCTGGACCCCGCCGGCAAGGAGCTGTGGCGGTACGCGGGACACAGGTGCCAGCGCGTCCTTCACGTCGATGCCGACGGCAATCCGTACGTGCGAAGCGGCGACACGGTGCTCGCCGTCCGGCGCGGCGGCACGCTGGCATGGAGTTATCACGTCGATGACGTACTGCGCGGCATCGGGGTGGCCCCGGACGGCACGGTGTACGTGTCCGGGAACCAGGGGGACCTTCGCCTGCTCGAAGCCGACGGCACGGTGCGGTGGGAGAAGAAGAGGTACCTCACCCATCACTGCGCGGCCCCGCCGCTGGTGGACAAGAAAGGAAACTGCTACGTGATAACGTCCGACGTGGACCTGTGTTCTCTCACCCCCCAGGGGAAGGAGCGATGGCGACACAAGCTCTCCTCCCCTCTGCTGTGGGGGCTGACCATAACGCCCGACGACAATATCTGCTTCCATATGGCCGGGGTGCGCATCACGCTGAATATGGCCGGCGCCGAGGTGGATCGGCACGGCAGCCAGTGGCACACCGTGTTCTACATCGACAACGAGGGCCGGCATTACGGCAGTTACAGCAACCGGATCCAGTGCTGGAACCGCGGAAAGAAGGTGCTCTGGAAGAAGACGGTTCCCGACGACGAAGACGGACGGCTGCTCGCCTGCATCGGGTCCGGGAAGCATATCTACTGCACCACGCACGACGGCACCGTCTACTGCCTGGATCTCGACGGCGCCGTGCGCTGGAAATACGAGACGCCGTTCCATCCACCGGGGGCGTGTCGTGCGGGCCGGACGGAACGATCTATCTGCCGGGAACGGACGGGAAGCTGTACGCGGTGAGGATCGACGACGTGCCGGGGACGGAGACCAGGACGTTCGCCCGCCCGGTCTGGTACGTGCGGGAAGGCACGGAGAAGGCCCGCCCCACGCTGAAGTGGTCCACCAGCGGCATCGTGAGCGAGGACTGCTGCCCTGCCGCCGATTCGAAGGGAAGAATGTACACGAACGGGGGCCAGTTCTACGTGATCGGCCCCGACAAGAAGTTCGCGTGGGACACCGATAAGGCCGGCGACCGGACGGCCGTGGGACCGGGCGATGTCATCTATACGATGGGACCGTACCGCACGCTGAACGTGTACGCCCCGGACGGCACGCTGAAGTGGAAGCATGGTTTCAAGAACTCGGAGATAACGTTCATGCCGGCCGTCGGGGCGGACGGCACGGTGTACGTGAGCACGACGACGGGACGCGTCTGCGCGCTGACGGCCGACGGCGTCGAGAGCTGGGAGGCGCAGTGCCGGGGGAAGTGCAAGTCGGGGCCGGCGATCGGCCCGGACGGAATGGTGTACGTGGTGTCGGGGAAGACGCGGTGGAAGTCCACGCATACGAGCAACTGCGTCCTGCAGGCGTTCGCGCCGGACGGGAAACTGTCGTGGGCCACGGACGTCGAGACGGCGACGCTCACCGCGTCTCCGGGCATCGGCGCGGACGGCTCCGTCTACGTCGGCCTGCACGACGGTCTCGCCGCGGTCGACCCCGGCGGCGTCGTGCTCTGGACGGCGCCTCTGGACGGGCCGGTGACGACCCCGCCGGTGGTCGCGGCGGACGGGACGATATACGTCGTCTCGTCCGAGGCGGGCCGCCTCTACGCCCTGGAGCTGACGGGCGCGGTGAAGTGGGAGAAGAGAATGCAGATGTTCGGCACGTCCTCCCCGGCGATCGGAGCGAAGGGGACGATATACGTCGGCACCGCGGATGCCCGGCTGTGCGCGCTGGACCCCGAGGGCGTTCTCCTGTGGAGCTTCCGCGCGCGCGGCGGCTTCCAGTCGTCGCCCGGACTGACGGACGACGGCGTGCTGTTCGCCGCCTCGGACGACGGAAGACTGCACTCGTTCGCGATCGACGACAGGCCCGCGGCCTCCCCGTGGCCGATGTGGGGCGCGAACGCGCGGAGGACCTGGCGCGCGGGCCGCGCGGTGATTTCCGGGGCCGCGGCGGACCGGTTCATCGCGGACACCGGCAGGGAGGGAGTGAAGTGGCTCATCACGAACCGCCAATTCGTCGTGAGGAGACACCAGGGCAAGACCCGCTACTTCCGGGAATTCCTCGCGGTGCGGGGGATCGACAAGATCAAGGTGAACGGCCTGGCGTTCGGCAGAGACCACGTGTGGGCGGCGACGGACCGGGGAGCATTCTGCTACGAGCGCAAGAAGGCGACGTGGACGGAGTACGCCGTGAACAGGGAGCACATAGGCGAGCCGGTCGAGTCCGTCAACGTGGGCGACGACGGCAGGGCAGGCTTCACCATGAAGCTCGGTTCCGGCGAAAAGACGTCCGAGAAGACGTTCTTCTTCGACCCCGCGACCGCCTCCTGGACCGAAAAATAGAAAGACAGGACCCTCAATCCCTCCCCGGGCGTGTGCGTTTCCTCCCGGTCTCACGGCCCCTGCACGCCAGGGGAAACTCCTCTTCCCGGGCGCGCCGCAGGGCCCACCTGTTGGCGGCTATCTCCCCTTCTCTCGGATGGAGACCCAGGCGGTATTTACGGAAATGATGGAGCTCGTGCCCGAACAGAAACGCCACGTGGCTTTCGAAGGTGAAGTAGCGCATCGTCCAGCCGTAGGTGTCGGTTTCCTGCATGGGGTAGTTGTAGGCGGTTCCCAGCATCATGCGGATGAGCGAGAAGGAGCGGGGAAGATCGGGGGGCGGGGGGAAGGCGCGGACGAAGGCGGAGTCTCCGCCGGTTTCGATGGTGCTGAAGTCCGCCGGGGACACGGCCGGCATGATGAAGCTGCCGCTGAAGTCGATGCGCCGGGCCAGGAAGTAGACGGCCACGACCAGGCGATCCGTGTCCGTGGTGGAGGCGACGGCCTCGATCACGGCGCCGATGTTGTCCTCGCGGAAGCACGGCACCTTGTCCGAGGGGCTGTTGCGGAAGATGTAGACGTTCATGGGGAAGTATAGCAGATTGTGAGTCACACGTTTCAGCGGCTCTGCTCCCTGAATCTCCCGCCCCCCCCCCTGAGAAATATCCGGAGGCGGCAAATAAAGTAACCTGTCACTCTATTTCGAGGCGGCAAATAGAGCAACCAAATAGAGTAACCTGTCACTCTATTTGTCACTCTAATTGCGGAGGGCGGACCCTGTCTGGTACGATAGTATCATGGCAGAAACGGATACTTCGACGACTGTGTCACCGCTCGTCTTCACGGACGAGCTGACCGGGCTTCACAACCAGCGCCACATCCACCAGTACCTGCTGCACGACGTGGACTGGCAGGCGAGCGGGCCGGAGCCGCTGTCCCTGATCATGATCGACCTCGATTCCTTCGCCGCGGTCAACGAGAAGCTCGGCCGCGCCGAAGCGAACAAGCTCCTGATACAGGCGGCCGACGTGCTGGGGGAATCGTTCCGCAACAAGGACATCCTCGGCCGGTACGCGGGAGACGGGTTCTGTGTGATACTCCCGCGCACCGGGAGGGACAAGGCGGTGAACCTGGCCGAGCAGGCGAGGCAGCGCCTGGAGGAAAGACTGAAGCTCACCGCGAGCGCGGGCGTGGCGGTGTTCCCGGAGGACGCGCAGGAAGCCGAGGTTCTGCTCTACAAGGTGGACCGCGCGCTTCAGCACGCCAAGGCGAACGGCCGCAACATGGTGTCGGACGCGCTCTCGATGAAGCGCAGGAAGGAGCCGGTCCCCGAGGAACCTTCCGGCAAGCTCTACATCGGCAGCGAGGAGAAGATCGAGAAGATCGTACGGCTGCTGGACGACGCCCGGGAGGGCCGCAGCGGGTTCGTGTTCGTGAAGACGTTGCCCGCAACGGGGAAGATCCGTTTCCTCGGCGAGCTGGTGCGCCGGATGAAGGCCGCCGGGGCCGGGTGCATCGTCGAGACGTTCACGGAACAGGACCGGGATGCTCCGTACAAGCTGCTGACGGAATTGATCGACCGGTTCCTTCGCCGGGAGGTCGCGCAGCTGCGGCGGATAAAGGACAACCTCTCCTTCGACGAGATCGTACTGCTCGCGAAGGAGATCCCGACGCTCGCCGCGGTGGTCGAGGACGTCGGCGGCGACGCCGGCGCGGTGGAAGGCAAGAGCGCCCCGCAGAAAAAGTGCGCGCTGTTCGACGGGCTGACGCACACGATGTCGGCCATCTCCCAGGAGCGGGCGCTCTTCATCATCCTGGACGAATTCCATTACGTGGACGACGGAACGCTTAACGTGATCCTGTCGCTTCTGAATCGCTCGAGCGCGCGGATAGTTCTGTGCGGCGCGCTGCAGCTGGGTCAGCCGGGCAAGACGCTGGCGACCGAAGGCAAGGGGCTGATGAAGTTCATGAACGATATCCGGAGCGCGGAACGGGCGGTGGAGATGATGCTGACGCCGTTCAAGATGCAGGAGGTGGCGGGCTTCGTATCCCACCTTCTGCCGGGCAGGGAGGAATCCGGCGACTTCGACCGGCTGATGCTGGAGGCCAGCAGGGGCAACCCCCTATATATAGAAAGCGCGGTTCAGCTCCTGAAGTCGCAGAAGGTCATCCGGTTCGAGGGCGGCACGTGGAAGCTCGGCCACGTCCAGCGGGGGGACCTCCCCAACACGCTCGACGAACTGGTGCAGTCGAAGATGGCGACGCTCGACGAGGAATGCGAGAAGATCATCTCGAAGGCGGCCGTGATCGGGTCGAATTTCTCTCTGGAGGTGCTCGGGCAGGTCGCGGACACCAACGAGGGCGAGATGCTGGAGGTGCTGGACAAGGCCAGAAAGCTCGGCATCATCGAGCGCCCGGAGGTGCTGAACAACGACCGGATGAATTTCGCCAGCCGGGACGTGCACGATACGGTGTACGTGAGGACGGATGACTACTTCCGCACCACCACGCACGTGCGGGTGGCGGAGGTGCTGGAGGACATCTACAGGGAGAATCCCGGGCGGGCCGCCTTCACGCTGGCGTATCACTACCAGAAAGCCGGGAAGGAAGAGAAGGCGCAGTCGTTCCGCTCGCTGGGCGAGGAGCGGGCGGACCGGGTGTACGACGGCGCGCAGATAGACGCGCACGCGCGCGGGGAGGGTGCCCCGGGAGGGAAAGGCGTCGAGGCGCGGATACCGGAATGCGACGGGGAGCTTTCCGACGAGGAGATCGATCTCATCATGCAGGCGCTGCAGGCGCTGAGCCGGACGAGCAAGAGCCTGCAGATGTATCCGGAGGGGAGCCAAATGGTGCTGCAGGCGGTGGACCAGCTCCGGCAGGCGGTTCAGCAGGGGCTGGAGGGCGTGGAGGGCTTTACCGTCGGCGAATCCGGGGAAGGCATGCTGCTGAACGGCCGGCCGGTGGACGCGAAGATCGGGGGGATGACGGCGACGGAGATCCTGAAGGCGATGCGCGAGCGATTTATCCAGAGTCTTACCGTGGTGCGGGGGGTCGCGTCCGAGGAGCTGCTGGCGTTCACCCGACTGTTCGGGAAGCCGCCGGTGCGGGGGACGCTGGACAGGGGTTTCTGGAACAACTGCCTGGAGGAAGCCGGCGTCGAGCATATTGACGCGGTGCAGAAGGCGTACGTGATGGACACGGAGATTGCCCGGCAGTCGGGCGTCTCCGGGAGCGACCTTCCCGAAGGCCTGAGCGGGGAGGCGATGCAGGCCGCCTGCATCGTGGTACGCCACATGCACGGGACCGTCGAGAAGATGGCGATGTACCCGCCGGGCAGTTCCATAATTGCCGGCGCCGTCAAGGAACTGGAGGAGTCCGCGCGGACCTTCTTCGCCGCGCGCGGCGGTCTGAGCGTGAGCGAGGTGGACGGCACGCTTCTGATCGACGGGGTGCCGCCCGGCGCCGAGGCGCTGGCCGGGGGAGCCGCCGACCTCGCCGGCGTGCTGCGGAAGAGCGGGGTGAAGAGCTGTATATTCTCCGGCGATTCCGCGATCGATGAGATGAGCGGCTTTCTCCAGCTGGTCGCGGGGGCGTCCGATCCGAGACCGGTCGACGAGTGGAAGGCGCTGCTTGCCGGGAAGAATATCTCCCATATACAGGTGGGCGACACGATCTACCACGGAGCGGCGGCCGGAGGCGGGGACGGCGGTGCCGGGACGGAGCCGGAACCCGAACCGGAACCGGAGCCGGTCGCGACCGACGTCGTGGAGCGGGCGGAACAGATCGCCGGCTACCCTCCCGACAAGCTGCTGGCGGCCGAGGCGGTGGCGGAGGTACCCGGAATTCTCAAGACGCTGCTGCGCGGCCGGAAGAGCGCCCTTCTCCAGGAACTGATCGGCGCGTTCACCTCGATCCTCTCCTCCGGGGCCGCCGAGCTGCACGGAAAGGCGACAAAGGCACTGCTGAACATATATCAGAAATCGGTGATCGAGGTGCAGGAAGTGCTTCTGACGCTGAGCCGGGACGCGGTGATCGACGCGCTGGCCTCGGAGAAATCGCCGCAGGCGTGCGCCAACCTGCTCCATTTCGCGGGGCAGGTGGCCCGCCGATGCGTCGAGCAGGGAGACTTCGACAGCCTGGACCGGACGGTGACCGCGATGGGCGAGCGCGCCATGGAGGAAGGGGAGGGCTCCGAGATACAGAAGGCGGCGGAGGAAGCGCTGGCGAGCCTCTTCGGGTCGACGGCGTTCCGGACACTGCTGATCAAGGTGAAGTCCCCCTCGTTCGGGGCAAGCAGGCAGGTGATAGACATCCTCGCGGCGTTTGAGAACCTGGCCGTGCCGATTCTGGTGAGTCTGATCGAGGAGGCGGAGGCCGAGAATACCCGCCGGTTCGCGGCGAAGGCGATTCGCGAGATCGGTCCCGACGCGGTGAAGGCGCTGACCGGGGAGCTCACCCGTTACGCGTCCCCCGGATTCGCCTGCCGCATCCTGGGCGTGCTGGGCGAGGTGGAGGCGGACGTCGGACAGGCGGTGAGCCAGACGATAATGCATCCGGACGAGAAGGTGCGCGCGGGGTCCGTGCAGGCCCTGAAGGGGATGGAGCGCCGGGCCGCGGTGGACGTGCTCGCCGGCGTGGCGGGCGGCAAGGACCCCGAGGGAGTCCGGTTCGCCGTCGCCGCGCTGGGAGCGCTCGGGTACGCGGAATCCGTCGACTGGCTGGCCGGACTGCTGGAGGAGCCGGGGGACCCGGTGACTCAGACGGCCGCCTGCGCCGCGCTGGGGATGATCGCCGACCCGAAGGCGGTGCCGGTGCTCAAGAAGGTCGCCGAGTCAAAACGCATGCTCGGGCTGTCGACGGTCTTTCCGAATGAGGTGCGCGCCGCGGCCGCGGCCGCGCTCGCGGCAATCGGCGGCGACAAGGCCGCCACGGTCCTCGAGCGCCTCGCCAGAGACAAACGTACCGCCATCCGCAAGGCCGCCGACAAAAAAGACGAGCCCAATGAGGACCAATTAGAGTGACACAAATAGAGTGACAGGTTACTCTATTACGGAAATAGAGTGACAGGTTACTTTATTAGTAGTGTCCCAAAAGTGTAGGCCCAATAACGTCTCATAGCGCCCTCAGGGCTCTCAGGGAAAGGGCCACGTTTCCCGTTATGCGAAGGCGCTCGCACCAGTACTGCTCCCATTCTTGTGCAGTGGTAATGCGCCTGATGATCATGCGGGCCATCTTAAATAGAGTAACCTGTCACTCTATTACGAAGTCCGTCCGCGTTCATCACGCGAGGCAATTGAGGCAACCAGGATACTCTATCAGGATACTCGATTATGTCCCCGGCTCAGAAGCGGATGGTGAGGGCGACGGTGCAGAATAACCCGGGGTCGATGTCGAGATTGTTGTCGTCGTCGTCCTCGTAGATCTCCCGTTCGAAGGCATACCCGGCGGACAGGTTCAGGCGCAGGGAGGGGGCGGGTCCTTCTTCCTCGGGGGTGGGGTACCACGCCAGCTCGAGCTTCACGTTGTGCTCCGCGTACGTGATGGCATCGTCCTCGTCGTCGCGGTCCGCCCGGTAGAAGTCGATTTCCTCGTTGGCGATCTTCAGGCTCAGATGCGCGCGCTCGTGGGCGCGATACGTGACCGCGGCGGAATACCGGAGCATGATGACGCGCACGTCCATGCTCCATTTCTCGCGGGGTTCCCAGTGCACCATCGCGAAGGGCGGCCCGACGATTCCCCACAGCGATCGCGACTTCATCCACTGGTACGCGACGCCGGGTATCACCATGGTCTCGGGGCGGGTGCTGGCGCTGAGCAGGAACAGCCAGGCGTTCCGGCCGGCGGACGGCTTTCGCACGAAAAGAGTTCCGTTCAGGAACGTCTCGTCGGGGCCGTGGAAGAGCTTGTCGCTGGCGGAGGTGAGCGCGACGCGGCCGCCGAGAATGAGGCCGTTGTCCAGCCGGCGATACCGCGCCAGGGCGACGGACGCGCGTTCCAGGCCGTCCGGCAGCCGGAGCCCGGTGCGGGGAAGCACCGCGCGGGAGTACAGGTTGAACCGGGTGTGCGTGAAGGATATCGAGCGCGGAAACGTCACCCGTGTATCGAGCCGGGACATCCCCAGCGTGTGATCGAACGGGTCATCGGTATCCGCGGGCGCGTACGTGGTGTACTCGGAGGAGAACCGGGCCCCGCCGCGCGCGCCGCCGGGCTCGAGACCGAAACGGAGCATGTCGTGGCCGGCCGACGCCCCCGAGGCGACCGCCATGACGAGCAGAACCGGGGTCAGCAGAATCGAGGTCAGGCCCTGCATCTTGCGCATGCGTTATTGTAGCAGGAACAACCCAGGGAAGGACCCGGGGACGGAGCTGAGCAGTCAAGCCGGATCCGTCCCCGACAAATAGAGTAACCTGTCACTCTAACTGGGTCCACTTCGAGGCGGCGGGGTCGAAGGCGTACGCGTGCGGTTTCCCGTCGATCTTCAGCGTGAACGTCACCTTCCCGTCGTCGGCGGCCTTCACGAAATCGATGGGCATGCCGATGTGTTCCCGGTTGACGGCGTACTCGATCCACCGGCCGCCCTTCCGCTCGAAGCAGAAGGCGCCCAGGCCGGTGGCGGCCCAGACGGAGTCCCTGGAGAAGGCGAGCCCGTTGACGACGATCTCCTCGATGCCGCGGGCGGAGAGGAAGGCGGAGAAGTTGCGAAGATCATCCTTCTCCTTCCGCGCGACGAATTTCTTCCTATATATGAGCCACTCCACGCCGGGCACCGCCGCGTCCTTCACGCGCGACGCGACGGCGTCTATCTCGACGGTGACCTGCGGCGCGGGCTCGCCGCCCTGCCGTCCGGCCGGGACGCGCGGTGCGCCGAGCTTCCGGAGGGCGGTCTTCGCGTAATACCGGACGCTCAGGTCGGTGTCGTCGCGCCGCACCTGCCTCAGCACCTCCGGCACGCCAGGATGATCGATCTCGGCCACGGCCTGTACCGCGGCCGCCCGCACCCGATCGTCCTTGTCCTTCCGAGCCGCCTCCGACAGGACCTCGAACGAGCCCTTGCCGGCGCGCCCGAGCGCGTTCACACAGAGCCGCCGTATCTCGGACGACTTGTCCCGCAGGGCGAGCTCCGACAGCCGTTTCACCGCCCGCTCGTCGCCGAGCCCGTCGAGCGCGAGTATCGCGGCCCGCCTGGCCGGCACGTACCTGTCGCCGAGCATTTCCTCCAGCGCCGGGTACACACGGTCGTCCTTGAACCGCCCGAGGGCCGCCGCCGCCCTCTCGCGCACCGTCCCGCCGTCTTCGAGCGCCATCTTCACCAGCGGCCCGACGGCGCGTACGTCCCCGAGGTCCGCGAGCGCCTGCGCGGCGCGGGCCCGGATGCCGAAGTGCCCCGACGCGTCCGACAGCACCTTCAGCAGCAGGTCCGCCCCGGCGGCGTCGCCCCCGGCGGCCAGCCCCCGTGCGGCGTGCATCTTCAGCGTCTCGTCCTCGTCCGCGAACGTCTCGCGGAACGCCCGGAGCGTCCGCTCCTGCGTCTCCCCCACCAGCACCGAGGCGGCGTCCGCGCGCATCTTCGCGTCGGATTCGTTCTTCATGACGGCGATCAGGGCGTCCACCAGCTTCTCGTCGATGGGCTTGGGCTCCTTTATCACCTTCCCGGTGGTCAGGTCGCGGTGGACGACCCTCCGGTGCTCGCAGTTGCGGGCGGTAACGTTCAGCGCCTCGCGCCGGATCTCCTCGTCCTCGCTCCCCAGAAGACGAACGAGGTAGGGGGCGGCATTCGTGTTCCACGCGAAGCCGGCGACGGCCGGGGCCCGCACGTCCTTCGGCCCCTCGAGGATCACCTTCATCTGCAGCTCGCCGTCCCTCAGGTTGTCCACGGCCGTCTGCCGGACGGCGGCGTTCCGGCTGAAGGCGAGCCTGCCGAGAGCGGGCACGGCGTTCCCGCTCGCGAGCTCCGCCACCGCCTCGATGGCGCGCTTCAGGTATTCGGGCTCCTCCCCTTCCTTCGCCGATTGGATGAGCCGCAGCAGCGGTTCGAGCGCCGGGTCTCCCATGCATGAAAGCGTGTCACCGGCCAGGTTGCGCTCGTCCCTGGTCGTCGCGGCCTTCAGCTTGCCGATCAGGAACGGCACGGCCGGCGCCCCGACCTTCGACATGACCGCGACGAACTTGTGATAGTATCTCCTGTTCTTCTTCAGGCCGCCGGCGAACATCGGCTCCAGCACGCCCTCCCCCATGGCCCCCAGGGCGGCCTGCGCCTCGAACGTCACCCTGGTCCTCTCTCCCTCGATATCAACGGTACGCTCGTCGCCGAACACGCCGACGAGAAACGGCAGCGCGGGCAGGGCGGCCGGCCCCATCCCCTTCAGCCGCCGCGCCGCCTTGACCCGGCTCGTGTAGTCGTCGACGTAGAGGGCCTCGATGGCGGCGCGGAGGTCGCCGGAGATGTCCTTCGGGATCTTATCCCGGGGAATATCCGGCCGGGCGAAGCCGGAGACGTTCACGAACAGGCAGATGACTGCGATAGCGAATGGGATCAGCGCACGCGGAAGAAGGCTTTCACGTATTCTGCTCTCTTGAACGGAAACGAGTTTCAACGACTCTGACCCCTTGAAATTCAGCTGACGACGATGTCTCCCAGGTTGATCACTTCCAGGGAGTCGTCGTCGGCGACCTCGCCCTTCGCTTCCTCTTTGACGTCGGACCGGCCCTTCCTGCCGCTCTGGCGGTCTACGTATTCCACGTAGAGGTCCGGGCGACCCTCCAGCGCCTCGCCGCCCTTGAAGTCGCTCCACGCGAACTCCACCTGGAACCGCCCCTCCGCGTCTGTCACCGCGCTGCCCAGCGCGTCGTCGACGAGGGGATCCTTGTCGTAGACGGAGACCTCGATATCCGCGAGCGGCTTGCCGTCTTCACCCACCATCCTGCCGATAGCTGCTTCCTTGTAGTCGGGCATAGGGTCCTCCTTTGTTGGGGTAGTATCGGGGCCGTGCCCCACCGTGTCAAGGAATGAGGGAGACGGACAATTTACATTCTTGTTACGAATCTTTTGCAGCCACCGGCGGTTGTGAGCGTATACTGTGGACAGGAAACACGAAGGGAGGAGATATGGATCGAAGAAGTGTGTGCGTGGTGATGTCAGTCGCGGTGGTGCTGGGCCTGTCGGGGATTCTGTTCGCGGGTGAAGAGGGCGCGACGAAGCTCGAGCTGAAGCGGGTGTCGCTCTTCAAGAATGGAATCGGTTACTTCTCGTCAAAGGCAACGCTTCCCGGGGACGCGAAAACGATCGACCTGGGCCAGCTTCCGGTGCCGTCGCTCGGCACGTTCTGGGTGTACTACCCGCGCGACGTGAAGGTGACGGGGCTCTTCACGAAGCTGGTGGAAACGGAGAAGGAGATCCCGGCCGCGAACATGCTGGAGATACTCCAGCTCAACGCCGGGGCGTCGGTCGAGATCCTGACCAACGTGAAGGACATGGAAACGATCAAGGGCACCGTCGTATCCGCCGGGGAGCCGGTAGAGCGGCAGGAGCCGCCGAATCCGTACGTGATGGGCCCGCGCATCGACCCCAACAACCGCTGGCGCAGCAGCGCGTACGCTCCGTACAACATATCCGCGCTCCTGGTGAAAACGGAAGCCAAGGGCATCGTCGCTCTCAGCGCCGGCAGCATCGTCGGCGCGAGGTTCATCGACGGAAAGGCGACGGTGAGGAGAAAGCACAAAGAGAAACAGACGGCCATGCGGCTGGAGCTGGGCGGAGCGGCCGGAGGCAAGGAGATAGCGGTGAACTACCTGGCACGCGGCATCACGTGGGTGCCGAGCTACCAGATCGACGTGTCGGACCCCAAGAAGGCCCGGCTGACGGCCAAGGCGCTGGTGGTGAACGAGGTGGCGGACCTGAAGGGCGTGGCGATTGACCTGGTGACCGGGTTCCCCCACATCAAGTTCGCCGACGTGAACAGCCCGATGGCGATGACCCAGGATCTGGCGGGTTTCCTGAAGGCGCTGGTGGCCGGACGCAGTGAGGGCGGGGCGATGGACTACCTGATGACGCAGCAGCGGGCGATCACAGCCAATTGGGCGCCCTACGCGCGGGAAGAGGTCGCCATCGCCGACTATTCGTCCGCGCGCGCGGGGACGACCGCGGAGGACCTCTTCTTCTACCCCGTCGACAGCATCACTCTCGCGAAGGGCGAGACGGCGTACGTTCCGCTCTTCACGGAGGAGCTGGACTATCACCATATCTACACGTGGAAGGTCGCCGACGTGCTGGACGAACAGGAGCGGTACAACCAGCGCCGGGGCCAGGAACAGCAGAAGAAAGGCGAGGAGGTGTGGCACTCCTGCCGCATGAAGAATTCCATGAAGATGCCGTGGACCACCGCGGCGGCGGAATTCGTGAAGGACGGGCAGTTCATCGGCCAGGACGTGTGCTACTACACCGCTTCCGGGACCGAGACGACGATACGCATCACGCGCGCGATGAACCTGGTGGCGGAACAGAACGAGTTCGAGGTTTCGCGCGAGCGCAACAACAAGCAGTTTCACGGATACCGGTACGATCTGGTTACGCTCGAGGGCGAGCTGAAGGTGCTGAACAAGACCGGAAAACAGGTTACGGTCGAGGCTCAGAAGCAGCTGTCCGGCGAGGTGCTCGAGACGTCCGACAACCCGAAGGACGTGAAGCTGGCGAAGGGGCTGAAGAAGGTTAACCCGCGGCACACGCTGACGTGGACCATCGAGCTGGAGCCGGGCAAGGAGAAGAAGCTCACCTACAAGTACACCGTGTTCATCCGCGGCTAGAAAGGGGACACGAAGGAACCATGTCCCCGGCAAATAGAGTAACCTGTCACTCTATTGCGCGGAAATAGTCGCGATGCGAATAGAGGTAGAGGATGAACCCCCACCAGCACGTCACGATCAACCCGTACGCCAGGTAGGTGACCGGGTCGAGCATGTCCATGTTTACCATCTCGAATATGGCCTCGTAGCCTTTCGTGAGCCGCGCCAGCTCGTCGGCCCTGGCCCTGCCGTCGAGCAGGTACCGCAGCTTGTCGAGCGTGTAGAAGATGGTGCCGGCGATCATCATCCGGTAGCCCCAGGGCCTGGCGGTCCAGAGGCCGATGCCCATCGCGGCGAAGAGGCACGCGTAGAGGAGATGGCAGCTCACCGCCACGAGGCCGCCGCGCACCGCGCCGAACAGCGGAACGGGAGAGGTGACGAATATCAGCTCGAACACGACGGACAGCAGGAAGAACACGGCCGCGGTGCGGACGGTGAAACGAGTGCCGGTAAGGCGGCGGAGACCGGTCTGAGGTGAATCTTCCATACCCCTATTCTACACGGGGAGCACCGGTTACGTAAGCTCGCTCTTCAGGATCAAATGTGAGTCACACTTGACCTTGACACCCTATCTGACAGAGCTTACTATTCTCGCTGGAGTTGGGGATTTGTAACGAGGAATGGGGAGGTGAAAGGAGGAAGGTATGGCTCAGTTTCAGAGCGTCGCGTTGTCCCACTCGATATCCGGGAATGACGTGCTTTTCAAGGTGGACGCGGGGATACAGTTCCAGACCCACGAACTGAACACCCGGTGGTTTCTGGATATCGACTTCAAGGAGTCGGATCTGCTGTCGAAAGACGATATGATCCAGAGCTCGAGCAGGACCTTCTCCGCCGATGCCGTCAACAAGAACGTCAGCTTCTCGTTCGCGATTCCGAAGTCGAAGGTGAATACGGAACCGGGGAAGGAGGAGGTATACGCCGTGGTCGGCGTGATACCCCTGGAGGAGCCGCCGGCGTACGTGCGGGATACCGCGACGACGAATCAGACAAAGGTAAACGTCTAGCAAGGCGCGGCTCCGGCCGCGTGATATTTTCCAGGGGCGGCCTTGCGCCGCCCCTGCTTCTTGATATGATCTCCGTATGACGTCCGAAGTTTCATTCATGAAGAAAGCGATCGAGGAGGCCTTCAACCGCCGCAGGGCCCTGGCGCGCAGTGTGGAAGAAGCTTCCCCGAGCGAAACCGGCGAGATGTAGTCGCTGAAGATCACCAGATAGAACCGCCGCACCTGCAGCTCGAGAGAAAAGCAGAATGTCCCTATATAGGGGACGTTCACAAGTTTACCAGTTTCTCAACACACCAGGAACAGGGGCAGCCGCGCGTGATAGAGGAACCGTGTCGGTGAGCCAGATGCGGATGGTCTTGTCGGCGCTGGACGAGGCGAGCGTGGTGCCGTCCGGGCTGAAGGCGACGGAGAGCACCCGATGGATGTGCCCTTCGAGCGTGAGAAGCTCGCGGCCGGTGGCGGTATCCCATATCTTGACGGTGCCGTCCTTGCTGGCCGACGCGAGCCGCGTGCCGTCCGGGTTGAGCGCCAGGCCGTAGACCCGTCCGCCGTGCCCGCGCATGGTCACGTACGGACGCCAGTCGACGGTATCCCACGACCTGATTCTCTCCTTCACGGCCGCGGTCACAAAGGCCCCGTCCCGGCTGTACGCGACGGCGTGAACGAAATCCTCCAGCTCCTCCCGCGCCCACACCTGCCGGCCGGTCGTCGTATCCCAGACCCTGACGGCACTGTCGTCACCCCCCGATACCAGCCGGGTACCGTCCGGGCTGAAGTCGAGGGACACGGTCCCGTTGGCGTGCCCCGGGAGCTTCAGTAGCTCCGCGCCGCCGGCTGCGTCCCATATCCGGATCGATCCGTCCCTGCCCGCCGACGCCAGCCGCGTTCCGTCCGGGCTGTACGAGACGAACAGCACGAAGCCCTCGTGTCCGGTGAGCGCGCGCAGCTCCCCGCCGGTGCGAAGGTCCCAGATCCTCACCGTCCTGTCTCCGCTGGCGGAAGCGATCCGGCCGCCGTCCCGGCTGAAGGACACGGAGTTCACATGGTCCTGGTGCCCTTCCAGCACGCGGAGCTGCGCGCCGGTCCGCGCGTCCCATATCCGGATCGTCCTGTCCTGCGATCCCGCCGAGGCGAGCCGTGTGCCGTCCGGGCTGTAGGCGACGGAGGGGACCCACGTGTCGTGCCCGCGCAGCACGCGCGTGTCCTGCCCGGCGGCCGGGTCCCAGATCTTCACCGTGCCGTCCGCGCTGGACGAGACGAGCCGGCTTCCGTCGCGATTGTAGGCGACCCAGGTGACTTCATCTCCATGTCCCCTCAGCACGGTGATCGATTCTTCCGTCCTCACGTCCCATATCCCGATCGCGTCTTCCCCGCTGGCCGCGGCGACGCGCGCGCCGTCCGGGTGGAAGGACACCCGGTGGACGGCCCGGGAGGCGACCTTCATCCTGCCAATTCTTCGTCTCGTTTTCGCGTCGCAGAACACCACCGATCCGTCGCCGCCGCCGATGGCGATCACCTTCCCGTCCGGGCTGTACACGGCCGAATAGACCGCGCGTCCGTATTCCTTCAGCATGGCCCGCTCTTTGCCCGATTCGCCGTCGCACAGCTTCACCTCGCCGGCCTGATTCGTCAGCGCCAGGGTCCGGCCGTCCGGGCTGAACGCGACGGAGAACGTGCCCTTGAACTCCCAGAGCTCTTTCCCCGTCTGCGAATCCAGCATCTTGCCACCTTTCCCCTGTGCCACGGCCAGCTTCCTCCCGTCCGGGCTGAAGGCAAGGTAGTGGACGGACATCCCCAGCGCGTCGTAAGCCGCGAGCTGCCGGCCCGTCTCGACGTCCCAGATCCTGACGGTGTGGTCGAAGCCGCCGGACGCCAGCCGTTTCCCGTCCGGGCTGAATGCCACCCCGAACACCTTGCCGGCGTGCCCCTTCAGCGCCGCCTTCTCGCGGCCGGTGTCCGCGTGCCATATCCTGACGATTCCGGCCGACCCTCCCGACGCGACGAGCGTACCGTCGGGACTGAAGGCCGTCCCTTCCACGGCTCCTCCCCCCACGTCAAGCGAGAGAAACTCCTGGTGCATTTCCCGTTTCACCCTTCCCCATTCCCAGCCCCGCAGGCGAGGCGGGCACAAGGACAGAAGATCCTTCGCCTGCGCAAGGCTCCCGTCTAGCGCGTTTTCCTGCGCGAGGGCGATGGTGGAAACGTACAGCGCGTACTCGGCACGCTCCTTCTGCT
This sequence comes from uncultured Planctomycetota bacterium, assembly GCA_964389785.1. Lineage (GTDB taxonomy): Bacteria > Planctomycetota > CAYMFW01 > CAYMFW01 > CAYMFW01 > CAYMFW01. The sequence goes on from CAYMFW010000013.1 coordinate 25,166, forward strand.
CGGCCTCGGCCTCCCCGGCGGCGACGGCCCTGTCTCTCTCCTCCCTGATGTTGTACACCGATACCGCGCCGACGGCGACGAGGAGGAGAGCCGCCACGGCGATCGCGACGCTCACCTGCTTGTTGCGCCGTACCATCTTGACGACGGCCTCGGCGAACGTGTCCTCCTTGGCGGACACGGCGCGGCCCTCGAGAAACAGGCGGATGTCGGCGGAGAACTCCTTCACCGTCTGGTACCGGTCCTGCCGGGAGTACTTCATCGCCTTCATGCAGACGGCGGAGAGCTCACGCGGAACGTGCCGGTCGGGCGCGGCGGTGACGGGAGGCTCCGGGTTGCCGCGGATCGCCTTCGCGAGCATCTCCGCCGAGTCCTCCCCGGCGAAGGGCGGCCTGAGGGTGAGCATCTCGTACAGCACCGCGCCGAGGGCGTAGATGTCGCTTCGCTCGTCGATGTCCCTGGTCCTTCCCTTGGCCTGCTCCGGCGGTATGTAGGCCGGGGTGCCGGCGACGGAGCCTTCGAGCGTTTTCGTGGCGTCGTCGCCGCTGCGGATGGTCGTCACCACCTCGTCGAGCGCGTCCTTCGCGCCCCTGGTCTTCGCCAGCCCCCAATCCATCACCAGCACCTCGCCGTACTCCCCCACCATGATGTTGCCGGGCTTGATGTCCCGGTGGATCACTCCCTTCGCGTGCGCGAACGCGATGGCGTCGCAGATCTTGAGGAACGTGCCCATCAGCTCGCTGAACGTGAAGTCCTCGAGCGACATGTCCCTCAGGGTCATGCCGCGCACCATCTTCATGGTGAAGTACGCCTCGCCGGCGCCCGTGACGCCGAGCTCGTGTATGGGGACGATGGCCGGGTGCTCCAGCTGGCCCATTATCTGCGCCTCTTCGATGAACCGCTCGAGCTGGCCCGGGGTGGGCTCGCCTTCGTAGGTCATCACCTTCATGGCGACGTACCGGCGGATGTCCTTGTCGTAGATGAGGCGGATGACGCCCATGCCGCCGCTTCCCACCTCGCCGCCGATCTCGTAGCGCCGGGCGGGGTCCTGGATGATCTTGCCGCGGGCGTACGAGCCGTCGTCGGGCAGGTGGGGCGTCGGATGTTCTTCAGCGGGGACGTTCACAAGTTTACCAGTTTCTTCTCCGGAACGCGGAACGGAAACAGACCGTCAATTTTCCATATTATACACGCCCCGGCAATCTCGAATAAGGTCGGTGTCACGTTACGGCTCTCTCGTCATCAGGACGTAGCGCATCCGCGGCATCGCCTTTCCGCCGACGACCGCCGCGAATTTCTCCCCGGCCCGCTTCACCCGGCGCCGGAGGCTCCGCTCCCGGCTCCCCTCCCGCCACGCGATCTCGAACGCCAGGTCCTTCGGCGGCACGGTCTTGGAGCGGACCTCTATCTCGTTGCGGCCGGGAACCAGGTTCGGAAGGGCACACCAGTTGTGCTGAACGGTCCCCGCGAGCGCCAAGTCCGTCAGCGCCGCGTCCCCGGACAGCTCCACGCGCACCCGGAACCGGTAGCGAGTGAATCCCCGCTTCTTCTTGTCCGCGGGCGGCACCGGCAGGACGGCGTCGCCGAGCTTCACGCGGAATTCGCCGCCGCCGCGGGGCGCGGCGTGGATCTCCTTCCAGGCGCCGTCCGGATCCGTACCCTGCAGGAAAAGCCTCAGGCTCCCCCCGTCACCGACGCGCGCCCGGCCGGAGACCGCGCCACCCACGTATGCGTACGGGCCCGCCATCTCGAACTCCACCACGGCCGGCTTCGCCGGGTCCGCGGGGGCGAGGCCGCCGCGGGACACGCCGACGTTCTCCGCGCGGGCGAGCCGCGCCAGGTCGTCCTCGCGCCGCAGGGGCGGCTTCCACGCGTGCGTGCCGGACCCGTAGTACCGGTACGTCATCCGGCTGTCGAGCTTCCGGCCGTACGGCTCGACCTCCGGGAAGAACGGATTCGCCTCGTCTTTGATGCCGCAGAGATGGCGCGGCGGGTGGAAGCGATCGGGCGCGATGGGCGGCACGAAGGCGCCGGACGCGTCCCAGTCCAGGCGCAGCGACTCGCCCCGGCGCAGCGTCACCCACGCCGAGTACCGCGACGGGTTCGGCGCGCCCAGGCTCTTCCACTTCTTCGCGCCCTCCGCGAAGAACGTCTCGTCGTAGTGGCGGTACGTGAGCGCGTACGGACATTCCTCGGTCCCCTCCTTCTCGCCCAGGATCTCGGGGCCGCCGGCGCAGGGAAGGAACGGATCGGGCACCCGCTTCTCCTCCCGGGCCTTCAGAACCAGGGAGGGGTCGTCTTTGATCTCCTGCATGCTCGCGATGTGCCGGTCTCCGGCGCGCGTCCGCACGAAGAATCCCGAGATGGCGCAGAAGGCGTGCCAGCCGCCGTCGTAGCGCACCTCGTACATGCCGTGGCCCGGCACCCCGATGCCGCGGCTCTCCAGGCCGGCCGCTCCGGCGATCGCCGCCGCCGCGATGCCCTGCTGGGTGCAGTACGAATAGCCGTAGACGTTGATGAGCTTCGCCGCGTCGAACTGGTCCGCGTGGTTCTCGTTGCGCATCGGGTAGTGGTACATGGTGCGGCGCATGTACCGCCAGATCGCGATCGCGCGCTCCTCATCCGTGCCGTGACGCTCCCGGATGCTCGCGCCCATACGGGCGATGTCCAGACGGTCCACCACCCGGTCCGTCGTCCAGTACACCTCGACGGGCCGCCGCAGTGAAGGGTCCGGCATTCTATCGGTCATGGTACATCCCGCGGTCAGAGCGGCCGTCACCGCCGCCGCTGCTATAAACCTCATAATGACCAATTATACCTATACCCGGGGACGTTCTCCAATTATCCAATTTCTTCGGGATCAGCGGTTCCATGAGTTGCGGGGCTCTCCCCGGTGGTTCGGTGGGTCGAGTGCAGGATCTGCGATCTACCGTTTTCGGTGCGGTTGTCGCGGGCGCCGGGCGCGCGATCGGTTCCCCGGCTCTTACGGCGCGGATTGACCTCTATCTCCTTCTCGTACGAGCAGGCCATGACGGAGAACTAGCGGCGCGGCTATCGACAGCAGAAACAACTTTTTCACCGAGTCATATCCTCCCGGCTACTTTGCGCTGATCGCCTTGACGTGCTCGAGCGCCTTTTTCATATTATCCCTCTCCTTCTGGTCTTTGGCTGCGTCCAGCTTCTTTTTCAGCAGGAATGCTGCGACCCCCTCACCTTCCACCCTCGTAAGCACCAGAACGAGCAATCCCGCGTCCCGCTCAGACACCGGGACGCGGAGCGCATCGAGGCAAGCGACACTGCCAGGCTTGCCAATTTCAGCGAGAGCCGGCACACACGGAAAGCTGACGTCGATCTTTACGCTGAACGAAGGTGCCTCGGAATCGAAGAAGCCGATCATCGAAGCAAGCACGGGCGCCGCCTCGACGGCACGCATGTGCCCCAATGCTCGGATCGCCTCTGATTTCTCGCGGACCCCACAGGACTTGTCGGCGACGCGCTCGAGGAGGAACTTGATGACGACCGCTCGGTTGGTCAGATGCAGTGATACCGCCTGGCTGAGCGGCAGGCCGTCGAGACTCTTCACGGAGGGAATCCTCCGATCGTCTCCGGCCGATCCCACCGTTTCCGCGTCTTTCCCTCGGGACGGCGAGCCGGCGGCTATCGGCTGCACCGGACCTTTCGGAACGTCAAACCGCGCGCTCCCGTCAGGCTGATGGACCCACTGGATCATCACACTTCGCGCCGCCTTTGACAGCACCCGAATCAGCGAGAACTTACCACCAACGGTTTCCAGAAGGAAGCAGGTGCCGGGCTCGATCTTCTCGACGGCTCCCGGAGTCCCTTTGCCGGAGCTGTCTTTTTCCTCCGTGCTCCACACCATCTCGGGGCGCACCAGGACTCTGCCGGAAAACTCGTGAAGGAGATGCCTGCCGAGTATGCTCATTTTTCCGCTCATAGCTATGAGCGTGCCGCCGTTCAACGAGGAATAAGCGAGGTCTCCGGTTCGATCCTTCCTAATCCTCTGCACATACTCATCTATCCCCTTCGGCTTGGAGCCCGTCTTCTCCCAGGGACTTGGGACAATCTTCCCCGCAGCTGTGTTCAGTATGTTTCCTCCCGCCTTCAGCGCGGACGGGGACCCCTGCTCGGGAAGTTCAATCGTACCTTTGGGCAATGTGCATTCCGACAGCTCCTCGACCACGATGCTCGTGGATGCTGCCTGGATGCTGACCAAAGAGAGTATAACGACAACGGCCGCCACCATACCAAAAAAGAAAGATAGCCTCATTCTCATTTCTCCTTCCGACACTCTATTTCATCCTATGGCGCTACCGCCGTAACCGATACCGTAGCCGAGTTCGAGCTGCTTCCTCCGATCTCATACCCTATCTCAGCCGTTCCTTCGCCGGACCCGCCGTTCGGCCCGCCCACCTCGCCTCCCGGCGGGCTGTTCGTCAGCATGCCTGTTACGGCCGGCGTCACCGGGCCGATGAGCGCCCCGGGAAAGCAGTCGGCGGGCCGCGTAATTCCCACAGGAATCTTGTCGAGCACATCGTCGTTCGCCACATCGTCGTCAACCACGCGGACCTCGAAACTTTCATTTCCCGTGTTTCCCGTAGCTTCAATGTAGACGCTCGCCATGGTGACTGTCGAGGCGCCGCCAATAGGTATGGGATTCGTACCGATCGTCGGAGCCGGCATGGAGTAGACCGGGCCCGTGGCGGCAACGGAGGCCGACTGGGGATTTGACCCTGCCATCTCCACCTCATAGGCGATCTCGGCATTCTGTTCGCCGGAAGACCCCTCCGGGCCTATCACCGTTCCATCCGCCTTACTGGCTATTCTCCCTTTCGAACAGTTGAAAGGATTGACGAGACCGTCTTTGATCGCTGCAACACTCGGCCCACCTGCGACATCATCGACCATCAATTTCGGCACCGTTTCGACGAGGGTCTGAAGGGTGTCGTCCGACGCCCCATCATCATCAATCAGGAGCAGCGTCACACTCTGATTCCCTCCGGAGTTGTCCTCCGCTTCGACCCGAGCGCCCTGTATGCTGACTGTCGTTATACCCCCCAGCGTCATCGTTATGGGAGCGGATGGGGAAGGAAGCGAAAACGGCGTTCCGACGACCGGCGTGCTGGATGACTGCGGGTTCGAGCCCGAAACGTCGATTTCGTGAGCTAGCTCTGCCGTGGTCTCCCCCGAATGGCCTTCCGGACCTACAATTTCACCGCCGAAACGGCTGGCATAGTATCCGACTCCCGTGTACGCCGTCTGATCCCCGACCAGTGTGCCCGCGGGCGCGCCGCCGCCGGCAGCCAACTTGCCGACTTCACCGACTCCCGTCACGTCATCCAGCGTGTCATCCGACACTCCGTCGTCGTCGATGAGAATCAGATGCGTCGTCTCGGCCGCACCTCCTGCCGTCCCCGCGACATCCAGCCCTCTCATCACGCCGTGGTGCCTCGTCCCCGGAACAGTCGTCCCGCTGGATGCTTCGGTGTGCAGCGCCTCGGGCTCGAAATCGAACAGACCCGCGCCGATCTCACGCGGCGATGTCGCCAGTCCGTTGGTCGACTTGCTGTGCCAGGGCTCCTTGGCGGAGCATCGGGAGCCGGAAGTTGCATAGTGCGAATCGCTTGGATCGGTCTTCGTGCTCATTCTGACATATTCATAGAAATTTGCCCTCACTGCCATAAGGACACCAATGCTTCCTCCCGGCAGATCAAAGCTCCACAGATGTCCCTCGTTTGTGGGCTCATCATTCTCATCAAGAGAGGTAGCATGCGAAGGATCATCATTCCCGAGTTCGTTGTCCTGGCCTATCCGAAAGGGAAAATGAGGATGACGATCATGATCAGGAATCTGAATCTGAACAGGCACAGTCTCTCCCGCATTCCAGGAGAAAATGCCCGCCTGGCCCTGCCGCGATACGTCGAAGCGCGGACGTGCCCGGGAACCGTCTCCGTAGAACTCCGGAACACCGCTGTAGATGTCGGTGGGCGAGACGGTAAACTCCATGACCATCACATTCCTCACCCCTTTGACTCCCGTTCCGCCTACCGTATTCACCCAGTTCCGGACAGGATTCCCGCCTTGTTCACCACCCGCAGCATACTGCCCGTCGGCGCCAAGAATCTTGTTTGCCTGGGCAGCCGTCATATCGGAGGCGAGGAATCTCGACTTCTCCGCCCACACGCCGGTTGCCGCGACAATGTCCGGACACAGCCACCGACTGGAACCGCTGGGCTGCCATTCATATTTCAACTTGATACCCTGAAGGCTTGTGGCTTTCCTTGCCTCCACATACCACTCGATCGTATTCCCCGTGAAATCGGCCACCGGAAACTCGAGATCGGCGCCGCTCTTCCGGGTCGTCTTGATGGAGTCCGTCCATATCATCGCGTTTCCCGAAACGATCGTCAGCCTGACTCTCCCGCCCAGGTCCGGCTGGGGCTTTCGAAGCACCAGCTTCATCAGGTCGATTTCGTTTCGACCGAGAGTGCCGTTGGCAACCACCGGCCGATGCGAATCGTCATTGTCCGCATGGGTATCACCATTCGTGTCGTTCAGATTCGCGACGGCGAACGCGCCGATGTCCTCTTCGTCCTCGATATCGTCCCCGTCCTGGTCTGTCTCGGGAACCAGGCCCCCACCCTGGCTGTTGTAGATATCCAGGTCGATATTGATGATCGTATAGGTGATTTCATCAGTGCATACACCCGAAGATCCGCTCGTGTCAGACGCGAGCGTGAGCCTCACGTCACACGCAGCGCCGCTTACAGTTTCGCCCTGGACATACAGGGGGATGGGGAGGGCCGCGTTCGAGAACTTGTTGTCGGTTCCGTTGAAGGTGATCTCCGCACCGCCCGCCGCGGCCTTGAACACTTTGACATTCGCGCTATTCTTGGTGAGCACGACGGCTCCGTTCCACGCCGAAGGATGGGCTTTTCGAAGGATGATCTCATCCCTGGATCCGACACAGACAAGGCCGCCGGAGGATACTTCGATAGGATCGTCGGGATTGTCGACAGAAATGACTTCATCATAATCCGCGTCCACATCGACATCGACCTTGAAGAGAATGAGTTCGGCCTCGAAGATGTAGAGGTCCACCGAACCGTCGAGACTGTCTTTGTGCTCTATAGGTTTCGTTGTGCTGCCATCCTCATATTTGTCCCTGTCCCGTATCCGTCCCTTGTAGACAAATTCATACTTGCCCGGCAATGCGTTTCCTGCGGCATCCTTGGGAGGCACCCACGTGCCGCCGGCGTAGAAAGGTGGATATCCGGAAGGCGCTACCGTCAGTTCGAACGGGGTTATCTTCTTCCCGTCCCGCCTGACTTCCACCTCCAATTTCTTCGTCGCTTTCTCCATCCACGCGTAGATGTCCTTCGGGTCGCCGATCGTGCAGACGTGCTCGTCCAGGTCGGAGGCGTAGAGCTCGAAGAGAACCTCGACCTCGCTCTTGTAACAGCGCCCTCCCAAGTCCGCCTTCGGATACAGACACTCCGCCTGACTCCCCGTCACCGTCGCGTACGCGTCGTACAGGATCGCCTTGCCGACATAGACCGAGTCGTCGACCGACACCCCTTCCGGCGCGTGACAGTGGCACCTTGTCACCTTGCCGAACGCGGTGACAGGCATCGCAACAACCGCCAGCACCAACATCGCAACCACGAACATGCCCCGAAACGCCTTCATTCCTGTCCTCCCCTGCTCAATGCTCCTTCTTGGCTGACATTTCTTCACCCAACAGATATATCTGGTGGTACCTGCCGGTCCACGCGTGCACCTTGGCGGCGCTGTTGACCACCTCTCCGCGGAAGTGGTATCCCAGCGGCGTGCGCGCCTTCGGATCGACCTCGTTACCCTCGACACCGTAGTAGAACATGCTTTCCCTGAACAGCCGCCGCGCGAGCGCCAGGTCCTCCTTCCTCTGGAAGACCTGATGGAGATACGCGAACCCGTCCGTCATGAAGAACGCGTACAGCCGGCCGGCCGCCAGCGCGCTCCTGTCCTCCGGCGGCGCCTCCGCGTATTCCCAGTTGTCCAGAAACTTCAGGGGCGCGTACTTGTCGCCGATCATCTTTCCGTCGAGCATGCCGGCCTTGCGGTGCCAGTCCAGCACCCGCTTCAGGAACTCGGCGGCGTCCTTTCTCCCGGTGACCCTGTGCAGGCGCGCCACCGGCTCTATGATGAAGCTGGTGAACTGGGCGGTCTGTTTCCCCTCGGGAAGGATGTGGCCGCACGATCCCCTGCTCTTTTCCATGGCGAGAAGCGACTTCGTGAAGAGCGTGTCGGCAAGCTCCAGGTATTTCGCCTCCCCCGTGTACTCGTACAGCGCGAGCCACTGCTCGATCGTCCAGCCCGGCGTGCGGTATTCCCGGGCGTCTATGAGCTCTTTCCCCAGATCTTTCTGCCACGCCCCCTCGTACGCCCTGCCGTTTCTCTGCGCGGCGTCCAGCGCCCCGCGGTCGCCGGTGAGCGCCCAGTACAGCAGCAGCCCCCGCCCCCACGAGTGGCTGCCGCGCGGACGGAATTCCCCGGCGTATCTCTTGCGGACGTCCTTCCTGGAGTAGTTGCCGTGGTGGCCCTTCTCGTACATCTGGAAGCCGGGTCCCCGGTCGACGTCGTAGCGGTGGGCCGTCATGTCCCGGCAGACGTCCAGCATCGCCCGGTCCCCGGAGCGAAGGTACTGTATCGCCATCGCGTACGGCCAGTCGTAGAAAAGGGAGCAGTAGCCGAAGCTCCACATCAGGTCGCCGAAATTCATGAAACCGCACATCCCGTCGGGGCAGCGCTCCTGCAGACCCGGTATCGAGACCTTCCGCCACCGGTCCCAGACGCGCGGCTTCGCGTTGGGGTCCGATATCTTCGCGTTGTCCCCCATGGACTGGTGCACCTTGGCCTTCTGCAGCAGCTCGTACCGCTTCACGGCCTCGAGCGTCTCCGGATCCTTCACGCTGATATCCGTGCGGGCGAGCGGCCAGACGGCGTCGTCGACGCGGTAGTACTCTATCGGGGCCTTCGCGAAGAGCGGCTGCTCGAAGGCCTTGTGCTCCGCCGCCTGCTCGCGATACTTCCTGCCGAAACGGAACAGCACCTCCCACGTCTTGTGCCGGTTGCCCTCGAACTGGTACGCGCCCTTCTTGCCCGCCTCCTCGGTGCGGGGCCAGAAGCCGCCGCGCGGGATCAGGAGAAGCGACAGCCGCTCCCGGGTGACCGCGAAGCCGGACGGGAAGTTCTGCCGGAACCGCCGGACGTGCGCGTGGACGAAGGGGGCGCCGCCGCGGTACACGCCCGCCCAGCCCTCCGCGTTGGCGCCCGGGGACTTCACCTCGTCCCCGCTCTCCACGAGATAGTAGTAGCCGAAGGTCTTGCCGGCCATGTTCGCGCGGGCCTCTCTTTGCTTGTCCGTCTCCGAGCTCGCGTACTTCTCACCGATGTGCGGGTTCATCCGCGGGTACTTGAACCACTGGGTGAGCGTGACTTCCTTCTCGGGCGGAAGCGGGTGGATTCCGTCGGAGCAGTGGAAATCCGTTTCAACCGCTTCGCCGCCCGCGGCGAGAGGGAGGTCGAGCCTCACCGACTTGAAGTTGATCCACTGCGCCCTCTTGGGTATCGCCTTGAATCCGTACGACGCGTCGTTTCTCAGCGTGAAGTCCACCTTCGCGTGCGGCTTGCCGGCCCAGACGGTGACGCGCGCGTCGTAGCCGACCTTTCCGTCGTAAATCCCCTTGCCAGCCTCGTCGACGAAGCTCCCCCGCACCAGGACGCAGGCGCGGACCGGACCGCCGTCCTCTATCTGCACGAGCGACGGCTTGCCGAGGTCGGTCCGGTAGAGCTTGTCATCGTCGAGCTGGAGCACCGCTTCGCACGGTTTGTCGGCGGAGAGTATCGGGGAGTCGTTCAGCCGGGCTTCTTCCATAATAGTGCCGCGCGTCTTGCTGATCGTTATGACGAGCGGGCCGGAGGTGAGAACGACGTGGTCCTCCGCGTCCCTCGCGCTCGCCGCCGTCGCCGGGGCGGGATTCCCGCTGCCGTTTCGAAGGGAGTATTCGACCCGGCCGCCGGCCTTCACGCCGCACAGGAAATCCAGAAGCACCCACTTCACGCTCGAGCCCGGCCATCTGGACTGGACGGTGAACTGGCAGGGAACGGGCTTTCTCGTCGTTTCATTCATCAGGACGAGCTCGGCAGCGTCCTTCACCGCGCCCTTGGGGAGCGGCACGCCGCTCGTCACCGGACCGGCCGCGCGATCGACGCCGGACGGCTCCTGGACCGTCAGCGGAATACTGACGGGGGCACCCGCCGTCGCCGCGCCGGCGGTCAGCAGAAGTAGAAACAGCATGACAGCCGGCTTTATCTCTTTCCTGCTCATCTCACTTGGTCCTTGCGGGGGATTCCACGGGAGGTCACTGTGACTTCAAGAATGGCGTTATTATATGGGAAGAAAGGGGCAAGTCAAGAAAATGTGACTCACCTTTCTTCACTCCCCGGTCTTCGTTTCCTCCCGGTTACTCTCTTCGCCTTCGCCGTCCTCCCCGCCCCCCACCAGCGGGATGTGCTTGTCGCATTCCCGTCCGAACGTGGAGGCCCGGTCGAGGTAGCCGGTGATCTTCTTCGCGGTCACCGACTTCCGTGCCGCGTGGTATACGCAGCGGATGATCAGCTTCCGCTGAAGGGCCGGGTCGTGGAACAGCGGACGCGCCGCGCCCTTCTCGTCGCGTATCTCGCGCGCCCTTCGCTGAACCTGCTCGACGATCCACGGGTCGATTTCTTCGACTTCGAGCATCTTCAGGAATTCTTCGAGTATTCCTTCGGCCTTCTCGTATTCCCCTTCGGCGACCATCAGCTCCCCGGTGAGGATGACGGCTATCCCTCCGTAACAGGCCGGTGTTGAATTCAGCCGGTAGAATGACCTGATTGCCTGACTCCGTCCCCGGGAGAAAGACAACGGGGGCACGAGATAATCGTGCCCCCGCAATCGAAAAGTTGAATGTCCCCTTTTTACTTCTTAGCTGAGGTGCTTGCTGACCAGCTTAGTCATCTCGAACATGGAGACGACCTTCTTGCCCTTGAACACCTTCTTCAGCTTGTCGTCGGCGTTGATATTTCTCTTGTTCTTCGTGTCCTGCAGCTTGTTCTTCTTTATGTACTCCCAGATCTTCTTGGTGACCTGCGTCCGCGGGAGCGGCTTGCTGCCGATGACCTCCGCGAGATCCGCGCTGATCTTCATCGGCTTCATAAACGCCGCACTGGGTTTCCTCTTGGACTTCTTTGCCACCTTCTTCGCCACCTTCTTCTTGGCCATCTAGACCCTCCTTTGCCGTTAAACCCCGTACCTTCCAGAGGAGTGATACTACAGATCGGGCGTATTGTCAAATGTACCGCCGGAACGAACCGGAATCGGCGAAGATATCCGGTTACCGCCTCTCTATCTGATGCCGAACCCGAGGGGGGCGAGCAGCGTCCATGCATCATCTTTCTTCTTGAACAGGTGGGAGTAGTCGCATTCTCCGATTCTGGCATTGAACATCATCAGGTCCTTCTTCTGTCGCCACATGACCCATCCCATCAGGCACTCCTCTTTCTTGAGATCGAGCTTCTCGTAGGGAAACGGCGCGCGCGCGTTCCCGCGCTCGAACAGCGTCGCCTTCTTCTTCCCCACGTCGTACACAACGGCCTGCCAGCCCGGTTCCACCGACAGGATTATGGTCTTTGCCGTCGGCGGAATCTCCCTAAGGCCGGGGCCGGCCAGGACAAGCTGCGCGGCCGACACGATGTCCTCCGTCAGGTCCTGAATCCTGAGGTATCCCCGCTCCTCGTCTTCGTCCCACATCAGCTGGAGCACTCCCAAGGCGCCCTGACCGCGGGCCGTCCGGTCCTCGCGCTGGAGAAGCTTCAGGAAGAATTCCAGGCTGTTCCAGTCCTGCAGCTCGACGAGAGCGCCCCCGATCCCCTCCCTCTCCTTCGCACCGGCCTTCTCATAGGCGGCCTCGAGCCGCTTCGCGAGGCCCGAAGCGCCGATTTCCTTGAGCGCCTTGGGAAGGTCGGAGCTGTACAGATGTGCGGCGTACGCCAGGTGGTCTTTCACGAGATCTTCCAGGAGAGTCTCTTCTCCCGAATTGTCTCCGATCTTCGCCAGGGCGCGGGCGGCGTAGATGCGGCTCCAGAGGTCGTCGCCCGCCAGGTACTCATGCAGCAGGGTCTTCGCCTTCGGTTCCGGAAACTTCTCCAGGAGCTGAAGCAGCTCGACGCGCACCCCTCCCCTCATCGGATCGCACTTTCCGGTGCTGAGAAGCCGGGCCGCCAGCTTCGGGGCGATGGATGTGTCCGCGACTTCCATGAGGACGGCCTTTATCCGGCGCCGGACATTGTGGTCCTTCTCCGCAACGAGGGCGTCGAGAAGCCGTGGAGCGGCGGCTGCGGCGCCGTCGATCCGCGGTATTTCGCGAAGTGCGATCTCGGACTTCTTTTCGACGGCCCAGCCCACGACGATGTCCAGGCCGGCCCTGTCACCGAGATTGCCCAGCGCCGTGATGATGCCGTCGACACTCTTCTCCTCCTTCTTCAGCGCCTCTTCGAGTGCCCCGACGAGAATCGGCACCGCCTTCGGATCGCCGAGCACCCCGAGACGGCGCGCCTCCTGCTCGAGCTCGGCCAGGGGAAGCTTCCCACAGTGGACCATCAGCATCGCCGCCGCCTCGGGCTCTCTGCGGGCGCGACTCACAAGCAGGCCCCGAGCCGATTTCCGGACCCCCGCATCCGTGGACTGCAGGGCTTTCTCCAGCACCGGATAGACCCTTCTTTCGCCGTCGAAGCGCCACAATGCGCTGATCAGCTTCTCGTCCAACACGGTCTTGGACCTTTCGAGGTATCGTACGAGCGCTTCCTCTTCGAGCTGATCCTTCGTGAGGAATTTCCTGTCCTTCCAGAATTCCTTCCAGACGGAGACCCTGTCCTTGCCGGCGAACAGCGCCTTCTCTTCCCAGTCCTCCAGGAAACCGATCGCCAGAAGGCCGGCGTGGGCCCAATCGGCAATGTCCTTTGACCCGTCGCTCAGCAGGCCGAGGAGCACGTCGACCTCAGACGGTCCGAGACGGTAGGAAAGTCGGCTGAAGGCCGCCCTCTGTATCACAGGGTCGGGATGGGTGATCAGCGATTGAATGAGGCCCCGGTCGAGGTTATCCGACGCGAGGGTAATCGCCTCCACCACGGCCAGCCTCATCTGCTGATCATTGGACTCGAGAAGCCGCTCGAAGAGGGACGACGTCTCCTTCGGCTTGATGGCCGCCAGCGCCTTCGCGAGGTCGGATCTCCTGGGCTGCTGAACGTCCACTACGTAAGCGCTCTCCAGGTCCTTGTACGCCGATTCACACCCGGTGTCGCCGAGCGCTCTGACGATATTCAACCATTCCTCGTAGGGCCCGCGCATCGTCTGGGCGGCCATGACGAGCTCCCGGGGCTCCTCTCCCCGCCCGGCCCCTTTCATCTTCCCGGCAATCTCGACGATGGTGCGGTGATCTGCCAGACCCTTCCTGAATCTCTCGAGGAGTACCGGGTGGATCTTCTCCTTCGGCCATGCGGGAACGACTTCCGTCCAGAAGATGTGGGTGCTCACAAACACACGGTTGCGGCTTCGGTCACCGACCTTTTCGCTCCTGAATCCGTCGTACACGGCCATGACGACGGACGGGCTCGCCTTCGTCAGCGCTTCGATGGCCGCCTGTTTCTTCCGGTAGTTTTCGCTTCCGAGCCGCTTCAGATGCTCGAGAATCGCCGGATCGTCGGCGTAAGCAGCGGAGCATACGAGGAACAGAACCAGCAGGGCGACCAATTTCTTCAACATAGTACATCCCTCCCACTACGACCATGTCTCCAACTCGGACGGCGGCACAGGACCCGACCGTCACAGTATATCCAAAACCATGCGATCGAAGCATCCCTACGGTATTATACTGCCATGAAGCACGCCGTTACGTTCCTTCTGCTCGCCGGGCCGGTCAGCTGCCTGGGCATCGCACCGGTCCCGGGCAGGCGACTCCGCGCGGGCGGCGTGTAGTTCAGACGGTACCGGCGGAGCGGAGGGCGTCGGGGCCGAATCGCTCCTGTATCTCGTCCACGATGTGATCCAGCGCCTCGGCCTTCTCCTCCACCTCGTCCGGAAACAGCTCCAGCTGGCCCTCGCCGGGCATCACCAGATTGGAGACGGACACCCCCAGCAGGCGGAGCGGCTTCGTCTTCGGGACGCGCTCCATCAGCATTTCCAGGGCGGTCTCACGTATCGTCTTCGTCGCCGCGGTGGGCGCCGGAAGCGTCTGCGCCCGGGTGATGGTGGTGAAGTCGGGGAAGCGCGCCTTTATGTTCACGGTGCGGGTGCGCATGCCGGATTCGCGAAGCTCCCGCCCCACCCTCTCGACCAGCTTGCACATCCACCCTCTCAGCACCTCCCGGTCGGCGATGTCCTTCGGGAACGTCGTTTCGGCGCCGATCGACTTCTGCGCGTCCTCAGTCTCGACCGGCCGGTCGTCCAGCCCCTGCGCCAGCTCGAGAAGCGTGTCGGTGTACGACCCCAGGCAGTCCTTCAGTTTCTCGCGCGGGCGGGTAAGGAGGTCCCCCACCCGGTGCACGCCTATGTCCGCCAGCTCCCGCTCGGTCACCTTACCGACCCCCCAGAGCTTCCCGACCGGAAGCGGCGCGAGCACGGCGGCGGCGTTCGCCTGCTCTATCACGACGAAGCCGTCCGGCTTTTCCAGGTCGCTCGCCAGCTTCGCCAGGAACTTGTTCGGCGCCACGCCGACGGACGCGGTGAGCTGCAGCTCCTCCCTGATGCGCCGCTTGATGTCGCGGCCGATGTCCGGGGCAGGGCCGAACAGGTGCTCGCTGCCGGTGACGTCCAGGAACGCCTCGTCGATGGATATCTGCTCGACGAGCGGGGTGTATCTCTCGAGGATCTCCATCACCTGACGAGACACCTCGCCGTAGCGGCCGCCGCGCGGCTTTATGATGACGGCGTGCGGGCAGAGCTTCAGCGCCCGGTAGCTGCTCATCGCGCTGTGGACGCCGAACCTGCGCACCTCGTACGACGCGGCGGCCACCACCCCGCGCGTCTCGGGCGTGCCGCCGACGATGACCGGCTTGCCTTTCAGCTCCGGGTTGTCCAGCACCTCCACGGCCGCGAAGAACGCGTCCATATCCACGTGGAGTATCGCCCGGTGTTCCGACGACATGATGCTCAATACCCGTCCAGCTTCTGACGATGTCCCTCGACCGCGATCGCGATCACCGCGCCGGCGACGAGAAAGAAGAGCCACATGAACATCAGGGCCGGCCCGAAGACCACCAGGCCGCCAAGGTTTCCCATCAGCAGCAGAGCGCCCGAGCCACCGCCGAAGATAAGGATCCCCTTGATGTGATCCAGCCGCTTGAACACGATGGTGTACGAGGCGCCCGCCCCGTACAGCCCGACGACCACCCACATCACCGGGTGGCTGATGGAAGCCGCCGCGAGCAGGCCGGCGATAATCCCCCCGAGCGCCGCTGTGCACCAGGTGAGCTGGTTCAGTTTCCTGAGGTACTCCTCTCCCCTGACTGCCTGCTCCCGCTCCTTCCGGCGGATCTCCTCCTTCAGGTCCTCGGGGAGGCGGTCGAATGCCGATCCCGGTTCTTCGTTGCGCTCTGGGGACATTGTGCTGAATTATAACCCTGCGGCATTACGGAGACACGAAGGAATCATGCCCCGCGGTACACCACCCCTTGACATTCTGAAATTCAGAAGTATAATATACTACACTTAAAGTAAATTTAACTACGGAGGGAACGATGCTTCTGGAGAAGCTGTTCGGATCGAGAATCCGGGCGAAGATCGTCGAGCACCTGTTCGGGCATCCGGAGGAGCGCTTCTACGCCCGTCAGCTCACCACCCTTCTCTGCGAGGACCCGACCAACCTGAGCAGGGAGCTGGCCCGGCTGAACGAGCTTGGCGTCCTGAGCTGCCGCACGGAAGGGCAGCGGAAGTACTACCGGGCGAACGCGTACTGCCCCATCTACCGGGAGCTGCTGGGCATCGCATCGAAGATGAAGGGACGACCGGGCGTGGTGCGCGACGCCGGCACTCCCCCACCGAAGAAGAAGTACCCCTGGCTGTGGGACGTGGACATGGACTCGCAGACGTTCCGCGCAGTGCTGGCAGGCAAGCAGAAGAACCAGGGCCTCGACTGGAAGTGGGCGATGGCGCGCCTCATCGATTACGCCCCGTACGAGGAGATCCGGAAGCTGCTGCCGAAGAAGCTGTTCCTGAATCGATGGAAAGATGTGGCGCCGCTCGTCAGGTCGGCAACCCGGCGGGAGGGAATGGCGTATCTGCACGGGACGCTGAAACCGAAACGAGGAAGCGAATAGACCGATGGAACGCGCATGGAAGGATCTCTACGACATGCAGGACTGGGCGCTCGCCTTCATTCGGAGGACGGAGCACGAGCTGTATCTCACCGGCGGGACCGCGCTGTCGAGGGGCTACTACAATCACCGTTATTCGGAGGACCTTGATTTCTTTGCGAGCGACAGTCCCGACTTCGTTCTCTGGCGCGATCGGTGCGTGGACGCGCTTCAGAAGGGGTGCGCGGATACGAATGGCTATTCGCTCGATGTACTCCTTCGTGAAGAGCGCTTTGGCCGCATAGTTGTGCACGGCGTAACGGACCTGAAGATCGAGTTCGTCAACGATGTGCCGTTCCGGATCGGACAGCCGGTGCGCCGCGAGCATCTGGGGCTTCTCGACACGAGGGAGAATATACTGGCCAACAAGGTAAGCGCGCTGGTCGACAGGAACATGCCGAAGGATATCGCCGATATCTTCTGGACGTGCTGCCGGGACGACCTGATCATCTCGGACGCGCTGGCCGGCGCCCGCGGGAAGGCCGCCGGGATCTTTCCGCCCGTCGTCGCGAAGCGGCTCGCCGATGCGGCGGAAGCGGGCGTGCCGGACGTGTTCTGGGTGGAGCCGCCACCGGAAGACGAGTTCCGCAGCGGGCTCAGCGCGCTTGCGGACGGACTTCTCTAACAGGAACGAGGTTGGGAGATCCGGTGACACCAAGGAATCATCTCACTGCGGTTCCATGCATCGCGCGCTAACTCAATTACTTAACTCCGTCCCTGATTGCTTTCGGGAACCGGAGGGGACAGCGCCTTTCTGCCAAAGCGTTGGAGCATCTTCCGGTACAGCTCGCGGCCGACCCAGGCGTCGGTGGCGGCGTAGGTTATCTGGGCGGGCGTGAGGTCATCCTTCGACCAGTTGGATGTCTGCGCGCCCTTCGGGATGCGAAAGCCCAGCAGGACAGCGACCATGCCGCGAAGGCCGTGATTCTGCAGGCCGACTTCCTTCGCCACCGTCCCGAGATCGACGAACCCCGCCGGCTCGAATGGGGCCAGCCCGGCGAGCTCGATGACGTCACGGTCGAGGGCCACTCCCGCCTTCACGATGCGCGGATCGGCGAGGATGCGGCGGAGTGCCCGGGGCAGTCCCACGTGCTGCAGCTGGAAGATGAAAACCTCCTTCTCCCCGGCCAGCTGGATGAGGGACGGCTTGTAGCTCTCCCCCTTCTTGAAGGAGGGCCGGGTCTCGGTGTCGAAGCCGAGGAGGGTCTCCTTGCGCAGCTTCCGGACCGCGTCGGCGACCTGCTCCTTCGTCCGCACGACATGAATGCGCCCCTGATACCGCCGGATGGGGCGCTTCGCGATTTCTTCCTTGGACATCCGTTCGATCATGCTGCGGGTATTGTATCAAAAACGGG
>CAYMFW010000014.1:0-41876 GCA_964389785.1 uncultured Planctomycetota bacterium
AAACCGCCGAAAGTTTTTTTCAGAAGCCCCTTACTGCGGAAGTTGGGCTAGCCCCAATGCCAGGTCCTTAAGCATAGTGCTCACCCCGTTCGTTTCAATGGATACTTCGACATCTTAATCTTCACCGCTCGCGGATATTTTCTGCCGGGACGATACGGCACGATATTTCGCGCGATGGACTTCATCATTTTCCTCCACCGGTAAGGGAGAAGCTCGGCTTCCAGTTGCATCATATCTCTGATGGCTTCTCGAATCCGTTCGAGTGCTCCCGTGAAACTCAGTCGTTGTGGCGAGATGTCCTCTTGCTCGACAGAATCCGCATCGTCTTTCGAATCACGTTGTACGCGATGAGGAGCCCATATAACTCCTGTACGACTCGATTCGGCGTCTTGCTCCTGAATATCACAGCTCGATTGATGGTGGCGCAATCACAGAGGCGGGTTTTAATCTCGTCCAGTGTTGTTTCCAATTCCCAACGGTCATGATACAGAACCTTGAGTTCATCATGCGTGGCGTCCTCGTCGAAAATCGGAGTAAACAGTCGGAAGATCTCATCGCATCCTTCAATCTCATACGTGATCTGGCGCAGTCTCCAGACTCGCGGCATGTCAGGCCTCCTCTTGCGGTAGTATCGTGGGATCGGTATCTCCACCACCTCATCGCCGGGAGCAAATGTCTCGATCACTTTTGAGTTGACATTGTTTGGGACGCGCACGAGAAATCCCGCCCCTTGAGAATGGATGTCCCACAAGAAATCATACGCCAGGAAGTGCTTATCCATCAAGACGATACTCCAGGGCTGTATGTCCGGAAGAATGCGTTTGGCCAGCGTTGTTTCTGACGTCGAGTATGGCCCATACCGGACAGTTTTCATCATGCGCGTCCCGGTTGAATTGTCCAACTCAACTATCGACAGTTTGGAGGCTTATCTCCTCCCGCCGCTTAAAGACCTGGCATTGGGACTAGCCCAACTTCCGCAGTTGTTGACGTAAGTAGTCGTCCTGTAACAACCGCCTCTCGAAATGAAGCAGGGGCAGGAAGGATTGCCCTCCCTGCCCCTGCTTCATTTCTATCCGAGTTTCTCTGTCGACTAAAGCCAGACGGCCTCTTCGCGCAGGACCCGTCCGAACCTGGTGTCAGCGGGAATCGCTTCGAATTCGGCCCTGGTGTACACGAGGAGATCGGCCTGAACCGGGAGGTCGGTAGTATCCCATCCGACGCCCCGCTTCTCGAACGGTTCGGCGCTCTGCTCAAGGACGAGAACCACGTCGAGATCGCTTCCCACGCCGGCATCGCCTCTGGCGTACGATCCGATATAGCCGACACGAAGGAGATCGGACCTTCGGGAACGGGCCTTTTCGGCCCAGATGCGCAGGCTCGCGTCGATCGCCGCTGCGTCAGGCCATTTGAGAACGGACGAACTCAAGGATCTCACCGGCATAGCGGATCGCCTCCTCACTCTGGATATCGCCGTAATGCTCGTACGGGGGACCTTCGGGATGGCCGTTGGGATATCGGGGCGCGATGTAGAAGCCGTCGAGGACGCGGCCCTTATCTATGAGGAGGTCGCCGCACTTCGCCGAAGGGGGAAGCTCGGACAGCAGCCTGGCGACCACGTGTCCCCAGGCCTCCTGGCCGTTGTGCAGATGTAACGCCTTGACCGCCTTCTCTGCCGCCTGCTGGTCGATGAAACACGCCCACTCGTGACGCCCCGCCGCTCGTGAATCCCGAGCCTGTTCCAGATCGCGTTCCGCCTGCAGCAGCCAGTCATTGGATCTATCGGCCATCGCCGTATCCTCCTGACGCTAAGAGTAGCTTAAGGCGTCGCTTGAGTCAACACTGAGGTCGTTTCGCGTGTCCGCCGAAGAGCTTCGACGAGAACAAGTAGTCCCGGGCCTACCGCATCGCGACCGGGGCGGTCTCCCTAGCATGGTAGTCGAGCCGAAGCACCACGAGTTTCTCCCCATAGTCCTCGAACGCCAGGTAGTTGTCCGTGCCGCCGATATAGCGCACGCTGGTCATACCGATGTCGGTGCCGCCGGGCTTGGCGCCCTTGGGGCCGCCGGGCACGGAGTCGAAATTCGCGTACCGGCCCACGTGCCCGATCACGTTCCCGTTCGTGTCCAGGATGCCGATCGAGTGGCGATACCCTTCGGGCACGTAGGATCGCTTGTACCAGTCGAGGTGGGCGCGGAGCTGGAAGCACGAACAGGGCTGGCTGACCACGATCGGCGACGCGCCGGCGTACATCCAGTCAACACCCTCCATCCAGACCTTGTCCCCGTTGGAGTGGTGCCCTCCGGAGCCCCTGACGTCCGGCTCCCGCTTCGGCGGCGCGTCCATGGGGATCGGGGAGTTGTTCATCCATACCGACACCTTCCCGGGTCTCGCCTTCGCGAACGTGCCGGTGAACACCGAGCGGTTCGGGGGCTCCTTGCGCGGCGGCATTCCGAACCGACCCGACTTCCCGTTGAGGAACCTCCGGCCGTCGACCCAGCGGGTCCGGTTCATCGTGAAGTAGACGGACCGGTCCTCGTCGATCTTCAGACCGTTGAACAGGCCGCCTATCACCATAGGGTCCTTCGTCCGAAGCTCTCCCGTGGCGTCGAAGATCCACACCGTCGCGTCCGACAGCGGGATGCCCGGCTTCCGCTTGATGGAATACACCTCGATCCCCTTCTTCTGGGCCTCCTTGATGGACGCGACGAATCTCTGGTAGGCGAGGCCCTCCTCGTTGTACTTGCCGCCGGGGATGTCGATGGCGGCTCCCTTGGTGTATCCCTCGCCGATGGCGGCTATCTGCCCTATGTCGTCCATCTTCGGCACGTAGTAGATATTGCTTTCCACGGCCACCTCTCCGCGCATATTGACGCCCATGCCGTCCTGGAAGCCCTTCGCGCCACCCTGGCATTTCGTCGGCAGAGCGCCGATCCATTTGGGCGCCTTCTGCTCGCCGTAGTCGTACGGGCACTCGGGATAGTACGTCACGTCCATGGACTCGTACGCCTTCGCGACACGGGCGCTCATCGACCGCCTGTCCGACGGGGAAAGCGTTATCTTCTTCTTCTCGGCACGGGAGGGATCCACCCGCCACACGCAGGGGACCGGGGCGCGGCAGTTCTGATGCCCGTGCATGTAGCCCTGCTTGTCGAATTCGATCTCGTCGAAGCTGCTGGAGTCGGTCCTCCACCTGCCGTCGCATTTTCCCGTCTTCAGGTCGAATATGTAGTTCTTGTAGTACGCCTTCTCCCGGGTGGGATCGCAGAACGTCATGCCGCCCATCATCACCAGCGTCCCGACCCCGTCCCACCGGCCGAACCACCTGTCACCGGCCTCCTTCATGTAGGTTTCCTGGAAATCCTCGATCTTCTCGAACTTCTTATCCCGCTCCTCCCAGATCGTCACGGAGCCGATTCCCGAGTGCGCTGCCTGGCTGGCGTAGTGATCGCCGGTGCTGCCGATCTTCCCCGAAAACCACAGCCGGGGGCGCTCGGACCAGGAGTCCAGGGCCATCAATCCTCCCACACCGTCCCAGCGTAATTCCTCGCTGGGATCGGCGAAGGACACGAGCTTCGTCACCCGCCCCACGCTCGCGCCTCGCTTGCGCGCACCGTGCATCACGTAGATCGCACCGGCCTTCCTGTGGATGCAGATCATTTTCGGACGTTCGATCTTGATCGTCTTGAGATATTTCCCTTCCGGCGAGAAGACCTGGATGCGGTTGTTGGCCGAGTCCGCGACGTACACCCGGCCTTCCGCGTCGCAGTCGATGCCCTCGACGTCGTTGAAGTGAGCGTTGTCCGAGCCCGGCTTGTCGGGGTCCCCGGCGAATACCGTCGCCGCGCCTTCGGCGTCCAGCGCCCGGACGAAGACGCAGGAGGACGTCGCCCTGGCCTTTACCTGTCCCGTAACATATACCGTCTTCCCATCGGGCGACGCCGCCAGCCGCGCGTCGTTATGAGTGAACCCCCACTGTCGCCCCTTCTTCGTCAGGGCCAGACCGTTTATGCCCCGCACGTCCGTCGCGCCGTCGGTGTATATGTAATGAAGGAACGAACCCGGGCTCCCGCGCACCCAGCCCGCGTTCGCGAATACCAGCCGGCTGCCGGCCACGACCGGTGTGGACGTGTGCAGGTTCCAGGAGTCGAGCGTGTACCGCGGCGAGTAATGACTTCCTCCGACGAAGCCCCCGCCCAGGTCCGGTCCGTGCAGGGCGCGCTTGCTCTCTTCGTACTCTATGTAGCCCATCCCTCCCAGCTTGCTCTCCGGGAGATCCTGCGGCGGCGGCAGTATGGTTTGGGCGTACCCGCCGTCCCTGTTGAATTTCCGAATCGTCCCGTGTCCGAAGCCCCCGCAGTTGGACACGCAGAACACGTACGCGCCGGTCGGCCCGATCGCGATCCCGGCCACCACGCCCGGAAGGTTCTTGGCGCTCACTCCCCCGAGGCGCTTGTCGAAGACCGGCTTCAGTCCGAGAGAGACCCTGACGGAGAGCTTCTCCGGCTCCTTCACGTACATATCCAGGTCGTCCTTCCCGTTCCAGTAGAGCTTCTGGGAGAGCGAGTTCTTCTGGAACGGCGCGGGAGCGTTTGCCCCGAGGACGCCGGAAGCGAGATGGCGCACCACCTTCGCCGCCTGCCCTGAGCCTGTCGAAGGGTCCACCAGCCCCACCGTCACGTCGCAGTTCCCCTTCACCGCGAACGTGATCTCGTACTTGTCCTTTTCCATAAGCTTGATCGCCGGCTTCTGCGTGAACGCGAAGACGTCCTCACGCTCGACGCACGGCGCGGAGTACGGCTTCGGAAACTCTTCGGCGCGCGAGACCGCGCCGACAAACAGGCACAGCGAGAGACACGCAATCAGTATTCTTCCCATGGTTACTCTCCTTGAATTCCGGGGTTCCACCACGCCGCCCCGTTCGTCCCCTGCTTCTCGGTGAGCCGCACCTTCGCCCCGTCCGAGAGGCGCATCACCGCCAGGTCGCCGCCCTCGTTATAGAGGAACATCTCCCCGTCGGGCGATTCGCAGTAGATGCCGTACCCGTCCCACGCCCCCCTCGTCGGCGTCTCGAACCGGCGCGGGTCCGTGCCGTCCGGCTTTATGCTCCACAGGATGATCCCGCCCCGGTGCTTGGGATCGTGGTGCGCGAAGTAGAGCCGCTCTCCCGTCGAGGACCACTGGGGGTTGCATCCGAAGTATCCGGTGCCCATCGGCTTCAGGCTGACCGGCTCGTAGTTCTCGTCCAGGTGCATCACCATCAGAACGCCGTTCGTCGTCGTCCACAGCTTCCCCCCGATGGCGAGCATCCTCTCGCTCGTCTTCGTGGTGGCGAAGATGGCCTCCCCTCCCGCGCGAAGCCAGGATTTCCATTTCTCGGTCGGGTTGACCGCCTTGCCGGTGTCCACGTGATACACGATCGGACCGGTATTCTTGCCGTCCTGCTGGGTGTAGACGATGGCCTTCCCGTCCGGACCCCAGCTCGGCCGCGTGGCGTTCTCGGCAATCTTCTTCCGGTTCTGCCCGTCGCGATCCATGAGCCAGATCTCCTTCTTCGCCGGGTTCTTTATCTCCCATATGTTCAGCTTCCCCAGCGCACCCACCATGAACGCGACACGCTTTCCGTCGGGCGACGGCCTGGGCCACCACTCGTCCCGGTCCTTCGTGTTCGTGACGTTGCGCACGTTCGAGCCGTCCGCGTTCATCACGAAGACGTCCCAGCTGCCGTCCCTGTTCGACTGGAACCATATCTCTCCCTTCAGGTCCTCCCTGCGAAACTCTCCCGAGTCCTTCTTCTCGACGACCTCCGGAACGTACTTCGGCGTGCCCTCGAGCTTCGCGACGTCGTCGGGCCGGGCGCCGCCGGCCTTTCCCTCCACCTCGATGGGATTCGAGATGAGGACCGCGTCTTCCATGACGTGATACAGCAGGCGCACCTTGTGCTTCCCTTCGGGGAGGGATCCCGCGTACGGCTTGCGGTTGTTGTTCTGCGCCCAGATGAGGCTCGCGCCCTCGGGTATCGGACCGGTGGGCAGTTCCACCTTGAATGTCACCGGGGGATCGCCCTTCTTGAGCTCCCTGCACTTCTCGTACGGGTTCCCGGCCTTCACCATCAGGTAGTCGTCGCTCGTGAGAAGAACGCAATCCTGCTCCGGCCCCTCGATCTCCGCCCACAGGACAGGCGCGCGCAGTGCCAACTTCTCGGGCACCTTGATCGTTCTATCGGAGGTGTTCCTGATCGAAACCTCCACTGCGGCGCCGCCGAGCGCCTTTGCGGCGAGCTCCACGCCGGGCACCGTCTCGATCGCCCTCAGCACGTGCTCCAGCATCCTCGGCCCCGTCATCGACGAGCCGTGGTACCCGGGACCTCCCTCGGCAACTATCCGGCCGTTCACCCGGCCCACCCAGACCGAGCGATGGTCGTAGGCATAACCGCGATAGTTCCTGAACCCTCCCGGATTGCCTTCCACACAGCGGTACACGTCCTTTTCATCGCCTTCCTTCTTGAGGAAGACAATGAACTTGTTCTGGACCCCGAACGTGCCCGCGGAAACGTGGCCTTCCGTGGGATTCTCGAACGCCTTCGGATCACCCACGATGGTGATCGCTCCACCGCACGTCCCCTTGTACATGGTGGGTCCGAATGCCGGCTGTACGGGCGTCGCCGTCCACCGCGGCTCCCGTTCCTCCGAGACCTTCGCCTTGCGCAGGAGCTCCTCGACGTCCTCCCCCGGCCCGGCCTCGCATACTCCCTCGAGCTGTCCGCCCGCCGGCGCCGCCAGGCGTGCGCACGCGCCCCAGCCCCCGCCGCCCTGCGTGATCTTCAGCAGCAGCGTATTCGCCCCCTGGTTCAGCGTCACGTTCACCTTGTCCTGGCCGGGCTGGACTCCCCTGGATGCGTTGTTGGAGTGAACGAGCTTGCCGTTCAGCCACGCCTTGACCCCGTCGTCGCTTCCTATCTCCAGGCGCGCCTCCTGCTGTTTCAGAGACACGACGGTCGCGCGGAGATAGGCGGCTCGATTTCCGCCTCCGATCATCCGGGCAAGGTCCACTATGCCCGCGCCGGACGCCGGCTTCCACTTCACATCCTTCGCGTCCGGCTCCTCGGGCGGGAACGCGACGTCGAAGAGCCCCGGACCGTCTTTTCCCTCCTGCGTGTAGGGGCCGGAGACCTCCCATTTCGTTACGTCGCCCCGTCCCCCGACGGTTGCAGGGTCGAATGAGACCTCCAGTATCAGGTCAGCCGCCTCGATCATCTTCAGCACGTCCGCGCTGCGGATCGGCATCTGCTTGAAGTCGTAGTAGTCGTCAAGCCGCGCCGTCGGTTTCTCCGGCGCGTCGGCTTTCTTCTCACCGGCGTTCGCCGGCAGCGGAGTGCTTATTACGGTTACCGCACCGATTGCCAGGATGCCAGGAATACTACTCAGCTTCATCCGTCCTCTCATAGCGGATCCTCCTTGACGAATGTCGGGCCTTCCGCGCGGACGCAGCGGTGCCGTCGAGGCTCGAAGGCGTGTGCCGACTCGTGACGAGTCATCTTTCACCAATCCGGTCTGGGCTCTGAATGGATATGCTCTCACGATAAGTATATCCCCATATCCGCGAACGACAAGGGGTATATTTGTCGAAATTTATGGACTTTTGTTGACTAGAACAGGAGCGCAACCCGGCCGGGGTCCACCTCGCAGGGCTTCGTTCCTTCCGTGACGCAGATTGCCGCGGCGCTTCCGGCGACCTCGCCCATCGCGACGCAGTCGGAGGTGGTCCGGTAGCTGCCGTGGGCGCGGAAGTCGCCCGATATGCACCGGCCGGCCATGAGAAGGTTGCCGACGTCCCGCGCCACCAGGCAGCGGTACGGCACGTGATACCGGGGCACCTTCTCGCCTTCGAGATGCCGTCCCTCCGAAGGGTCCACGTGGTGGATGTCCACGTTGAACGCGACCTCGACGACGCCGTCGTCGAACCGGCGTCCCGCGCGAAGGTCGTCGATGGTAAGCGTGTACTGCCCGTGGATCCGCCTGCCCTCCCGTATCGCCAGCGTCGGCCCGGTCCACGCCACGAAGAGGCTCGCGAAGCGGGGATCCCCGCTCGAGCGAAGGCACGCGACCGCCGCGTGGACCTGCCTGCGCCCCTCGATCTCGGCGGCGGTGAGGGAACCGGCGTCCGCCGGATCCAGGCCGTACAGGTGCGTCCACATGCAGCGCCGCAGGCCCGGCGCGCCGGGGATCTCGAAGAGCCGCGTCTTCCGGTAGGAGAGATCGAACCCGAGGCGGTCGAGGGTTTCCATCACGTCTTCGGCGAGCTCCTCGCCGTCGCCGATGCCGTCGGGCCAGCCGCCGACCACCGCGTTCATGCTGGCCGGCTGCATTCCGCCGTCCTCCGGCCTGCCGGTCTCGTATCCGCAGCCGGCGAAGGCGCCCAGGTCTCCGTCACCCGTCGCGTCTATGAAGACGTTTCCTCGCCAGGTCTCCTGTCCCGACTTCGAGGCGGTCGCGACCTCGACGACGCGCCCGTCTTCGACGCACGCCCCCTGGAGCATTGTGTGGTACCTGACCGTCACTCCGGCCGCCTCCAGCAAGTCGTCCAGTACCAGCTTCACGATTTCCGGGTTGACGACCAGGGTCCCGTTCCAGAGCCACGTCTTCCAGCCGCCCGCGGCCTCGAAGGCGCGGTGGAGCTCCTGCATGATCCCCCGCTGAGGGGTGCAGTCGAAGATCAGGTTCATGCACCCCGCGGTCCACGTCCCGCCGCCGAAGGGGTGCCGTTCCAGAAGCAGTACCCGGGCACCGCCGCGCGCGGCGGCGAGCGCTGCCGGGACTCCCGCCGGACCCGCCCCGGCGACTATGACGTCGTATTCTCCGTTTGACACCGGCAGCCCCCTACTGCGCGCTGATCGCGGCCGACTCCTCCGCGTGGTAGTCGAGTTTGAGCACCACGATGCGCTCGCCCCAGTCCTCGAAGCACAGGTAGTTGTCCGTGCCGCCTATGTAGCGGACGTTCGTCATGCCGATGTCGGTGCCGCCGGGCTTCGCGCCCTTCGGTCCGCCCGGCGCGTTGTCGCAGTTGGCGTACCGGCCGACGTGCAGGACCAGGTTCCCGTTCGTGTCGAGCACCGCGAACGAATGACGGTACGCCTCGGGGACGTAGAGCCGCTTGTACCAGTCGAGATGGTGGCGCTGTGCCGGGCAGGAGCAGCCGCTGTTCACGATCGGGGACGCACCGGCGTAGAGCCACTCCGTTCCCTCGATCCAGCAGAACGTGCCCTGGTTGTCGCGCTGGTCGCCCGGAAAATCGATCGCGGCCAGGTCCGGCGCCCGGGTCGGGAGCGGCTCCATGGGAACGGGCGATTTCTTGTAGAGGATGCGGCACTCGGCGTCCGGCTTCACCTTCACCAGCGTCCCCGTGAATGGCCACGCCGGCTTGCCGGGAACCCCGAAATGCCCCGCTTTCGCGGAGAGGAATATCCTGTCCCCGTAGACGCGGGGACGCGCGGAGACGAAGGTGACACAGCGATCCTCGTCTATCTGCACCCCGTTCACCAGGTCACCGGCGATCACGGCGCATTCCCTGTGAAGTTCCCCGGTCCGATCGAAGGTCCACACCGTTCCCCCGGAGAGGGCGATGCCGGGCTTCCGGCGGACGAAGAAGACCTCCTCGCCCTTCTTCATTGCCTCCTGGACGGAGGCAATGAACCGATTGTAGCTCAGCCCTTCCTCGTTATAGATTCCCGAATTCGTGGTCGACGCCGAGCCCTGCAGCGCGAACTCCCGCGCTTCGTCCTCCATCTTGGGGACGTAGTAGATATTCGTCTGGACCGCCACGTCGCCCTTCATATTCACGCCGAGGCCGTCCTGGAAGCCCTTCGCGCCGTTCTGGTCCTTCACCGGAAGGACACCCAGCAGATTGCCCTTCGGGACACCGTAGTCGTACGGGCACTCGGGATACGTGAACGAGCTCCCCCTGTCGGCGTTCTTCTGGGACGGGTCGAAGCGGCCGACCCCCTGCATAAAGAAGCAGGGGTTGAAGTGCGCGTGGAGATACCCGCGTTTGTCGAACGCGATGTCGTCCGTCGAGCCCGGGTGGCGCCAGACGCCCTCGTACTTCCCGGTCGGCAGGTCGAAAACGTGCGCCTTGGCGTAGTAGAGCTTCTCCCGCGTGGGGTCGCAGATGGACTTGCTGCCCGAAAGGGATCCCTCCGCCCGCCACTTGATGAACCAGCCCGATTCCTTCCGCGCCTCTTCTTCGAAGTCGCGGATCTTCACCAGCTTCTGCCCCTGCTCCTCCCATATCGTCACCGAGGCGCGCTGTCCGCCCCTGCGTTTCGCATCACTCGGGATCACCGTCGCCACCCACAACCGGGGCTTCGACGACGAGGAATCCAGCCCCATCCATCCGGACACGCCGTCCACATGGAATTCCTCTTTGGGGTCGTCGAACGAGGTGAGCTTCGCGATCCGCGTCACCCCCTTGCCCTCTATTCTGGCGGCGTACTGGACGTAGATCGCGCCCGTCTTCTTGTGCACCTGGATCATGGTCGGGGTGTAGAGCTTGATGGATTTCAGGTACTTCCCTTCCGGAGAGAACACCTGTATCCGGCTGTTGGCCACGTCCGTGACGTACACCCTGCCCTTCGCGTCGGTATCTATCCCGCAGGCGTCGGAAAGGTGATTGTTGTCCGAGCCGGGCTTGTTCGGCGTGCCGAAAAACACCTCTGCCGGCTTCTCCCCGTCGAGGGCCCTCCGGTAGATACAGGTGGCAGGCTTCGCATGCGTGTGCGTCGAGGTCCTGGTCATCGCGCCGACCATGTATACCTTCTTTCCGTCCGGCGATGCCGCCAGCCGCGGGCTGTTGTGGTGCAGGCCCTTCACCAGCGGAACGCCGTTGATGCCGGTGACGTCCGTGGATCCATCCGTATGTATGTAATGCAGGAACGACCCGGGACTTCCCCGTGTCTGACCGGTGTTGGCGAAGACGAGCCGGTCGGCCACCACGACCGGCTGGCAGTCCATCACCCGCTGGGAATCCATCGGAGGCATGTAGCAGGCGTTGTGGTCAATGGACTGGGTGATGTCGGGCCCCAGAAGCGCCTTCCTGCCCGGCTCGTACTCGACGAATCCCATTCCGCCCAGCTTGCTCTCCGGCAGGTCCGCGGGGGGCGGCACCAGCGTCTTGAGGTAGTTGCCGTCCAGGTCGAACTTGCGTATGGTCACGTGCTGGAAGCCGGGCGAGTGCTCCTTGTTGAGGACGTACACCGCGTCCTTTCCCATGCCGAACCCCATGACGTAGCCGGGGAGGTTGTACGGCCCCGTTCCGCCGAGCCGTCGGTCGAACACCGGTTTGAGGCCGAGACGGACACGAATCTTCATCTCGTCCAAATTCTTCACGTATACGTCCAGATCGTCCTTGCCGTCCCAGTATATCTTCTGCGAGAGCGAGTTCTTCTGAAACGGGGCCGGCGCGTTCGCCCCGAGGACGCCGGAGGCCAGGTGGCGAACCACCTTGCCGTCCTTGTCGACGAGGCCGACGGTGACGTCGCAGTTTCCCTTCACCGCGAACGAGATCTCATACTTGTCCTTCGCAACCAGCTTGACGGCCGGCTTCTGGGTGAACGCGAACACGTCCTCACGCTCCGTGCAGGGGGACGCGTACGGTTTCCACGGATCCTGCGCGTGCACGGCCGCGGCGGCGAGACAAAGCGCTGCGAGGATGACTATCGCCTTCTTCATACCGGTCCCTCCGATTGGATTGTTCCGCCTGGTGAGGCGTTCGAGTGACTGTGTCCTACCGATTAGTATATCCGCGGATTCGCAGACAGCAAGAGGCACAATCGTTGAAATATATGGACTTTCGTTGATTGGAAGGAATCAGCTCTCCGGGCGGCGGATTATCATATCCTGCTCAACTCCTGTCACTGCATCATTATCGCCGCCGTCTCCTCCGCGTGATAGTCCAGCTTCAGCACGACGAGCCGCTCGCCCCAGTCCTCGAACGCCAGGTAGTTGTCGGTGCCGCCGATGTACCGGACGTTCGTCATGCCGATGTCGGTGTCGCCCGGCCTGCAGCCGTCCTTCCCGCCGGGGGCGCTGTCGAAGTTGGCGAAACGGCCGATGTGCATGATGAGGTTGCCGTTGGTGTCGATGACCCCTATCGAGTGCCGGTACGACTCCGGCAGGTACGTTCGCTTGTACCAGTCCAGGTGGAACCGGCTCGACGGACAGGTGCAGCCCGTGGAGATAATGGGCGCCTCCCCGGCGTACAGCCACTCCGCCCCCTCGATCCAGCAGTGGGTACCCGTCTTGCTGTGCTGGTCGTTGGGGAAATCGATCGTCGCGAACTCGGTCGGACGCTTCGGGAACGTGTCCAGCGGGACCGTGGCGTTACGTTTCAGGACCTTGAAGTCCGAATTCGGCTTGATCTTGACCAGCGTGCCGGTGAACGGCCACCGGTTGCTGCCGTCCTCGGGCGCGCCGAGCGTGCCCGCCCTGCCGCCGAGGAACATGACGTCGCTGTACAGCCGCGGCCGGGCGGAAACGAAGTATATGGCCCTGTCCTCGTCGATGTGCACCCCGTTTATCAGATCCCCTACCGCCCCCGCGGGTCCCTTCAGCAGCTCGCCGCTCCGGTCGAACGTCCATACCGTCGCGCCCCACAGCGGGATGCCCGGCTGGCGCCGGACGAAGTACACCTCCTCGCCCGCCTTCTTGGCGTCCTCGATGCTCTTGAGAAATGCGTTGTACGCGTTCTGCTCCTCCGACCAGATCCCGCTGTTGAGCCGGTCCTGGTTGCCGGCGAGCACCGGATCGCGTATCGAATCCTGCATCTTGGGAACGTAGTAGATTATGCTGTCGACCACGATGTCGCCCTGCATGTTCACGCCGAAGCCGTCCTGGAAGCCCTTCGCGCCGTGCTGGTCCTTCAGTTCGAGCGCCCCGTGCCAGCCGCCGCTGAACGCGCTGGCCCTCTGCACGCCGTAATCGTACGGGCATTCCTTGTACTCGGTTACCGTGTAGGTCCTGCGGGATTCCTTCTCCCTTCCCTCCTTCCTCTCACCCGTCGCGGGGTCCACCCGCCAGACGCAGGGCACCTTGTCCTTGGGGTTCTGGTGCCCGTGCATGTAGCCCCGCTTGTCGAACGCGACCTCGTCGAACTGGTTGGAGTTCACCTTGAACTGTCCCTCGTAGACTCCTGTCTTCAGATCGAAGATGTGCCGGTTTCCGTAGTAGAGCTTCTCCCGCGTCGGGTCGCACACCGCCTTGCTGTTCGAGAGGGTGCCGATGCCGTTCCACCTGCCGAACCAGTACTTCCCCGCCTCTTTCTTGGCTTCGGTGTGGAAGTCGGCGACCTTTTCGAAGGTGTTTCCCCTCTCCTCCCATACCGTCAGGTGTTCCGGTCCGGCGTACCCCTTGGAGAGATAGGACCTTCCGTACGGGGTGCCGCAGGACCACAGACGCGGCTTGGCGGACCACGAGTCGAGCGCCATCATCCCCATCAGGCCGTCGAAGTGGAATACCTCCCTGGGGTTCTCGAACGACTCCAGCTTGGTCACCCGACCCACCGATTTCCCTCTCACGCGCCCCTGATGAGTGACGTAGACAGCACCCGTCTTCTTGTGCACCAGCACGAGGAGCGGCCGTTCCACCTTGATCGTCTTGAGATACTTGCCGTCGGGCGAGAAGACCTGTATCCGGTTGTTCTTGGAATCGACGACGTACACCCGACCCTCCGCGTCGGTGTCGATCCCTTCGGACCCGTTGAGATGCGCGTTGTCCGAGCCGGGCTTGCGGGGGTCTCCCGCGAACGGCGTGGCCGGCTCGGCCCCGCTCACCGGGCGCACCATCACCGCGCTGCCTCCGCTTCCGTGACCCAGGCCCACGTTGCTGAGATATACCTTCTTCCCGTCGGGCGACGCCGCCAGGCGCGGGTTGTTGTGTTTCACCATCCCCCCCGCCACCAGCGTGGTCCCTTTCATCCCCGGCACATCGGTGGAACCGTCCGTATACGTGTAGTGGAGCATGGACTTCGTGCCGTGCGTCGTACCCTTGGTCGCGTACAGTATCCGGTTCCCCGCCACCGCCGGCTGGATGCTCTCGACCAGACCGGCATTCATGCAGGGAAGCCAGGATCCCCCTCCGATCTCCCTGTTGACGTCCGGTCCGTGGATCGCCTTCTTCCCCTTCTCGTACTCGACGTATCCCATCCCGGCGAGCTTGCTCTCGGGAAGATCCTTCGGCGGCGGGGTGAGACTGCATACGTAGTCACCGTCGTGATCGAACTTGCGGATCGTCGTATGCGCGAACAGCCCCGGCTGGTTGAACACGTATACGCCGTCCGGCCCGGCGGCGATCCCCAGAATCATGCCCGGTATGTTCTTCCCGCTCGTTCCCCCGAGGCGTTTGTCGAAGACCGGCTTCAGGCCGAGCCGGATGCGTGCCTTCAGCTTGCCCGGCTCCTTGACGTACCATTTGAGATCATCCTTGCCGTCCCAGGAGATCTTCTGCTTCAGAGAGTTCTTCTGGAACGGAGCGGGTGCGTTGGCGCCGAGCACGCCCGCCCCGAGATGCCGCACCACCTTTGCCGCCTGCCCTGAGCCCGTCGAAGGGTCGACGATGTCGGCGGTCACGTCGCAGTTCGCGGTGACAGCGAACGTGATCTCGTATCGGTCCTTCTCGACCAGCCGGATAGCCGGTTTCTCCGCGAACGCGAACGTGTTCTCACGCTCGGTAGCCGGCGGCGAGTACGGTTTGTACGGGTCCTGCGCTCCGCACGTGACGACCGAGGCGATGCATACAAGGACAGACACAAGGAATGCTCTTCTCATCTCATACCCCCCGAGTGTGCGGGTTGTGGACCCTTCGAGTGACTTGGTTATCCTGATTAAGTATATCCCCGAATCCGGCCGGTACAAGGGGCATTTATGTTGAGAA
Source organism: uncultured Planctomycetota bacterium (assembly GCA_964389785.1). GTDB lineage: Bacteria > Planctomycetota > CAYMFW01 > CAYMFW01 > CAYMFW01 > CAYMFW01. Next base: position 14,922 of record CAYMFW010000014.1, read on the forward strand.
ACATGGACTTCCGTTGAACTTTTCCTCTCATCTTGACATCCGGATCGCCTCACGGCATACTTATCTGGACAGTCTAGCCAGGAGGACCAGTGAAGAAGAAGTGGCAGCTTCAGGACGCGAAGAACAAGTTCTGCAAGGTCGCCGAGCACGCGGTCGAGTACGGACCGCAGATCGTCACGAAGAGGGGCAAGGACGCAGTCGTGATCCTGAGCGTGGAGGAGTACGAACGGCTCCGGAAGAGAAAGGACTCTCTCGTGGAATTCCTCGAGAAGTCCCCCCTGAAAGGAGTTGACCTCGACCTCGCGCGCAGCAGGGACACCGGAAGGAGGGTGGACCTGTGAGCTTCCTGATCGATACCTGCGTCATTTCCGAGCTGACGAAGCGCAAGCCGAGCGCGCGGGTGGCGAAATGGATTAGGGAACAGGAAGAAACCAGCCTGTTCATCAGCACGCTCGTTCTCGGCGAGCTTGCCAGGGGAGTGTCCCGGCTGAAGGACTCCTCGAAGAAGCGGCGCCTTCAGGCGTGGGTCTACACCGACCTGCCCGACCGCTTCCGAGGACGGGTCCTGGATGTCACTCCGGAGGTGGCGCTTCAGTGGGGAAGCCTGTCGGGCGAGCTGGAAACGAGCGGCCGAACGATTCCAATCGTGGACGGCCTGCTCGGCGCGACGGCGATAGTGCATTCGCTCGTCGTGGTCACCCGGAATACGGAAGACATCCGCCCCACCGGCGCGCTCGTTCTGAACCCGTGGGAGGACGTCTAGGTCTTCAAGCCAAAGATCCGGTCCGCGTTCCCGTACGACACCTTCTCGACGAACCGGAGGGCCTGGTCCTCGGTCATCATCCGGTCCGCCACCTGCAGCTCCAGCGCCTCACCTATCATGCGGCGGGAGAACCGGTCGATGCCGACGATCTGCTCCGGGTACAGGTGGGAATCCGACCCCCAGACGAACTTCCCGGAGGGCACCATCTCGAGCCACTCCCCCATCGCCTGACGGAAGCTGGCGGGTATGTGCGTGGGGAGCCCGGTGAAATCGAGCATCACGTTCGGGAGCTTCGCCGCCAGGTACGCGGTCTCCCCGGTGTACGGATAGCCGCCGTGGAGTATCACGAAGGTGAGGTCCGCCCACCGCGGGTCCATGAACATCCCCTGCATCAGCGCCGGGTTCGTCTGCATCACGTTCACCGTGCCGCCGGCCGGGTAGCCGGTGTGGATGACGACCGGCACGCCGTTTCGCAGGCACGCGTCGCAGGCGTGACGAAGCGCGAAGTCGCGGACGGCGGCCGATTCCTCCAGCGTCATCTCCTCCCGCTTCGCGAAGGCGCGTTCCGCATCGACGCGTGGCGGATCGGTGATGGCCAGTCCGTGATCGAGATACGCGAACGACACCTTCATCCCGACCACGTGATTGGCCTTCCATGCATCTATGGAGGAATCGATGATCGAAAGGAGCGCGTCGAGGTCCTCCAGCTTCGTCCCGTGCGTTTCCTCGAGGGACGCGATGTGGCTTCCGCCCCGGGCCATCAGTCCCTTCATCCCGTCCCAGCCGACCTGGGTGCCGAGAATCGCGCTGTCGATGTAGGCGAAGAACCGGATGTCCTCCTGTATGTCGAGCTTCTGCTCCACGTCCGAGACCTGGAAGTTGCAGAAGCCGATCTGCGTTCTGATGTGCGCCGTCTCGAACGTTGTCTTGAGCGTCGCCTCCCTCCCGCCCGCGCGAAGCTCGGCGGCCGCCTTGCGGACATTCTCGAGTGTTTCCGGCTTCGGGGGACGTTCTATCGTCATCCCGTAGAGCGCCTCGCATCCATCCAGAAGCAACACCCCCAGTCCGCCCCTCGTCAGGTCGCGAATATCACCGTAGAGATGCCCGTGGGTGTCCACCCGCGGGGTGTCCATCGAAGCTTTCATTATGGTGGATTGATTCATGTGATTTGCCCTCCTGCCTTGAAAAAAGCAGGATACGGCAATCAGGCCCGGGATACAAACCGTATTCCGCCCTCGACGACCGTCTTCTCGCCGGGCCGGACGTCCCCGAAGAGCGGCGCGGCGTGGATGCATCCGGCATCCGTCGCTTCCCAGTTGGTGAAGAAGTACGCCACCCGGCCCTCGACGACGCTCTCGAGCGTCCATTTCCCGTCGACGGAGTCGACCGCTATGCGGTCGCCGGAAAGCACGGCCGGCGAGATCCCCCAGCCGGTCGTCTGGCTCGTGGCCATGCGGACCTTCAGGTCTATCCCGCCCACGCAGGGGTAGTACTGTTTGTTCGTGTCCGCCCCCAGCATCTTGGGAACGTCTTTCAGCGCGACCCAGTCGCCGCTCTGGTTACGGACACGCGTTCTCTCGAGCGGCAGGTCGCGGAACAGAGGGCTGTTGCAAAGGTTCAGGCAGTTGAACGAGCTGACGTTCTCGAGAAGCTCGCCGGAGACGTTTTCGAAGGACAGGGACCACCGGAGAGCCTTTTCGTCTTCATCCGCCGTAAGCACCAGGTGGATCTTCCCGATCGGGTCCGAGCCGGACGCCTCGGCGTGGTCTTCCTCGAATTCCCACTGGAACGACAGGTCCTTCCGGCAGTGCACAAGGAAGTGGGGATGGGAATCGGAGGCGGCGTTGAAATTCTCCGGGTAGCACATGCGGAACACCTCGTCCGGCAGGAAGTCCACCGTCCACTTGATGGACATCGGGCTTTCGGCGAAGTTGTCTTCGAACGTTATCATTGATCCTCCTCGGGGGAATTCACGGGGACACGAAGGAATCATGTCCCCGGAATTCCGTTGTCCCTGAATTCCTTACGGTGCGGCGATCGGGGCGGTTTCGCCCGCGTGGTAGTCGAGCTTCAGGACTATGAGCCGCTCGCCCCAGTCCTCGAAGCACAGGTAGTTGTCCGTGCCGCCGATGTAGCGGGCCGCGAGCATTCCTATGTCGGTGCCGCCGGGCTTCGCGCCGTCCTTGCCGCCGGGGGCGGTGTCGAAGTTGCCGTACTGACCCAGGTGCATGATGACGTTCCCGTTGGTGTCCAGAACTCCGATGGAGTGCCGGTAGATCTCCGGCACGAAGGAGCGCTTGTACCAGTCCAGGTGCGTCCTCATGGAGGGACACGAGCACCCGCCCGTCACGATAGGCGACGCGCCGGCGTACGCCCACTCGATGCCCTCCAGCCACGCGCCGCCGCCGACTCCGGTGACGTCGAACGGACGTTTCAGCGGCTGGTCCATCGGAACGATCGCCCGCTTCTCGAGAAGCCTGAACGTGTCCACCTTCGCCTTGACGTAGGTGCCGGTGAACGGGTTCTGTCCGCCCGTCCCCCCGAACATCCCGCCCTTGCCCTCCAGGAACTTCTTGCCGTCGACGAAGCGGGTACGTCTCATGCTGAAATAGATGTATCCGTCCTCGTCTATCTGAACGCCCGCGAGGAGGTTGCCGGGTACGGCAGCGGTCTTCACGGACTCTTCGCCGGTGGCATCGAACGTCCATATGGTGGCGCCGGCGAGGGGAATCCCGGGCCTGCGCGGGACGAAGTACGTCTTCTCACCCCGTTTCTCGGCGTCCTTTATGCTCTTGACGAAGGCGTTGTAGTTGTTGCCCTCTTCGCACCAGCGTCCCCTGGCCTGCTGGGCGCTGGTGCCCTGGAGCGCGAGACCCTTGCCCTCGTCCTCCATCTTGGGCACGTAGTAGATGTTCGATTCGACGGCGATCTGGCCGCGCATGTTCACGCCGAAGCCGTCCTGGAAGCCCTTCGCCCCGCCCTGGTCCCTCAGCGCCAGTGCGCCCAGCCAGGACCCCTTCCACCCGCCCTTTCTCTCGACGCCGTAGTCGTACGGGCATTCGGGGTAGTGCTCAGCGGCGTAGGACCGTCCACGATCGTCCCTGCCCGTCGTCTTCTCGGCCCGGGCGGGGTCCACCCGCCAGACGCAGGGGGGCTTCGACCGCGGGTTCTGCCGGCCGTGCATGTAGCCGCGCTTGTCGAACGCTGTGTCGTCAGGGCAGCCGGAGTTGGTGGTATAGCGACCCTCGTACTTGCCCGTGGTGAGATCGAACACGTAGGAGAACCGGTAGTACAGCTTCTCCCGGGTAGGGTCGCAGGCGATGCGGCCGCCGACCCCCAGGGTGTGCGACCCTTCGCCGTTCCATCTCCCCCACCAGCTCGCGCCCGCCTCCTTGACGGCGTCCGTCTCGAAGTCCACGATCTTCTCGAACTTCTTCCCCCGCTCCTCCCAGATCGTGATAGAGCCCTTGCCCTCTATCTGCGATCTGATGCTGTCGGCGTGGCCGGCAGGCTTCGCGAGCATGCCGGACCACCACAAACGCGGCTTGGCCGACCAGGAGTCCAGCGCGAAGAGGCCCGGGAAGCCGTCCGCGTGGAAGTCCTCCTTGGGATTGTCGAACGACACCAGCTTCGTCAGTCGTCTCAGGCTCTGACCCCTCACCCGGGCGGTGTGCTGGATGTATATCGCCCCCGTCTTCTTGTGGACCGCGACCAGCTCCGGCCGATCGATCTTGATCGTCTTGAGATATTTGCCGTCGGGCGCGTATATCTGAACACGGCTGTTATTCGAGTCGGCGATGTACACACGGCTCTGCGCGTCGGTATCGATCCCCAGCGCGCCGTTGAAGCTGTCGTTGCCCGTTCCCGGCTTGCCGTGTTTGCCCGCGAACACCTTGCCCGGCCCCTTTCCCGTGAAGTCGATCACGTAGACGCACGTTCCCGGATTCCCCTGCTTACCCCCCTGCAGCCCGCTGAGGTAGACCCTTTTGCCGTCCGGGGACGCGGCCACCCTGGCGTCGGCGTGTACCGTTCCCTTCGCCGCCAGCACGATTCCCTTTATGCCGCGCACGTCCGTCGAGCCGTCCGCATATATGTAATGAAGGAACGATCCCGGCGACGCGTATATGTATCCGGAATTCGCGAATACCAGCTTGTCCCCCACCACCACCGGCTGATTGGACGTCATCGAGTCGCCGTCCAGCGTGTACGGTGGGTGGAAGAACACGCCGTGGGCCACGCTCGACTGCAGCCCCGGCGCGTGGATCGCCTTCTTCCCCGGCTCGTACTCCACGTACGTAAGCCCGCCCAGCTTCTTATCCGGCGTACCCGCAGGCGGCGTCACGAGCGCGCCGAGATACTTTCCCTCGCGATCGTACTTGCGTATCGTCCCGTGGCCGAACCCGGCCGCGAGGCCCTTGCTTATGATATACGCAGCGTCCGGCCCGATCGCGAGCCCCATAACCGCTCCCGGCAGGTTCTTCGGGCTGGCGCCGCCCAGACGCTTGTCGAACACCGGCTTCAGGCCCAGCCGGACCCGGGCCTTCATCTTCTCCGGTTCCTTCACGTAGTAGTCCAGGTCGTCCTTCCCGCTCCAGTACACCTTCTGCGACAGCGAGTTCTTCTGGAACGGCTTCGGCGCGTTCGCGCCGAGCACGCCCGCGCCTATGTGACGGACCACGACTCCCTTCGGGTCGACGATGTCCACCGCCACGTCGCAATTCCCCTTCACCGCGAACGCGATCTCGTACTTGTCCTTCTCCAGCATCTTTACCGTCGGCTTCTGCGTGAACGAAAACACGTCCTCCCTCACCGTCGCCGATGCCGGCTGCGGCTTCTGGAAGTCCGCGGCGTGCGCGACCCCTGCCGCCACTGCGATAACCGCTCCAAGCAGCAATACTCGTCTCATCTCAGCTCTCCTTTCCGTTGTTCCACGGCCATGTCTCGTGCGTCGGGCCGGTCCACTTCTGCGCGTATCCGCCCCGCACGATGTAATCATACCCGAATGTGACGTTTTCGAGAGGTACTTCTCTTCCGATCGTATTGCTCGAGAAGAATATCAGCCGCTTTCCCCCGTTCGTCGCGTCGATGAAGTATTCTATCTCTTCCCGCACGTCCTCGGGAGTGCCGAAGGGAAGCGTCCTCGTCACGCTCACTCCGCCGAATATGATCGGGGCCTTCCCCGTCTTCTTCTTGAAGCGATCCACGATGTCGTACAGGTCCAGCCCGGTCTCGAACTGGAAGCCCTGCAGGCCGGCGTACCCGATGTCTATGAAATCGTCAAGGAACGGCCCAACATTCCCATCGCAGTGCCGCACCACCTCGATGTCCGCCTCGAAGTACGGCTCGAGCGCGTGTTTCACCCAGGGGAAGTAATACTTCCGCATGAAGTCAACGGAAAACATCGGCCCTCTCTGGTCGCAGATGTCGTATCCCTCGTACACGAGCGGCGGAATATCGTATTCCTTCATCAGCTTCGCGAATATCCTGTTCCGCTCCCTCGCGATGATGCCGGTGCGCCGGTACAGGTTCCCCACCGCCTCCGGGTACAGCGCAGAGGCCATGAAGTATGCCTCGTATCCGTACTCCGACCAGAGCTGGAACTGCGGGACGCCCTCCCAGAACATCGGGACGATCTGTATGTCTTCCAGGAGATCGGTCCATTTCTCAAAGCGGAACCGGAACGCGTCCTCGATGTAGGGCACGTCGAACGCGGCGACGATCTCGTCGTCGTCGGGCACCTCGTCTCCGTCCTTCTTCACGTCCTCCGGAGTGACGTCCTTGAAGTTCTCGTCGAGCACCGCGATGCCGCGTACCTGGTCGCGCTCCCTTGGTATCGCCGGCTTCGTGGCGAGGCAGTCCACGTCCAGCGCCTTGTACGCCTTCACCGTCCCCGCCTCGGGATCGGCCTGGTACTCCTCCCAGCTCATCCCTCCGATGTCGAGAAGGTGCCCGGCGCTGGCGAACCATCCGCCCATCGTCGGGATATGGTCCACTTCCTTTCCTTCGAGCTGGCGGTTGAGTCGTTCCTTCTTCGTAAGCATGGCGTGCATCCTTCCGGCATTCTCGGGATATGCGCCTCTCGTCTGCGAATGAGGCCGTTTCCTGCGGGCCTCGAATGGCTATGCTCTTTTGATAAGTATATCCGAAGAATGATGCGCGACAAGGGGTATTATTGTTGAGAAATATGGACTTCCGTTGAATATTGGACCCTCTCCCTTGACCGAAATGCGTATGATACGTATACTATCGTATGACGAAAGGAGTGTCGTATGACAACGGCAACGATCGGTGAGCGCTACCAGGTGGTGATCCCGAGGAAGGAGAGGGAGAAGCTGAAGCTCCGACCCCACTCCAAGGTCCGCGTGGAGGCCAGGGACGACTGCATCGTGATCTACCCGATGCCGACCCGCGGGTGGCGGGGAATCGGCAGGAAGGTAGCGGACGGCGAGGACGCGACGGATTACGTCGCACGGCTTCGGGCGGAATGGGCGGAGAGAGAATGAAGTTCCCTCGGCAGCTGCAGGGGCGTCAGGACGTCGTGATCGACACGATGGTGTTCGTCTATCTCTTCGAGGATTCGAGGCGATACGCTGAGCTTTGCGAGACTCTCCTCGACAGGGCCGCGGGAGGCGCCTTCTCCGGAATCATCACTCCCGTCACCGCGGGAGAAGTGCTGGTAAAGCCGCTCAAGGACAAACGTCCCGACATAGCCGACGCCTATGTCAACGCCCTTCACACGATGGGGAACATCAGGCACGTACCGGTGACGTTCGAGACGGGTGCTCTTGCGGGCGCCCTCCGTGCGAAGTACGGATTCCCCCTGCCTGATATGGTCCAGGCGGCGTGTGCGCTGCAGACACGCACTCCTTCGATCCTTACCAACGACAAGAGAATGCGCAAGGTCGAGGAGCTGAAGGTCTTCCTCCTGGATGACATGCTCGCCGCCTGAAGTGGGAATCAGCGTGAGCGGAACTGCGACGGAGAGGTGTCCTCCACCTTCCTGAACACGTAGTTGAAGTGGGTGACGTTCTGGAACCCGACGTCGAAGGCGATCTCGGACACGCCCTTGTCGGTGTCCCGAAGCAGCCGCTTGGCCCGTTCGACGCGCGTCCGGTGGATGAAGTCGGTCAGCGTCATCCCCGCCTCTCTGCTGAAGAGCGCGCTGAGGTACGACGGTGACAGCCGCACGTGATCCGCCACGTCGTTCAGCGCAACCCGTTCGTGATAGTGCTGGGTGACGTAGTCCATCGCCTTCGTCACCGCCGGATGCCGCCGCTCGTCCCTCAGCTCCTCCAGCTGCCAGGCGAACTCGGTGAAGTGCTGACCGAAGAGACGCACCAGAGAGACGATCGCCTCGATCTTCTCCTGCGCCATCGGGGTCGCACCGAAATATGCCTCGCGCAGCTTCTCACGATCGAGGCCGTACGACGCGGTCCGCTCGCACAGCGTTCGAAAGCCCTCCTCCGTGGGGGCCGTGGGCATCAGCTGGCCGCCCTCTATCGTCGCGACGTGATGCCCCTCCACGCAGATCGGCACCATGAAGTCCACCAGGCCGGCATGGCAGATGTAGTGCACCGCCTCTCCCCTCCGAAGCGCTTCCTCTGTGTGGCGCCGGTCATCCCGTTCGCACGCCGCGTGGCCCTCCCGTGTCGAGTTCACCACCTGGCACACCGGAGCAGTCATGCCCGGGCTGAACGGCCTCATCGCCTCCTCCATTCCCGGGGCCCGAAGCGCGATCACTGTTCCCGTCAGGTCCCACACGATCGAGAAGAACTCGTTGAACTCACGAGATTCCGCAAGGTCGTGAAACGTGACGGATGGTTTCTTCTCCATACACACCATCCTACGGTATTTTACGCATATGAGCAAAAGATATCTGAAACATTTGACAAATTCGTCTGTGGCGCGATTTCGGGGTCGACCGTATCATTTCTATGGGAAGTGACTCACTTTCCCGCGGTGTTACATTGGAGGAAATCCCATGTCGGATGTGAAGATACCTGCCGTCGAATTCGACACCAGCTCGTTCTTTCCCGCCTTTGAGATGCCCGCGGAACAGGAGACGGTCGTACCGGCCGAGGACCAGCCGACCGAGAAGCGGGGCGATTCCCGCCTGGACGAGCTTCTTGCGAAGACGCCGTGGTGGGCGATCTCGATCGCGTTCCACACCGTGGTCCTCCTCATCATGTGGGTATGGAAGATCGGCGTCCCGGAGCAGGCCGTCAACGAGATCATTATCGAGGCCCGCATCGAGCAGAAGGAAGAGCCGGAATACGATCCGGAGGTGAAGCGGGACCTGGTGAAGCGTGACATGCCTCTGGTCGAAACCGAGCTGGAGGTGGAGATGCCCGTCGTCACGATGGACGTGGAGGCGGTGGCCGATCACTTCGAAACCGACAGCGACATGGACATGGACACCGCGCAGGGGTTCGAGGACGCCATCGGGTTCGTCGATTCCGGATCGGTCGGCCTGGTGAGCTCCATCGGCGTCGGCGGCGGAGGCAAGGGCGGACGGTACGGCTTCCGCGGAGGCGGCGGCAAGAAGAACGCGCTTCGGCGCGGCGGCGGGGGACAGGCGACGGAGGACGCGGTCGACGCCGCACTTCGTTGGCTCGCCCGTCATCAGGAGGACGACGGCCACTGGGACGTGGCGAAGCACGGCGGCTTCAACTCCGTTTCCGGAGGAAACTGCGTGTCCGACACCGCGGTGAGCGGCCTGGCGGTGCTCGCCTTCCTGGGCGCCGGCCACACGAACAAGACGGGTAAGTACAAGGACAACGTGGACCGCGCGGTGAAGTGGCTGATATCCAAGCAGCTCCCCACCGGCGCGTTCATACGGGACGGCAGCGGCTACGAGGTATACGACCACACCATCGGCACGCTGGCGCTGGCCGAGGCGTACGGGATGTCGCTCGACAGGGAGATCGGCGGGGCGGCGCAGGCGGCGGTGGAGTACGTGCAGAAGATACAGGAGCCGTACTCCGGCTGGCACCACGGCAGCTTTCGCTCCACCTCGGTGCTGGGCTGGGGGGTGATGGCAATCAAGAGCGCGAAGATAGCCGGGCTGAAGGTAAACGAGGAGTCGTTCCAGGGGGCGCTGAACCGGCTCAGGGAAATCACCGACCAGAACGACTACGGCAAGGTCGGCTACACCGCCAAGGGACAGTACCCCTACGGCAAAGGGTTCGCCATGACCTCGGTGGGAATGGCTTCCTACATGTTTCTCGGTGTCGCGCCGACGGACCCGATGATTCAGATGCAGGCGGACCTGCTGATACAGGAGCCGCCCCAGTGGAAGCCGGACTGCGGGGTGGGCGACGTGCAGTACTTCTACCACTGGTACTATGCGACGCTCGGGATGTTTCAGGTGGGAGGCAACCACTGGCGGACCTGGAACAAGGCGTTGAAGGAAACGCTCCTTCCCAACCAGCGCAAGGGAGGCGACGAGGACGGCTCGTGGGACTTCTCGGCGGGCTGGGGCCCGGCCGGAGGGCGGGTGTACTCCACCGCGCTGGGCGCGCTGTGCCTGGAGGTGTACTACCGATACATGCCGCTGTACCGCTGAACCCCCGCTACTCGAGCTTTGCCTGCACCTCCGCCGCCGCCTCGTAGAGCGCCTTGGAGCGGTCCTGCCAGCGTGAGCCGCCGACGTACCAGTCGAACCCGATCGCTCCGCCGGGCAGGAACCGGTCTCTGTTCCATCGAGTCGTCCAGCTCATATCCGTGGACCACAGGTTATGTCGAACCCTTTCGTCGAGGATTCCCCGGCACTTCTTCGCGAGCGGCTCGCCCAGTTTCGCGCGAAGCGTGTTATCCGCGAGCACGCTGTCGACAAGTATGTACGCCTCGCATTCCTGGATACCTTCCCTGGCCATCTCGAAGGCGACTGTGGATATCGGCCCGTCCTTCCCCGCTGCGAGCCACGCCGGCATCAGGTTCAGGTTGCCCCAACTGGTCTCGGGATAGCGGCCCGATATCCGACGGCCGCCCCACCCCTCCTTTGTCGGGACAAAATCGGCGGCAAGACGCCCGACGCCCCGCTGCTTTCCCTGGATGTTCCACTCGAAGATCATGCGGAAGAACGTGAGCGGCATGCAGGCGCCGGCGTCCGATCCCATCGTCGCCGTCCTTGGAAAGAGCGCCAGGGTCTCAGGCCGCGCCCACCCGTGCAGGCGTTCGATCTCCGGGTCAACCGCTCCCGTGAACAGGTGCACCATCGTCCGATACTTGATGGGAGCCCCATGGATGCTGTTCGTACCCGCATGTGCCATGCATACCCACGGCGTTTCCGGAAGAATGCTCTTCCAGAACTCCACCACGTTCGTCCCCGGAACGCTGTCGCTCACTATTCCCAGCATCATGGCGTCTTCCAGACCTCTTTCCTTCATTCGTTTCCTCAACCCCTCCATAACGGGCTTCCAGAAGGCCTCGGCCTCCGGGTCGGAGTACTTGGGCCCCGCCATCTCCTTGACCTCTCCCGATGCCCGATCGAGGAGGCTCACGGGGACGTCCGCATCTCCAGCCTTCCCACCCATCCCGCCGATCCTGAAGCCAAAACCCGACCCGAAGCCCCGGTTCGCCCCGTCTGTTCCCACGTGATAGTCCCACACCTGCAGACACACCACCTGGGGCCGAAGGCCCTGCTTCAGCGCGCAGTCCAGGTATTTCTCCACGGCGCTGAAATCATGATCGTATCCACCTCCCACTTTCTCAACCCAACGTACCATCGACTCGCTGTTGCCGAGATTCGTCCTGCAGATCAGAGGGATATACAGCGTCTTGTTCCCGACTCCTGCAAGCAGCCTGAAGGTCCGGCCGATCAGCTCGAAATGCCTCTCCGACCACATCGGAACCTTGTACCGGATAGCCAGGGACTCCGGAGACTGGATGAAGTCCACCCACGTGCGGAAATCCTTGGCCTCCGGAAGCCGGTATTCAAGAACGCGGAGCTGCACAGGCACTTCTGCAATCGTTCGGCCTTCGATTCCAATCGTAAGCCTGCCCTCGTACACGCCGGCGGCGGCGTCTCTCGGAACGGATACACTGATCCAAACCGGCTGAACCGCTCCTAATCCGGGAACCGGTTTCTTGCTCTTCTTTACGCGCACCTCATCCGGAGGCGTTTCCGCGAACGCATCAAATCGGCGCGATTCGCTGTCGAGAGCCACCGCCTTCTTCGTGAATGCCGTGGTCGTAGGACGAGGATAGAATACTGCCGCCGCCGATGCCGCCAGGGCGGCGCCGCCCTTATTCGCGAAGACGCCCGCCTTGGCGGTCAATCCCTTGACGGGCTTGTCCGAGCCGACCACGACCTGCCCGCTGAAGACCCCGCCGCGCACGCCGACAATCCGGATCGGCCGCAGTTGCTCGTGCGGCTCCCCGTAATCCGTGTCGAACACGGATTCGAGCGGATTCGCATTCCAGATCTGCAGACCCGAGGGCCGGGAGATATTGGACTCAACGCCTTCGCCTTCCGATTCCAGACGGACCTCCAGCAGTCCGACGGTCGACCACATCTCCTGATGTCTCTGCTTCATCTTGTCGGCGGGAATCGCCGCGCGATGTATCTCGAGCGCCAGCACGTTCGTTCCCTTACGCAGCCCGGATACGGGCAGAGCGACGTTGCCCACCTGCCGCATCCTCAGGTCTCCACCCTTGCTCGTGTGGGCCGCCGCCGGATAGTCCTCGGCGAGCGCCTCAAACCCCGAGCCGCCGGCCGCCATATGCGCTCGATGCACTTCCTGGCCGTTCAGGTACGCGACCAGTCCACCCCGAAACGTCACGTTGAGCTTCAGCCCTTTGATCTTCGACGGATCGGTCACCGTGAACTTCCCGCGTGCGCAGAAAAGCGCAAGCTCCCGCGGCTGGGCGGCCCCCCAGGGATAGTCATGGCATGACACCATGCCATGTATCCCTCTCTTTATCCAAGGTTTGCCGAAGAAGGGGCCCGGGTCCCGCCACCACCCGCTGTCACCGAACTCCGGCTTCATCCAGCCGGAAGGAGGCCACGGCAGACATGGCTGATCCGGCGGCATGACAGGCACGCGTTTTCGCTCGCCCGTCTCGGGATTCATGCGGTACTCCGCCCATATACTCTCGGGGTCCGGCTTGGCGTCACTTGCGGTTCCGAACACCGGCGGACGCAGCGTCGCGTGCACCCGCCAGTAGCTTCGCGTATCGAGCACGCGGGTGGCGGCCGGAGGCTCTTCAGCCGCCGTCACGACAGATGCTATGGCCAGAACGCAAAACGCACAGACATACGCCGGCCGAGAAGGATGGGGCCGCCCCCCTGTATTGGCGTATCCTGTCCCCATCAATTGCCGTATCATCACTGCACCTCTATGGCCGCGGTCTCTCCCGCGTGATAGTCGAGTTTCAGCACCACGATCTTCTCTCCCATATCCCCGTAGCACAGGTAGTCGTCCGTGCCGCTTATGTAGCGCGGCAGTACCATGCCGATGTCCGTCCCGCCCGGCTTCGCCCCCTTCGGCCCGCCCGGCGCGTCGTCGAACGTGCCGTACCGGCCCAGGTGCATGATGATGTTGCCGTTGGTGTCCAGGATGCCGATCGAGTGCCGGTACGCCTCCGGCACGTACGACCGCTTGTACCAGTCGAGATGAGCGCGCATCTGATAGCAGGAACACCCTCCCGAAACGATCGGTGAGGCGCCCGCATACATCCAGTCGGCCCCCTCTATCCAGGCTTGCGGGCGCCCATCCGAGGCAACGACCTCCGGGGGGCGAGTCGGCTTCCTGTCCAGCTTGATGACGGCTTTGTCCATGAGCACCTTCACTCTGTCGAAACGACCCTTCACGAACGTGCCGGTGAAGACCCCTCCTTTCGCCTTGTCGCCGGCCGGCGCCCCGAACGTGCCTGCTCTACCCCCCAGAAACTCCTTTCCACCGAAGAGGCGGGTCCTCCTGGTGGTGAAGTAAATGCAGCCGTCTTCATCGACCTGCACGCCATTCGACAGGTCGCCCACGATAGCAGGAGATGCCGGCTTTCCTTCACCGGTCGGGTCGTATACCCAGAACGTCGCGCCATGCAAAGGAATCCCCGGCATCCGACGAAGAAAATACGTTTGTTCGCCGCGCTTCTCCAGATCCTTAATATCTCTCATGAAGGACGAATAGGTTGGCCTGCCGCCGTCCACATATATGCCGGCCTTCTTTCTCGCTGCTATTCCCTGATTGGCCAGATCCCAGCCTTGTTCTTCCAGTTTCGGCACGTAGTAGATATTGCTTTCCACCACGACCTCGCCGCGCATGTTCACCCCAAAACCGTCCTGGAACGTCTTTGCACCGGGTTGACATTTCGTGGGTATGGCCCCCACCCACCCGGCCTTGTGCGGAGCCCCTTTCTGAACACCGTAATCGTAGGGACACTCGGGATAGCACGTAACAGAGGTCTTCCTGTCGCTTTTCTCCTCCCATTGGGCCATCGGCTTGCCGGAAGCCCGCGTGGGATCGACGCGCCACACGCAGAACCGTCCCACCCCGTACTGGCGCCCGTGCATGTACCCCCGTTTGTCGAAGGCAATCTCCCCCACGTCGCCGGCCACTTCGAAACGCCCCCCGTACGCCCCGGTCTTCAGATCGAATACATGGTGACCGTAGTAAAGCTTCTCGCGCACGGGATCGCACGCCGACCTCACACTCATGAGGGCGCCGATCCCTTCCCATCGGCCGAACCAGCTCTTCCCCGCTTCCTTCACCGGCTCGGGATCGAAGTCGATGATCTTCTCGAGTCCGTTTCCCCTCTCTTCCCAGACCGTCACGGAATCCATCCGGATATCCTTACCCCGCCATGCGTACCTGCCGGACAGCCATATCCGGGGCTTCTCCGACCAGGAATCCAGCGCTATCAGCCCGCCGAAATTCTTCACGCTGAACTCCTTCTTCGGGTCGTCGAATGAGGTCAGCTTTGTCAGCGTGCCCTTGGACCCTCCTCCCGAAAGCCACCCCGTTCCCCCGGCCACATCATGTTGGATATAGATGGCGTCCGTCTTCGGGTGGACACAGATCAGGTTGGGTCGGGGGAACTTGATCGTCTTGAGATACGCACCGTCCGGCGAGAAGACCTGGATGCGGTTGTTCAAGCGATCCGACACATAGACCCGGCCCTTCGCGTCGCAGGCGATTCCCACTGTGCCGTTGAAATGTTTGTTGTCCGATCCCGGCTTGCCCGGCGTTCCGGCAAAGATGCGGGATTCTTCATTGCCGTCCAGGGACCGTGCGTATACGCAGAAGGAGTTTCCGATTCCCTTGCCTTTCACGATCGCGGCGACGTAGATGGTCTTCCCGTCGGGCGAGACAGCCAGCCGCGGGTCGCTGTGAAGGGCACCCTCTCTGGCCAGCGGTATTCCCGCCACGCCCCGCTCGTCCGTGGATCCGTCCGTGTAGACGTAATGGAGAAACGAGCCCGGACTCGCGTACCAGAACCCCTGGTTCGCCCACACAAACCGCCCGCCGGTCACGACCGGCTGCACCGTTAACAGCTTATCCGGATCCAGCGCGTCCGGCAGGTAGGACGCATTCTTCGTCGTCGAGGTGCCTACATCCCGCCCATGAACGGCGCGCTTTCCCGGCTCGTACTCCACGTATCCCATGCCGGCCAGCTTCTCCTCCGGCAGGTCCGAGGGCGGCGGGACCAGCACACCGACGTATTTCCCCTCACGGTCGAACTTCCGAATCGTCGCGTGACTGAAACCGGACCAGAGCCCTCGGCAGATGATGATCACCCCGTCGGGCCCGACAGCCAGGCCGGAGACGTATCCCGGCAGGTTCCTCGGGCTGCTCCCACCCAACCGTTTATCGAACACCGGTTTCAGCCCGAGCCGGACGCGGACCTTCAGTTTCTCCGGCTCCTTGTGGTAGAAACCCAGGTCGTCCTTGCCGTTCCACAGAATCTTCTGGGAGAGCGAGTTCTTCCGGAAGGGAGCCGGCGCGTTGGCCCCCAGGACCCCTGCGCCGAGATGACGGACAATCCCGCCCTTTTCATCGATGATGTCGGCGGTCACGTCGCAGTTTCCCTTGACGGCGAACGTAATCTCGTACCGGTCCTTCTCGATCATCTTCACGGCAGGCTTGGCCGTGAACGCGAATACGTTTTCCCGTTCGACGCAGGGCGCCGCGTACGGTCTCCAGGAATCTCCGGCGGCAGATGCGGCGGCGCACAGCAGCACGATTGGGAACAGGATCGTCGCTTTCTTCATGATCAGTCTCCTTTCGGCATCTTCATAAGGCACAGCCGCTGCCGGTTCTTGCCCTTTATCGTCCAGACCAGGCCCTTCCCCACCGCGACCATGTCGCCCGAAGCCGAGTAGGGCGGGAACGTACCGACCAAGGTCAGGTCCCCATCCGCCGGCTCGACCCGGAATATCCATCCCCACACGTGCGACCACAGCACGCCATCGCCGTGCGCGATCACGCTGCCGCCGTTGAGTCTCGTCGAGTGCGAACGAACCGTGTTGCCGCCGGCGGGGTCTATCTCCTCTATCATTCCACCGCTTCGTTTCAGCCACAGGCGTTCCTCTCCGAACGTAAGGGACAGTTTGCCTCCCCTGAGATAGTCCCAGCCCGACCGGTCTACCCACCTGACGGCTTTGCCACTCGTCAGATCGACCGCCGCCAGGCTGATTCCGTGGCGCCCGCCCTTGCCCCGGGCCGTAGACGGCGCGGGCGCGAGGACCCACAGGTGCGTGCCATCCCACGCGAGAGAGAGAATTCTGCCGAATTCGGCGCTCAGATCTACTTCTTTCAAAACGTGCGCATCTTCCATGTCCAATTGGAAAAGCGCCGGCTTCTCAGCGGAAGCGGCCCATAACGCCGTTTCCTCGATTGCGATTGCCGCGACCTTCCCAACGTTCTCGGGCACCTGTATCTCTCTCAGCATCTCCGCTCGCGGCAGCTTGTCGGTAGGTGGCGCCCCTATGAATCCCACGCCGTTCATCACCGTGGCATACTCACCGGCGCCCACGTCGAGCACCTTGCCGTCCCCCTTGGACAGGAGCCTCACCAAGCCTTCTGTCACCTCCAACCGCATCAGGACCTTCCAGGAGAACACCGACGTGGTGAACCTTGTGCCGACGACCGTGATCTCAGCCTGCGGGGTGTCGACCACGAACGGCTTGCCCGCCGGCTGCTTGGCAACGGACGCGGTGAGCCGGCCGGACTCCAGGTTCAGCCGCTTGCCTCTGTCCTGCGAGGGAATCCTCAGCCGCGTTCCACCCTCGAGCGATACCTTCGTTTCTTCATCAACATATATGAAGGAAAGGGTCTCGCCTTCCTTCACCCTGATAGAGTCCCCCGGCATCAGACCGCCGGAAGTCGAGACGGGAACGTTTTTGTCCCCCCGGACGACCGTCGCGTTTCCCTCCATATCATTCGCTCGTGCCAGGATTCCGGAATGATCCGACGACTCGTCCTTCATGCGCGGAATGAGCACGCCGAGGACGACGATGATGCCGGCCGCGATCGCGAGAAGCCCCCAGACCGCCCGCCGCCACACTCCAGATGCGGCAGGCGTCTCGCCGGCCGCCCGTTTCACCTTTATAGCGAACTTCCGGGTAGATTCGCGGCTCTTCGTTCCGTTTTCCAGGTCCCTGATTCTCTGACGCACCTGCGCCGGCAGATCCCCGCGATCCTCGCGCAGGTTCTCCGAGAGCATTTCGTCGAACACCAGGTAGTCGCGCACCTCCCGGGCCAGCTTCTCATCGGAGCGCAATTCGTCGATCAGTTCCCCGAGTTCTTTTTCCGAGAGGCAGGTCCGGTCGTCGACGAATCTGGCCAGCAGTGCGTCCTTCATCCCGCCGCTCCTTTCGCCACTTCCCTCGTGATGCAGTCCTTGAGCGCTTTCCTCACCCTGAAGAGGATCACGCGCACCGCCTGTTCGGTGCTCTTTACCCGCTCCGCGATGGTTTTCGCCGGCAGGTTCTTCCTGAACCGCAGGTTGACCAGCTCCCGGTGCCGGTCGGAGAGCTTCGAGAAGCAGTGGAGCAGCGCATCGCGGTATGAATCATCACCGGCCGAGACCTCCTGTGAATCCGGCAGCTGTTCGAGGATCTCGGCCAGCGCGGTGAAACGCTCGCCGTACCGCTTCGATCTTCTGAAATGCTCCAGACAGAGGTTCTTGGCAATTCCCTTCAGCCACTGGACGGGGGTGGTGTCGGGCGGGAGCGTCCCCTTCTGCTTGTAGAACGCCACGTACACATCCTGCGTCACGTCGTCCACGTCGTCCGGGGACACGCCCATCCCGGCGATATACGCCCGCACCGGGAGCTGGGTATCCTCCAGTATCTCCTCGAATCTGGCGTCGGAATCCTGTTCTGAGGGCATGTGTGATCCTCCACCGGTATATGATCGTATGGTAGCCGTTCGTTAACAGAGAATCCATGAAAGGTGTTGATTCCTCGATGAGCATACCTTTGCATTTCCACGCCCCAAGGGGTACTATTGTTCAGAAATATGGACTTTCGTTGAATCGGAGCGAGCCATGCCCGACGAGCTGAGGACACACATTCCCTGGCCATGCGACGATCCGGGTCCTTGGGCGGGAGTCTGGCTGGAATCCGTCGGATACCGCGACTGCAGCCGGTTCAACGCCGATGATGATCCCTTCTACTACTGCACTCACCTGATCGCCAGGGGCAAGGTGCACTTCAAGGCGATAAACGGCGTGGACGTCGTGCTCGGGCCGGACGACCTGTTTTCCATGTGGCCGCACATCCAGTGGGAGCTGTTCGCCGCCTCTCCGTTCAAGGGCGAGGACATCGAGATCGACTGGGTGCGTCTCAAGGGGCCGCTGGCGGGCGAATTCATGCGGCTGCTGGGGACCACGGAGGACCGGCCGTGGGCGCGGGCCGCGGATCCCGAGGAGGCGAGAACGCTGATGCACGAGCTGCAGGTGCTGGCGACGGATTATCCGGAGCAGGCGGACCTGACGGCGATATCCATGCTCCACTGGCTCGCGGCCGCCTGCGCTCCGTTCAATCCGGAGCCGTCGGGCGACCGGCCGCTCGCGCGGCGCATCAGGGAGGCGATGGACCAGCATATCGGCTCCGGCATGAACGTCTCCGACTACGCGCGGGCGTTCAGGATGTCACGCTCCAACCTGTTCCTCCTGTTCAAGGACACGTTCGAAAAGAGCCCGGTGCAGGTGCTGAACGAGATCCGGCTGGAGCGGGCCAAGGCGCTGCTCAAGAATACCGACATGGCGATCTCCGAGGTCGCCTACGCCTCGGGCTACCGCGACGCGCTGTACTTCAGCCGCAAGTTCCGAAAGCAGACCGGCAAGGCGCCCAGTGCGTTCCGCAAGCGGGCCCGCCACCCCAAGCCGCCTCCCGCCGGCGTCCGGTCTTAGGCCGGCGATTCTGCCGCGTTTTCGCACAGCTGGCTTCTCGTATCTATCTGTATTTATTGATATTAGGTTATGACGCGGCCACTTCAAAGTCCGGTCTTGACTTGGCCGCAGCCGGCACGTATGATGCCCTTCATGATCGAGCGAGACCTGCAGGACCGCCTTCTCCGCATGGCAGAATCCTTCCCGGCAATTACCCTCACGGGGCCTCGCCAGAGCGGGAAGTCCACACTCTGCCGAATGGCTTTCCCGAAACACCCGTACGTGAATCTCGAGGAGCCGGACACCCGGGCTGAGGTCATGAACAACCCCAGATCATTCCTCGCCACGTGTCCGGATGGCGCTGTCATTGACGAGGTCCAGCGATGCCCCGAACTTCCCTCGTATCTTCAGGGGCTCATCGACAGTGATCCCCGGCCCGGCAGATGGATCCTGACCGGCTCACAGAACCTGTCTCTTCTCGAGTCAATCAGCCAGTCCCTGGCGGGACGCGCAGCCGTGATGCATCTGCTGCCTCTTTCCTACAACGAAATGACCCGGTTCCCAAAGCACCCCGTATCCATTGACGAGACAATCTTCTCCGGTGCATATCCGCGTATCCACCATAGACACTTCTCTCCCTCGGAGTGGCTGGGCTCCTACGTTGCCACGTATCTTGAACGTGATGTTCGCACCGTGACGAACGTTGGAGATTTGATCGCTTTCCAGAAGTTTGTCGGCCTCTGTGCAGCACGGATCGGACAGCTCGTGAACTTCTCTTCACTCGCCGCTGATTGCGGGGTGTCTCAACCAACAGCGAAGGCATGGTTTTCTATCCTGGAAACAACTTTCATCGCCTTTCGCCTTCCGGCATATGCCGGCAACGAACGGAAGCGTCTCGTTAAGATGCCCAAGCTGCACTTCTATGATACCGGCCTCGCATGCTGGCTCCTGGGCATCCGCAGCGCGGGCCAGCTCGCCAATCATCCGCTGCGGGGAGCGCTCTTCGAAACGTGGGTCGTCTCGGAAATTGTCAAGAACCGCGTTCATCGCGGCGAGGATCGGGGTGTGTTCCACTACAGGACCAGACACGGAGTAGAGGTGGATCTGGTCGTCGTTAACGGAAGCCTCTTGCAGCTGTTGGAGGCAAAGGCCGGGACAAGAACTCCTTCTGACGTTCGAAGATGTCTCGACCGGGTCAAAACAGACTTGGAGACCTCCGGTAGCATCGAGACCCTGGTGGTCTACGGAGGGGACGAGAATCTGATAGAATCGGAAACGGCATTCGTGCCCTGGAGAGACATAGATGAAAGAGCCTGGACCGCTTCCTAGGAAGGAGATTCTGCGGACGAAGCCGAGGAAGGTTTCGCTTCCCAACGTGATCACGCTCAGCATGTCCGCGTGGGACCCGATATTCGCCACGCGGGAACACACGGCGGGATTGAACGAACTCGTTCACATTGTGGGAGGAGACGTGACGCTTCGCATGGCGGGAATGGCGTTCCGGGGCAGGCCGGGAGACACCCTCCTCGTGCCCGCGGGGACGAAGCACCTGGACGAATTCAAGGTGGGGAGCGACTTTGAAGTGCTCCACGTCGAATTCGCCTGGAAGGATGCAAAGAAGCTCCTCCCGCCGGAGATCAACCGCGACCTGGTCCGGCTGGCGCCCGCCGACAAGCAGACGATGAAGGAGATGATCTTCGAGACGCACGACATCTTCAAGCAGCACCGCGCCATGTGGGAGGAGATGATGAACGCATCCCTGTACCGCCTTCTCCTCTTCATGGCGGCCTCGGCCGGCGAGCGGCGAGCGCCGAAGACGCCGCGCGAGACCAAGGCCCGTGAACAACGGCGCAAGGCGATGGTGCAGGAGGCGAAGGATTTCATCCGCGACAATATGGACCGGCACATGACGCTTTCCGATATCGCGACGCACCTGGGCATCAGCGCCTGTCATCTATCGCACATATTCAGCAAGGAGAGCGGATTCACCCTTTCCTCGTATCTCACCCAGGTGCGGATGCAGAAGGCGGCGGAGCTGCTGGCGGATCCGGCGGCGCAGGTGGCCGAGGTCGCCTACGCGGTCGGATACGAAGACGCCAACTACTTCAGCAAGGCGTTCCGCAGGCATTTCGGGTATTCCCCGAGCCGGTACCGGGCGAGAAAGTGACGGAGCTGACGATATCTCTGGTCCACCGGGCCTACCTCGACGACAGAACCACGATGGAGCGAAGCGGGGTCGACTTCCTCATCTTTGCCACGTGGAGCGAACCATCGCTGTTCGACGTCGCCTACGGCTACGAACAGGCGACTCTCCACCGCAGGTCCCCGAAGGACTTCCCGCCGCTTTCCCTGTAACGCAAGAATCTCCCCTACATCGCAAGTTGTTCCTCTTGCAGGCACCTGTGGCGATCCGTAGTATGAGGCGTCACCATTCAATCACTGGAGGAAGATAACATGAGCAACCAATTGCTCGTCGGCGCCGCCGAGGTGGACATCACCCCTCCGATCGGAACCGCGATGGCGGGAAGTCTGTTCCCCCGCACGTCCGAAGGGGTCCACGATCCGCTGGGCGCCCGGGCGATCGTCCTTGAGTCCAACGGCACCCGAATCGCGTACGTGCTCGTCGACCTCGTGAAGCTCTACCGTAAGGAGGGCGACCGGGCTGTCGCGCTCGCCGCGGAGGCCACAGGCATCCCGGAGTCTAACGTCGTGTGGGCAGCGAGCCACACCCATTCCGGACCGTACGTCGGCCCGATGTTCGGAGCGGAGGAGGGAGGCGTGGACGAGGAGTGGCTCGCCACCGTCCCTGAGAAATTCGCCGACGCGGTACGGAAAGCCGACGAGGCAAAGAAGCCGGCGACGGCGAGCTTCGCGCGGGGCTACTGCCTGAGCGTGGGCCAGAACCGGCGATTCCGGTTCAAGGACGGCAGGGAGCTGAACGGGTGGTGCCTGAACCGGGGAGAGGAGGACGTTCAATGTCTCGGCACCGCCGCCCCGATCGATCCCGAGGCGGGCGTGCTCTCGTTCGACGGGGAAGACGGTACACCGATCGCGATACTCTGGCACTACACCCTTCATACAAACGTTTACTTCGGCAACAAGTTCAGCGCCGACTATCCCTCCGTCGTCGCCGCGAACCTGCGGAAGAGATTCGGAGATCAGGTCGTCCCGGTATTCATGCCGGGCGCCTGCGGCGACATCAACGCCTCGTACGGCCCGCCCGTTACGACCGGTGATGCGGAAACGGACCGGTGGGCCCACTGCGAGCTGGTCGGAAACCGGATAGCGCACGCGATGCTCTCCGCTCTCGAGAAGAGGAAGGAAATCGAAGGCGCGCCCTCGCTCGCGACCGTGAAGGAGGAGATTACCGTTCCCTATCGCGATCTCACCGTGGACCAGGAGGAACGCATCCGCACGTCCCAGTGGGGCGAGAAGAACGAGGACGTGTTCCGGAACGAGCTCGAGATCATGCGGAGGGAAGGAGTGACCGAGGCGAAAACCATTATCCAGGCGTGGCGCATCGGTGACATCGGCTTCGCGAGTCTTCCCGGCGAGGTGTTTGTCGAGTGGGGACTGAAGATAAAGGAAGAGAGCCCGTTTCCGTGGACGTTCCCCGTCGAACTGGGAGGTGATTATCTGGGCTATATCGTGACGGAGCAGGCATGGGAGGCTGGTGGCTACGAGTCGCTCATCGCCAGATCCGCCCGGCCGTCAGTCGAGGGCTGCGCCGCGATGACAAACAAGGCGCTGGAGCTGCTGAACAGACTGTATGGAGAGAAGTCATGAAGAAGCACAGAATCGGAATCGTCGGATTGTCACGGGGGAGGGGATTCGTCAAGGTATTCAGCGCGCACCCGGACGTGGAGGTGACGGCGCTGTGCGATATCGATGAAAAGAAGCTGGCGGACCTGGGCGAGGCGTTCGAACTGGACGACTCCAAGCTGTACAAGAACTTCGACGACTTCGTCAATGCGGACATGGATATCGTGATGATCGCGACGCCCATCCCGCTCCATACAGAGCAGACACTGAAATCGCTCGACGCGGGCCGGCATGTCCTCTGCGAGCAGACGGTGGCCTACACGGTGGAGGAGTGCGAGCAGGTGGTGAACGCGGTGAAGAAGACCGGCCTGACCTATATGATGGCGGAGAACTACACCTACTTCCATTACGTCAAGGAATGGCAGAAGCTGGTGGACGCCGGAAAACTCGGGAA
Source organism: uncultured Planctomycetota bacterium (assembly GCA_964389785.1). Classification (GTDB taxonomy): domain Bacteria; phylum Planctomycetota; class CAYMFW01; order CAYMFW01; family CAYMFW01; genus CAYMFW01. The sequence goes on from CAYMFW010000014.1 coordinate 38,240, forward strand.
AATCTACTACGCCGAGGGAGAATACATCCACGAGATCATCCACCTGCTCGTCAACAAGGACGACGATAGCTACTGCTGGCGGCACGAGCGTCCTCCCATCTGGTACTGCGCGCACACGCTGGGACCGATCCTGACGCTGATGGACGACCGGATCGTCAGGGGATGCGGCCTCACCTCCGGGTTCAACAAGATGCCGGACTACAAGGATCATCCGGGCTTTCTCGATTTCGAGATCGGCCTCTTCCAAACGGAGAAGGGCGCGGTCGTGAAGATTCTGAGAAGCCAGACCGCCTCCCGCCCCCACATGGTGTGGTACTCGCTGTATGGAACGAAGGGACACCTGGAAAACCAGCGCGATCGCGGCGCGGGGCTGTTCTACGCCGAAGACGACATGGAACGCTGCAAGGGCGAGGCCATGGAATGCACCACGGTGGACCCGAACGCGCCGGAGGAGGCGAAGCAGGGCGGCCACGGCACGTCCGAGTATTACCTGATCCGGGACTTCCTGGATTCGGTCGACAACGGTACGAAGCCGCCGTTCGACGTGATGCGCTCGACCGATTTCACGATCCCCGGCATCATCGCGCACCAGTCCGCCATGAAGGGCGGCGAGTGGATGGACGTGCCCACGTTCGATTGGTAGGGGAAAAGGAGAAGACTATGGAACTCCCGAGAATCCGCGCCGGCTTCGTCGGTTTCGGCGAGGTAAACATCCCTTCACAGCTTATCGAACGCCTGTGCGGCGAGGCCCGCGCCCGGCTCGAAGAGCGGGGATTCGACCTGGTCTGGACCGCCCCGGTGAGCGACGATCCGGAAGGAAAGGACGTCGCGCGCGCACGCGAGGAGCTGGCGAAGGAGGACTTCGACCTGCTGATCGTGTGCCTGGCCGGATGGATACCGTCGCACGCGGTAATCGACGTCATCGACAAGTTCGCCCACAAGCCGATGCTGCTGTGGGGACTCACCGGATGGATGGAGGACGACCGCTTCGTCACGACGGCGAGCCAGGCCGGCACCACCGCGATCCGGAAGCCGATGGAGGACATGGGCTATACGTTCAAGTACGTCGTCAACTACCTCGGCGAGAAGCCGGATATCGATGAGATAACCGGCTTTGCCCGCGCCGCACAGGCCGCCTCCCGTTTACGCGGTGCCCGGATAGGCATGATGGGCTACCGGGACATGAAACTGTACGGCACCCTCCACGACGGGGTGTCGCTCCGGGCGCAGATCGGCCCGGAGGCCGAGGTGTTCGAGATGCTGGAGATGACGCAGAAGGGCGACGCGCTCGACCCGAAGGACGTGTCGTCACTCGTCGAGGACATGAAGAAGAGATGGACGTTTGAGAAGGAGGCGAGCGACGAGACGCTGGAGAAGCCGGCAAGGCTGTACCTTGCTCTTAAGGAGAAAGTGAGGGAGCGCGGCTACCAGGCGGTGTCGCTCATCGACGTGGACGGGGTGAAGAAGCTGCTTGGCTTCCCTCCCGCGGCCGTCTTCATGCTGCTCGGGGAGAACGAGGGTATCCCCACCGTCCCGGAAAACGACACCCTGGGTGCCGTCACCCAGCTGATGATCAGGAACCTAACCGGTCAGATCGCCTCGTACATGGAGTTCTATGAGTTCACCCACGACGGCATGCTCATGGGGGTCCCCGACTACGTCCCTTCCGAAATCGTGGAAGGTGACGTAACGGTCAGGCCTACCGCATTCGGCGATTTCGGCGAGGGCTTGCTCAACACGTCGAAGGTCAGGACCGGTCCTGTGACGCTCGCGCGGCTGACCTATACCGGCCGACTGTACCAGATGCACCTCGTGACGGGCGAGGCGAAGACCCCGAGAAAGTGGGAGGAGACCGGCTGGACACCCCCCACGCCCCAGCTCCCGAGCCTGGAGATCACGCTCGACAGCCCGGTCGAGGATTTCATCCAGAACGTGATGAGCCAGCATTACATCATCGCGTACGGCGACCACACCGAAAAACTGCTCGATCTGTGTGGGCTTCTCGGCGTGGAAGTACTATAATCTGTGAATGGAAACTGACTCACGGTACGACGCGGTAATCGCCGGCTACGTCTGCATAGACATGACGCCCCGCTTCCGGAAGGCGCACGCCGGCTTCGGATTCTCCGATATCTTCAAACCGGGCGCCCTCATCGAAGCCGGTGCGCTCGAGATATCTCTGGGCGGCGCGGTGTCGAACACCGGGATCGCTATGAAGAAGTTCGGCAGGAACGTGCGGCTTGCCGGGCTCGTGGGGTCCGACCCGCTGGGGCAGATGGCCTCGAACCTGCTGGACGCGCACGGGCTTTCCGAGGGGGTCCGGCGATGCGACGCGGCGTGTACCGCGTACAGCATCGTCCTCTGTCCGCCGGGCACGGACCGGATGTTCCTGGAGAACCCCGGCTGTAACGCGGTGTACGCCTCGGAACACGTGGACTACGACGCGGTCTCCCGGGGACGGCTGTTTCATTTCGGCTACCCCCCTCTCATGGAAAAGATTTACGCCGACGACGGAGCGGAGCTGGAAAGGATATTCAGGAAGGCGAAGGAGTCCGGCGCGGTGACCTCCCTCGACATGACCCTTCCCGACCCGCACAGCGCGGCGGGCGGTCTGGACTGGAACAAGATACTGTCGAAGGTGCTCCCCCATGTGGACATCTTCGTCCCGAGCATCGAAGAGGTGCTCTATATGACGGACCGGGACCGGCACCGGGAGATCCGCGCCGAGACCGAGGGCAACGATTTCGTGGACGGCGTTCCCGAGGAGGTGTTCGGCGAGACCGCCGGGAAGCTCCTCGACACGGGAGTGTCCATCGCGCTGATGAAGGCGGGCCACCGGGGGCTGTATCTTCGCACGGCCGACGCGGCGCCTCTCGGCCTCGATGCGACAGCATGGAGCAATAAAGAGGTCCGAGTGCCCGCGTTCGAGGTCGATTCTTCCAGGATGCTGAACGCCTGCGCCGCCGGCGACTGCGCCGTCGCCGGGTTCCTCACCGGCCTGCTCACCGGCGAAGATGCGAAGACCTCCGCGAAGCTTTCCGCCCTGGCCGGCAGGGACAACCTGTACGGCGTGGACGGCGTCTCCGGCCTGCGCGACTGGGAGACGATGAAGCGGGACCTGTAGGCCCCGGATTCACCTCGGCCAGACCGGTTTCATTCCTTCCTGGAGATAGCCGTCGGGAGGCGGGTTCCACCCTTCCAGTGCCCGCTGTTTCAATTTACTGCATCGTTCGGCGTGCGCCGGATCTCCGGCGAGATCGCACTCCTCCCACGGATCGGTCTCCAGATCGTAGAGCACCCCATCGTCCCCGGCACAGATGTACTTCCATCGGCCGGAACGGACCATGCGCTGGGCTCCTCCCCAAAGAGAACACTCGGCCGTTACCGCCTCGTCGTCGGAAGCAGGTTGCCCCTGCATCACGGACACGCGCGATGTCCCCTCCAGCGTTGCGGGAGGGGATACACCGGTCATTTCCGCAAGCGTCGGGAACAGGTCTATCAGGTTCACCGGCGATTCGCACACCGATCCCACGGGCAGGTCCCTGTGCGAGACGATGAGCGGCACCGCGACGGCCGACTCGAACAGGCAGTGCTTCTGCAGAAGACCGTGCTCTTACAGGTTCTCCCCTTGGTCCGA
>CAYMFW010000015.1:0-39681 GCA_964389785.1 uncultured Planctomycetota bacterium
CCCCTGCACGGGCTTCTGCTCCGGCGCGATATCCTTCGGCCACGGAGTGAAGAACCCCTTCTCCTGCTTCCTCGGGTTCACGAGAAGGATCCCCTTCGGCCCGGTCACGTAGACCACCGGGCCGTCGGCGACCGCCTGCATATGTCCCTTGTTGTCCTTGTCGGCGACTTCCGACACGCTGGAGGTGCACACCGTCCCCCGGTTCACGTCCACGCTGGAGACCTGATTGTATCCCATGATGCAGACGAACTGTCCGGACGAGCCGACGACGACCCCCGAGACGGAGACCTCCCTGCCGGTGAACGGCAGGTCGAGGGGGTGGATGCTCACCTGGCTCCCCTGGAACAGCAGCAGCCTTCCCGCGTGGATCATCCCGTACCGGCCGCTCTGCTGCTGCGTCCACACGACCGGCGGAGCCACGAGCGCAACGGGAGAGGCACCGGACCCGTACCCGCGGTAATGAGAGTGGTAGCGCCGGGACTGGTACGAGCTTCCGCCCAGGTAGTTCACGAAGTACGTGTAGCTGCGGGAGCCGCCGCGGCCGGACATGTATATCGGCACCGGCGGGGACGCCATCGAGACGACGCTCGGTTCCTTCTCCTCGGGCGCGAGGAGCTTCACCGGAAACTTCCTCACCCGGTCCGGACGGAAGGACCATTCCTCCTCCCCGGTATCCGCGTTCAGGATCACCGTCGTCGATCCGTACAGCAGCAGCCGCCCCCCCTCGAGGTACGCGCCCCGCTCGCCCGAGTGCGGCTTCTGCGGGACCACCTTCTCCCTCAGCAGCTTTCCGGTTCCGGGGTCGAACCACGCGACCACCCCTCTGGCCGTGTCGCACGCGATGACGTCGTGCTCCCTCGTGAATATCGGCATCTGAATCGTGCCCGCTCCAGAAGCCGCCATGCCGGCGGAAGAGCCGGCGATCCGCGCCCGCCACAGCGTGGACCCGTCTTCCGGCGAGATGCAGCGAATGTCCCGGCCGGACGGCACGTAGATACGCCCCTGCGCGTCGCACACCGGCGGCGGCGGCGGCGAATTCGATCCCTGATCGTTCGAAACGTAACCATGGGAATAGCGATGCTGAAGCGGGGTGCCGGGAACGGACGCCCTCACTATCGCCCCGCCGAGGTCCCAGAGGACCTTGCCCGAGACGCTGTCCACGCAGTATATCGTCCCCTGCTCGTCGCTGATGATCATTCTGGAATCGCCGATCCCGACCATGCCGGTGACCGGTGCGCCGTGCGTATCGAACGCCCAGGCGACCCGAAGCGCGGGAAGCGGACCGTTCCTCGTGCCGGGGGGCGGCGACCGGGGCGAGTCCCGTCGGTCGACCAGCAGCTTTCTGGCGTGCGAAAGGGAGACGGCGAGACCGTCCGGGAAGACGAGAAGCTCCTCTTTCTCCTTCCCGTCGTCCGTCTTCTCCAGCTCCTTGTCCGAACTCTGCTCGGCCTTTCTCTTCCTCTCCGCCTCCTCCATCGCGGCCTTCTCCCTGATGACGCGCTCGAGCTCTCCGATCGCCTCGTCGCGGGCCCTGGTGCGGCCGGTAGAAGCAAAGACGTGCGCCCGGGCCCAGGTGACCCACAGCCACTCTTCGTGCCGCCGCACGCCCCTCTCCACCGTGTCCAGCAGGGAGGCCGCCTCGGCAAGCGCGGTGTCGTCCGGATTCCAGAGGTGTGCCGCTATCGAACGCCAGTAGGAATCCGCCAGATGGGACTGGAGCAGGGATCGGACATCGTCCGAGAGCGGCATCTTATCGATCCCCATGAGCAGTTTCCTGATGCCGCCTCTCAGCCGCACCTCGTCGTGCGCCTGCGCCATCGCCGTGATCCATCGCTCCCAGTTGCCCCGGTTGGTCGGGTCCAGGACGGTGAGCCGGGAGAGTATCTCCAGCACCTCCTTTTCCCTGCCATACTCGCCGTATATGCTCTCGATCGAGCTGAGGAGTGTCGGATCGTTCAGCTTCTTGAGATCTATCGTGTCCAGCATCTCGTTGATCTTCTGCCAGTTGTTCGCCTTCTTGTACATCAGCAGGAGCCGGGCACTGCATTCGTTGGACGCCGAGGCATCCTCTGTCGCGAGTATCCTCAGATGCTCCTCGACGGCGACGGCCTGCGTCAGATCGGTCTGGAGCAGCGCTATCAGCCGGCGCCGGAGCTTGCTCCGAACGCCCTTCGGAAGCTCGGTCTCCAGGTACCCGCCCAGCAGGTCGGCCACCACCGACTTGAAGCCGTTCCGCGACGCCACGTCGACGAAGGCGAGGAACCTGTCCAGCCGGTTCTTGATCCACTCTCCGTTCTCCTCCACGATGCGGACCTTCTCCTCGCCCAGGAACGCCTCGGAGGATTCGAACCCCTCGAAGAACGCCACGGCGGATTCGAGCCACAGCCGGTATCGCGCGGGGGTATCCGCCAGCGCGCGCGTTTCCAGAATGAGCTTCTCGCCGACGGCGAGACTGCCGAGACGGCTCTCGATGTTCAGCAGCAGCGCCCTGATTTCCATATTGGCGGGGTCTTTTTCCATCGCCTGTCTCAGCACTGCCCGCGCCTCGATGAACAGCTCCAGCTTCAGCATGAACTGCACCGCGTCCAGCAGGTCTTCCGTTTCCGCCTCGCCCGGCATGCCGTCCGCGAACAGCTCTCGCGCGCCCTGCCGGTCGCCCGTGGCGATCAGGGTCTCCGCCAGCTCCCGCCGCACGCCGATCATGTCCGCAGATTCCTCCAGGATGTCACGAAAGATGGAAGACGCATCGGCCACCAGACTGGAGCGGCGCAGGAAGCGAGCGGTCTCAGCGAGTACGCGCGCCCGCTCCTCCGGGTCCATGTTCTTCGTCAGCGCCTTCAGTTCGCTCATGGCCTCCTCGCGGCGGTTGAGGAGAAACAGCGACTTGATGTGCAGGTGCGCAAGGTCGGCCCGGTCCGGCAGTGCCTTCGAACGCTCCGCCAGGAACTCTTCCCTGCCCCGCTCGTCGCGCACCCGGTCGAACAGCTCCAGGATTCCCTTCTCGATCCGGGCCGATGAGGGCAGCGATTTCACACCCTCCAGCAGCACCTCCAGCGCGTCCCGCCTGAATCCGAACCCGTCCAGGAACTGGGCGAGGTCCAGCACCGCCGTTTCGTCCTTCGGGTTGGCCGCGACGCGGTCCTTCGCGGCCTTCGTCATCGTGTTCCGCTCCGCCTCGGACTTCACCAGCGCGATGCGCCGCCTGAGGATCTCCTCCCTGCGCCAGTAGTCGGGGGTGAGCCGGGACAGCAGCGCGTCCAGCCGTCCCGCGGCGTCCTTCTCCATGCCGAGGCCCACCTCCGCCAGCGCCGTAGTCAGCTCGATCTCCACGCTCAGCTCCGGAGAAGGCGGATGGTCATACTGCTCCCCGAGCAGCGCCCGGGCCAGGGCATGGAACTTGTGCCGTATCATCTTGCGAGCCGCCTCCAGCCGTTCCTCAGCGTCGGCCTTGACGGACTCCCCGAGCGCCTTCAGGTGTTTCTCCGCCAGGGCGCGCCGGTCCATCACCATCGCCTCCTCGACGAGCTGGTCGATCCACGTTCGCTTCCGCCCGGGGACGGTCTCCTTCTCGATGGCCTCGTCCAGAACCGACAGCGCGTCCGGGTCGTGCCGTTCCTTCAGTATCGTATAGAGCAGGTATCGTATGTAGCCGTGGTCCGGGTTCTGTGCGGCGGCGCTTCTTGCCTGGTTCGCCGCCTGCAGGTCACCCGTCGCGGCCAGCAGGCGTATCAGCACCACCAGCGCCCTCACATCCGCCGGGTATCTGGCCAGATGGGCCTGGTACATACCGATCAGCTCCTCGACGCGGCCGGCGTTCCGGTACATCGCCAGCAGCCGCTCGAAGGGCGACTCCATGGACGGGTCACGATGGAGCGCGGTGCGATACGGCAGGGACTGCTCGACCAGGCCCTTCTCCTTCTCCGGTCTGTCGGCGGCGCCGGCCGCCGTTACCATGGCCGCTGCGACGACGATAGCCAGCATGATGCGGGAGCAGACGTTTCCTGAACGGGTTCGAGGTTTGACCGACGGGCCGTAGGCCCTTCCTTGGTCGGTCAAAACCCGTCCTCGGAGGCGCCCCATTCCATCAATGGGCGCCGAGAATGAGTGAAGGAAATGTCTGCTCCCGCATCTCATAAGGACTACGCTTCGTCGCCCGGCGCCGGCACGCTCCTCACGAGCTCGTCGATCAGCTCGTCCACGTCCAGCGACTCCGCCTCTCCCTCGAACCCGAGAATGATCCGATGCCGCAGCGCCTGCTTCGCCACCCGCTGGATGTCCCCCACCGATACCGCGGTGCGGCCGGCCAGCGCGCAGTGCGCCCTGCCCCCGCGCACCAGCGTCTGAAGCCCGCGCGGGCTGGCGCCGTAGGCGATGAAGCGCCTCACCTTGTCGGTCGCCCCCTCTTTCTCCGGATGGGTCGCCAGCACCAGCGACGCCGCGTACGACGTCACCGGGTCCGCGATCGGCACGTTGGTCAGCATCTCCTGGGTCTCGAGCAGTTCGTCGCCCTTCATCACCATGTCGACCCCCTGCTCCCTGAAGCCGGTGGTCCGCCGGGAGATCTCGATCAGGTCGTCCTTCTCCGGGAACGGAACCCTCAGTTTGAAGAAGAACCTGTCGAGCTGCGCCTCCGGCAGCGGATACGTCCCTTCCATTTCGATGGGGTTCTGGGTCGCCAGCACGAAGAAGGGCCGTGGCACCTCGAACTGCTCCCCTCCGGCCGTCACCCTCCGCTCCTGCATCACCTCCAGCAGCGCCGCCTGGGTCTTGGGTGTCGCCCGGTTGATCTCGTCCACCAGAAGCAGATGGTTGAATACCGGCCCCTTCTCGAAGCGGAAGACGCGCCGGCCCGACCCGTCCTCCCCCACGATGTGGGTGCCCAGGATGTCCGCCGGCATCAGGTCCGGAGTGCACTGCACCCGCCCGAAACTGAGACCGAGCGCCTGGGAGATGACCCTCACCAAGTACGTCTTTCCCAGTCCCGGCACCCCCTCGAGAAGGACGTGGCCCCCGGAAAAGAGCGCAACCAGGCAGTCGTTGATCAGGTCGTCGTGACCGACTATGGCGCGCGTGATCTCGCTCTTCAGCCGCTGGAGCCGCTCGCGAAAATCGTCCAGGTGCTGTTCGGTAATCCCTACACTTGCCTCACTCATCCTCGATTCTCCTTCTCAGCGCGGTGAAGTACCGCAGGATCTGTTGGCGCCGGCTGAGGGGCAGAGGCTCCTCGCTCAGCGCTTCCTCTTCCGCCCTTATGAAATCCATGGCCAGCTCCTGAGCCGACCGGGCGGCCGCTTCCGTATGTTCGCTTCCCGGCACGAACCGGATCTCGGACGCCCCGTCGCCGGTCGGGGCCGGCGCGACGACACCGGTGGACGTCGCCTCGTGCGGCTTCGTCGGATTCTGGGAGTACGGCGCGGAGCCGTGGCCCGCCTGGTATCCGCCGGTGCCCGCCGTCGGAGACGGCGCGCCGGGCGTTCCTCCCGGGGACGAGCCGGGCACCGGGGTCCCGCCCGCTCCTCCGGGCATGCCTCCGGTGCCGGGCATCGGAATGCCGCCCGTTCCGGGTACCGGTATCGCCACCCTCGGAGATCCCGGAGGAGGGTTCTGCCCCAGGATGTACCCCTTGGGGGCACGGCTTCCGGGCGGTGCCTGAGAACCCTTCCGGATCCCGAATATCTGCCCGAGCGGGAGCGCTTTTCCCTGCCCGGAGCCGGCCTTGCCGAGCTTCTGGAGCTTCACCCCCTGAAGCTGCCCCAGCCGGGTGACGCCCCGCTGGTTCCGGCCGAATATCTTCTGTCCCTGGCTGCGCAGGTTTCCGGCGAGCCGCTGGAGCTGCCGCTTGGTATTCATGCGCTGGAGGGTCCGGCGCATCCGCTTCGAGATCTTGGAGAGCTGCCTCGCGGCGTTCTTGGGCTGCTTCTTCTGGAGCTGCTGCAGCGTCCTCTTGAGCTGCGTTCCCAGGAAGCTCTCCTTGTCCTTATCCGTCGCCTGCTTCAGCGCCCTCTTCAGGGCCTCCTTCATCCGCTCCTGTTCGTCGATGGTGAGGTCCTTCCGTTCGAGCTTCTCGGCGAGCTTGTCCGCTTCGTTCGCGATGTTCTCCAGCTTCTTCGCCCGGAGAGCGGACGCCATCGCCGCGGTATCGGCGTGACGTTCCAGCTCGGAAATCACGTCCGAGGAGAGGGACGAGGACGCGTCGGCGCCCAAACTCTCGGCCAGCTTTTCCGCCTCCCGGGCCTTGCGCTCGAGCTCCTTGAGCACGTCCCTCGGCGTCTCCTCCTCCAGGTTCTGCATCTTGCGCGCGCTTTCGTCGAGCGACTTCTTCAGGTCTTCCAGCTCCTTCCTCTCCTCTTCGGAAAGCTCACCGGACGCGGCGAGCTCCTTCGCGAGGTCCGCCACCAGGAGACCCGCCTTCTTGGCCCTGCAGGCCGAGCCGGGGTCCACCGGGATGCTGTCGGCGGACGGGGATCTGACGAGCAGGCCGGACGCGCAGAAGACGAGGAACGCAACGGGCAGAAGCCACGCGATGTGCCGCAGACGAAGCGGAATGTGCTTCGGCAGCGAAACGGTCTCCTCCTTCAGCCGGAGATACGCGCGGGAGAGGTGCAGGCGCTGTCCGAGGGTGGGTGTCCGTTCCCGCTCGAAGCAGTAGGCGGAGAGAAACATCTCCTTCCTGCCCGCCCGCCTGTCCCAGAACGCCAGCGCCCCTTCCGAATCCGGACGGCGGAGCCACGCCCAGAGCGCGGTCGCCCCGCCCCACAGAAGCACGAGCAGCGCTCCCTCCGCGGCGCCGCACACCCCGGCGCTGCGAAGCCGGAGGGCGACCACGGCGGCGGCCGCGCAGGGAAACACGACCGGGCCGGTACGGCCCAGCAGGTCGAGCCACCCGGCGAGCGCCACCCGCCTCGCCGTGGTCCTGCCCGCCCGTTCGAATGTCGCGGTCGGTTCAGCTGTCATTTGTCCAGTCCGTTTATCAGGTCCTCCAGGCGCCTCTTCACCTCTGCGTCCGTCGTCTGCCGTTTCGCCTCTTCCATCTGCGACTTCGCCATGTATCCCAGCCGGGCCAGTTCATCGGTTGCCTCCCTGCGCTTCTGCCAGTCCGGATGGCCGAGGGCGCGGATCAGAAGGGCTATCTTGTCGCGGAGGGATTCCGGCACGGTCGGCGACGGCACACGAAGAATCATCACGTCGGCGACCGGCACCTGCCAGACGCCTCCTCCGGTGCGCACCGGAAGCACCATCTTCTTCAGCGATCCGGTAATCGTGTCGCCCCCCCACAGCTCCGACTGGAAGATCGGGTTCTTGGTCACGTCGCCGTCACCTTCCTCCGCGGACAGGTTCTGCATGATTTTGATCTGGTCCGGCGGGACGGGCACGGTCTCGTTCATGATGCTGAATTCCAGCACCGAAAGATCCAGCCGTCCGATCAGCAGGTTGCCCCCGCCGAGCACCACGTGGGGCTGGATGACCTCGTCGTCGTCGTCGTCCTTCGGTCCCCTCGTTTCCACGCAGGTGAAAGATCGAATATCGTTGGTCTGCATCTTCTGCGAGCCGAAGGAGAGCGTGGGCACGGAGACCCCGGCCTCCTCCAGAAACGCGTGAAACCGGCTCAGGTCCCTCATGCTCACCAGGCGGCGCGGCTTGCCCTCTCCGGAGGAAAGCCACCGCATCGTCTCGATACCCACGTCCCGGGACCCCCAGGGGGTCGTCACCCGCAGGAGCGGAGAGATCTCTCCGGTAATCGCCAGTCGGTCTCCCTCGAACGTCTCGACGAAGGCGCGCACTTCCGGAAGCGGCTTCAGGTCCTCGGGCGACTCCTTCATTACCAGCATGCCGAGGGACTCGGCGCGCAGCTGTATCACCAGCCCGGACGACATGCTGAGTTTGAGATCCTTCAGTTCCAGCGTGCCCGAGAATATCTGCCCGTCGCGCAGGTATATCCTGGATTTTCCCAGGTTACTCCCCTTCCCCACGATCGCGGCGATGGTCTCCAGAGGAACCGCCTTCCTGCCGAAGACGGTCTCGACGGATATCTCCGAGCACGTCGCGGTGCCGTGGATCCTGGTCTCATCGCCCATCGCCAGAACGTCGGAAGCGCCCCGCTCGACCCCCAGCTCCTCGAATGAGATCACCGGTCCTCCGCCTCCGGCGGAGAAGTAGCCGCCCCGGTAGTTCACGAAGGTCCTGCGAATGTCCCCGGGAACGTCCCTGACCCATTTTCTCGAGAGGAACGGATTAAACAGCTTGGCCATCGTCTTCGCGTCGGGCGGCGCCATGAGATTCCGCTGGGCGATGGTGTGCACGACGGAAACCGTCTTGCCGGCCGGAACCGGCAGGCTGTACTGAAAGCTGAATGAGTAATTGCTCTGATTGGTCACGGCCGGCTTGATTTTGCTCTTGGCCCTCGCCAGACACAGGAACGTGGCGGGATAGTTGTTGCCCTGGCGCGGGAAGATCGCGATGCCGACGTCCTTCGGTCCAAGAACGCTGCCGGCCGTTCCGGAGCTGGTAACGACGTTCTGGGCCCGGCTGTTCAGCTGGAGGCCGATGGAGAAGGCCACGGTCGCGGCGCTGCTGCCCGTATTCTTGAACGATTCGACGTAGCGAACGCCGCACTCCCTGGTATCCACCTTGACACGCCGGGTGACCTCGATATTGTTGTTTGCGACGGAGGTGAAAACGTACTCGCTCCCGTCGCTCTTCATCATCTGCTGTTGGCTCTGGAAAGTGTTGCCGTTCACCTGGAGCCACATCGCGCCGCTGTAGACGTAGTTCGTGCCGCTGTTTATCTTGCCGGTTCGCTCCACGTCCCACCGGAATCCCTGCGAGTCCGTCTTCTCCTGCAGCTGCGCCGGCACCAGCCCGGTACCCGACGACGCCGTTCCCGTCCCCGCCGCCGCGAGCACAATCGCGGCGGAACACATGATCGCGACAATTCGTCTCATCGTTCCATCCTCCATCGCCCTACGGAGCTGCCTGCTGAAGGCGCTTCAGCAGGTTCTTGATAAGGGAAGCCCCATCCGCCTTCTTCTCTTCCTTCTTCTTCTCCTTCGGAACGCCTTCGCCCTCGCCCGCGACCTCTTCCGGCTCGTACCGCTCGAAGGATATGATCTGCCACACCGGTATCCTCCACCGGGTGTCCTTCCATTCGACCGGAATCATCCGCTCCTTCAGCCGTCCGGTCATGGTGCCGCCGCCGGCCAGTGTCATCGAGAATATCGGCAGCGCCTCACCCTCTTCGTCGCTTCTCTCGAAGGAGGAGATGTGCCCGCTCTCCACCGGAGTGACGGCACCGTCGGAAAGAACGTGCAGCTGCGGCGCCGAGATCGTTCCCACCAGCATGTTTTCGCCGGCGAGGAGCATGTGGGTCGCCCGAATCTCCCCATCATCCCCGGTCGCCGCCTCGTCGCCGGCGGCCGACACGGCGACGAACGCCTTGTCCTGCCACGCCAGCTTCAGCCCGGTGCTCTTCAGCAGCCATTTCAGAATGGCGCCCGCGGGTGCGTCCGCCGCGCGCAGCGTCACCCGGTGTTCCGCCACCTCCTCCTCGATCTCGGGCTCCACCTTCACGGAAAGCCCCGCCGATTCATCGAGCCACTCCAGCATCGCCTTCACCGTAACGTTCTGCAGGTCGGCGGACACGACCTTCTCGAGCGCCTTCGAAGCGTCGTCCGGCAGGACGGCATCCGACGGCATCACCGAATCCGTTTCGACGCTCCTCAGGCCGGACACCAGCAGGCCGGTCAGCTTGAGAGACCCGAACAGCAGCGTATCCACCGTCAGCTCAGGATTCTTCAATATCACCGGAAACCGGCTTCCGTTCTTGAGCACCACCCGGTGCCCGGGCTGGTCCTCCCGGGAGTAGTAGAGGTAGTCCATGTCGGACAGTGGGATCTTTGCGCTGCCCCAGGGGGTGATGGTATCGACCGTCAGGTCGTCCTTCTGAACGATCGCGAGCCGGTCTCCCCGATGGGTGTCCACGAAGCCGGTGACTCCGGCGGCCGGATGACCGTCCCTCAGGTCCGCCCTCATGAAGAGCATGTCGAGCGCCTCCGGATCCAGTTCGACGGTGAACTCCTCCCTGGTCTTGAGCACGAAATCCTGCGCCTTCACCGTCCCGGCCAGCACCTGGCCATCCCTCAGGAACACCCTGTGGGGCCTGGCCGTACTCTTGCCCCCGAAGAGAAGCACGATGTCGCCCGGATCGACCTTTCTCGTGCCGTACGGGGTCTCCACTTCGAAAGCGCCGCAGGATACGGTGCCGGCGACAACAGTGTCGTCCTCGACCACCAGCTGATCCTCCATTCCCCGGTCCATTCCCGCGTGCTCGGCCAGCCGGAGCAGCGGCTGCAGCAGCTTCCCGGGGCCCTCCGCCCCCCCCCAGGAGCGGAAGTTGAGAACGAGCTTCTTCAGGTCCTTGGGAACGTCGATCCTCACCAGCCGGTTCCGTGCGTAGAGCTTCTTGAACGCGTCAGGGGCGGTCGAGGCGGACACCCCGCGCCGCTGGGCCACCAGGTGCATCACCGCCGCTTTCTCTCCCGCCTTCAGGGAAAGATTGAACGTGAAGATGAAGTTTCTCTGATCGCTCATGGTGACCGCCGGCTGCACCTTTCCTTTCGGATGTCTCAGAACATGCATCACGCTCGGCCGGCTGCCGCTGTTCACCATCGCGAGGATTCCGCAATCCTTCTTGCCGAAGATCCCGCTGAACACGCTTCCGGTGTTCGTGACCACCTGCTGATACGTGTTGCCGAGGGACGTGCGGAGATCCACCCGGACGGTCGCCGCGCTGTTCTTCGTGTTCTCGAAGATCTCCAGGTAGCGAACGAAGCTTCGTTCCGTGTCTATTCGGATGCGCCGCGTGACGTTCATCCCGGACATCTTGCGGCTCAGCACGTACTCCTTTCCGTCGGACGTCATCATCGCGTTGTTCGAACAGTAGAACTGCGATCCGTTGACGTCGAGCCGGAGCGCGCCGTCGAAGCAGTCGTCACTGCCGTCGTTGATCATCCCGTAGCTGTTGACGTCCCAGCGAAATCCCATGCTGTCGTTGACCGAGCGGTAGTTCGCGCGGACGAGCTGTTCCGCGGGCTTGTCGTCCGCCCGCGCGGCGGCGCGTGAGAGCGTGACCGCGAAGACGACGGCGCAAACCAACCTGGTGAACGTGGGGATCGTTTTCATGTCTCTCTCCTCAGAAAACGGATGTCTTGAATTAGAAACGCAGAACGCGCCTCATCTGTTCGCCGATTATACACTTGCGCGCCGCCCGAATAAAGAAGACACCCGTTCCATCCCCCGGTAACTAAGACGCGCGCAGAACGGCATGTTTCAGCAAAAATCCGCGCGACGTTACGGAACGTGAGTCACGTTACTCCCAATCCCACTCCCTGCCGAGCTTCCCGCACACCTCTGCCCACCGCCGCTTCATGTCTGGCGCGAACAGGAACGGCTCGTAGCCGAGCTTCAGGTACACCTTGAGCGCCGCCAGGCGCCAGTCGTCTGTCTTCAGGTAGATATCCTCGAACTCGTCCTCCAGGAACCGCTTGGTCGCCGCGGCGCAGACGGCAAGACCCAGCCCCCGTCCGCCGTGCTCGGGACGCGCGGCGACCCAGCCCAGCTCCCCCCCTTCCGGGTGAAGCGCGTCGGGGTTCCTCTGCGCCAGGGCGGTGGCCGCGAGCCGTCCGGACTCGAGATGTTCGACCACGAAGAGACCGTCCGGCAGACAGCCTGCCTGGATCTTCCTCAGCTTCTCCAGGTCCCAGTTCTCGAACCCGGCGGCGCGGGTCACCTCCACATATTGAAACTCGTCGCCCGGCTCGAACACACGGAGCGCGTACCCTTCCGCCACGACGACTTCCGGAGGCGATTTCAGCAGGCGTTTCGGCCACACCATCTGGAGCTGCTGCTCAGCCATTTCCTCCCCCATAGATCATTCCGGACAGCATACACCAATTGCACTTATCGGGCCATACGCGGTATGATCCGGTCATGGACGAAGCGGAGAAGGGAAACGGCCTGAGCCCGCGTAACTCGCGCCTGCACGAGATCATATTCGAGGCGGAGACGCCCGCGGGGAAGCTGTACGATATCGCGCTGATACTCTGCATCACGGTCAGCGTCATCGTCGTGATGCTCGACAGCGTCGGCCCGATACGGGACCGGCACGGGCCTCTGCTCTACGGCATCGAATGGTTCTTCACCCTGCTCTTCACCGCCGAGTACGTCATACGCCTCCGCTGCGTCGGCCGGCCGCTGCGCTACGCGACCAGCTTCTTCGGCATCGTGGACCTGCTCGGCGTCATCCCGACGTACCTGAGTCTTCTCGTCGCCGGCACCCACTACCTCTCCGCGATCCGGTTCCTCAGGGTGCTGCGGACCTTCCGGGTGCTGAAACTGTCGTCGTATCAGGACGAATCCCAGATACTGTGGCAGGGAATGAAGGCGAGCCACCGAAGAATCACCGTCTTCCTGTTTACGGTGCTGACGCTCGTCGTCGTCCTCGGGTCTCTCATGTACGTGATCGAGGGGGCGGAAAACGGGTTCACCAGCATCCCGCGGAGCATTTACTGGGCGATCGTCACGCTCACCACGGTGGGTTTCGGCGATATTACCCCGAAGAGCGCCGTCGGCCAGGCGCTCGCGGCCGTCATCATGATCCTCGGCTACAGCATCATCGTCGTGCCGGCGGGAATCGTCTCGGTGGCCGTCGCCGACGCGGCGCGGGAGAGAAGGAACACCCAGACCTGCCCGGAGTGCAGCGCGGAGGGACACGACGCGGACGCGGTCCACTGCAAGTATTGCGGAAAGAGACTGTAGCTACGGCACGCGGCTGACCCGGCGGCACTCCCTGGCGTTCTGATCGAACGCTCCCTCGAACTCCGGAAGCTCCTTGTATCCGAGCGTGGCGTCGCCCTGAGTCCACCACCCGTAGGGGCGCTGGCGCTGGTCCCAACCCGGCCCGCCGTACACGAGCCAGTTTCCGAAAGGGTAGGGGTCCTTCCACACGGAGTCATCCACGTGACCGTCCAGGTGAAGGATGTTGAACGTGTATAAGCCGGCGAGCGTGCTCCTGGCCCCGAAGTGCGAGGTGAAGGTGCGCGGGCCGATGGCCGTGGAGTCCCCACGGGCGATGTGGCAGACACCCACCCACGCGGACGGATGCGCGGCGGTCGCGAGAGCCCTGTTCCTCGTATCGGGACGATGGTTGGGTCCTTCCGACCAGTACGGAACGGCGCTTCCGCCGTAGCCCTGCAGGATATGGTTCTTGAGCGATCTCTTCTCCAGATAGACGGTGCAGTTGACCGTCGTCACGAAGAGGGTGTACCCGATGAGGCTGCTGGCGTTGCCGATCCCGTTGCGGGATAGATGATCCCTGTTAATCTCGCTGTCTTGTCGGCGTAGATGGGGATCTCCGGGGTCCATGATCCGTCCTTGTACCACTTGCCGACCGCCGGGTAGCCTCCGGTTCCCCAGGGGCCCCACCCCCTGACCTTGCATATGGGATCCCACATCACCTCGACCGGCAGGTACATTCCGGGCTGCCTCGGCAGGCCTATCATTCCTCCCCGGTTGGTTTCCTCGTACCAGTCCTTTCCCCTGGACAAGCCGTCAGGGCCGGCGTCCATGTAGATCTTATCCATCATGTAGGTCCCGTCGAAGACGCCGCTCTCGTAGCCGCGTACCCAGTTGTCGAGGAAGTATCCTATCTTGCGTGAAGGCGGACCGCCCCCGGCAGGGAAGGTCGGGGGAGGAGCGCACTTGTCCTGTATGAGACGCATGCTTCCCCTGTAGTCGCTGGCGTAGATGAGGAGGCCGACGCCGACCTGTTTCAGGTTGCTCTTACAGCGCGCGAAGTACGCGTATTCCCGGGCGCGGGAGAGTCCGGGCAGGAGAAGTGAGGCCAGAATGGCGATGATCGCCACGACCACGAGGAGCTCCACGAGGGTAAAGCCCGCGAAATCAGTCCTTTGCCGCCTTTCGCGCATGCACGACCTCCTGCTCAACTATACCCCGGGAACATTTCTTGTCAATGGGCGCGTATCAGCGCTTTTCCTGTCTCCTGAGGCGTTCTCTTCGCGGCGCACCCGCCGTCCACTTCCCCAGCACGAGAAACGTGACGGCCAGCGCGGTACCGACGAGCACGTGGTGTGCCCATATCCCCAGGCAGTACGCCACCAGCACGCCATTCCACGCGGGCATCGAGGGGATATTCATCACCCCGCCCAGAAGCACCGCGGGAAGCCCGACCATGTAGTAGAAGCGGTCCATGACGAGGGACTGAACCGACAATCTCACCAGCTCGGGAAAGAAGAAGGAGTATCCGAACAGCAGAAGGGACGTCGCCGCCGCGACCGACGCGCCGCACACCGCGCCCTTGACGGCAGGGCGCGCCTCCCACTTCCTCTTCGGAGACACGACGATGAACATGCAGAGCGTCACCACCGCGAAGAGCACGACGTAGAACGACACGAAGCATATCTTGTCGATCCGGGGAAGGACCTTCTTCCGCAGCGCCGTCACCTCGTTGAGGTACTCGACGTCCTTCTCGGTAACCTCGTATTTGTCGTCCTGCCACTCCACCGTTCCGTCCAGCCGCAGCACGTTGATCTCGAATATGGTCGTCCCCGTCGACGGCTCTCCGTAGAACGACATCTCGTACGACTTGAAGTGATTCAGCCGCCGCTCCTTCACCACGGGCGTCTCGAAAGGGGCATTCAAACTCACGCCGGCCCCGCAGTACTCGTAGTGCGCATCCAGGCCTTTCCATCCCTCTTTCGTCTCGACCGCGCTGTACGGACAGCGAAGCAGTCCGGGGTCAGGCAGGTATTCCGCGATCGGCTCCAGGCTGTTCGGGAGTTTCTCGAGGCCGTTCTCGCTGACGTACATTGCCATCGCCATTCCCAGCAGTTCCAGGTTCGACCTGCACACCCGGCGTTCCATCCCGCGCGCGCTGAAGCGATGGCCGGAATCGGAAAACCGCCAGTCGTATCGGTACAGGAATGCCCACAGCCCGAGAGCGAACGAGACCGTCAGGTAGACGACGAGTATGATTCGTTTCGTACGCACGTCCGGAGTGTACGGAAGCGGGGCCGGATGCGCAAGTGTCGGATTACCTGCTGAATAGGCCGAGCAGCCCCCCGAGAAGCCCGCTCCGCGCCTTTGCCTCCTGGATCTCCAACTTGGTCCGAAATACCGGCTTCTGTTTAGAGGAACCGACGTACTTCATGATCTCGATGATGTCTCCCTCCTTGATGAGGCGACGATTCCGAACCACCCGGTCACCGTTGATGAACGTCCCGTTCCGGCTCATGTCCTCCAGGAAGTAGCCCTCCACGCCGAGGATGATCTTGGCGTGCCTGCGCGACACGTGCTTGGAGTCGACCTGGATATGCACGTCTTCGTCCCGCCCTATCATGGTGACAGGCGTCAACGGGTACTCACGGCCTGAATTCAGCAGGTCCAGGAGTACCGCCTCATCATGCTCGGAAATCGACAACTCAAGCTCCCTCTGTGAATATTCTACATAGGTAGTGTACTGACAAAATTCGACTTGTCAAGGGGTCACATGTGACTTTTTTCCCTCTCGGACCCGGTCCTACCACGACCGGAAACGGTCCCTACTTCTTGAGCAGCTTCTGGTAGCGCTCTTCGGCGGGGATAGAAATCATGGGGATCCGTGCGCGCACCCTCTCCAGGTCCATCTCGGCGCCGATGCCGGGCCACGGCTTGTCCTGCCAGAAGTTCGGCTGCTTCTTCAGGTAGAGCGACGCGGGAATCTTCCAGTCCGGCGTCTGCGATATGTTGAGGACCTCCCCTTCCAGGTTTCCGGCGAGCCCGTCCACTCCCTTCGGCTTCGGGTTCTCCTTGGTCAGCACGAACAGGTTCTTCTCGATCCACGCGTCCCGGCAGTCCTTCTCGACCGTCACGTCGCCGCCCATGAACGTGTTTCCCAGAATGTTGGCGTTGTGCGATTTGTCCCGGACCAGCACACCCTTGGTGAAACGGTTGCGGTAACAGGTGTTCCGCGGGCCGATCGGTCCCCAGTAGTCCGCGTATACCGCCTGTATCGCCACGTTTCCCTCGAACAGGTTCGCGTAGCTGTAGAACCCGTGCTGGCAGATGTCATCCGCCTTATCCGAATGCTGGGGCCGCGCCGACAGGTTGTATCCGAACACGTTCCCGCAGGCACCGAGTGTCGTCACCATGGAGTGCCGCAGGTGGTCGAAGACGTTATTCTCCACCAGACAGTCGGTCGACCAGTGACCGAGCCACACCCCGTACGCCTCTCCCCCATCGTAGCCGTGGCCGTGATGCATGTAGCTGTCCCGCACCACCACGCCGCGGCTCGCCATCACGGAGACGTGGGACCGGTAGCTGTACTCCAGGTGGCAGTCGGCCACCCAGCATTCCGCGGCGTACTTTATGTCTATGAGGTGACCGCACTTCTTGTTGGTGATATGAAGCTTCTCCACGCCGCACCGCTCTATCATATCGACCGGCCTCAGCCGCGGCATCATCTTCGCCGGATACGTCAGGTAAAGCGGTCGGTCCACCACGATCTGCTTCCCATCCACGCCCTTCACCCTCAGCACCTGGCCGATGATGTTCACGTCGTTGTACCAAGACTTCTCGAGCCATTCCTGCGTGCTGTTGTGAACGGTGGGAGCGTTGTTGCACACGATGGCGACGTACTGCCCCGGCTTCAGGCTGCTCGCGGTGAAGCTGACCAACTCGGTGCTTCCGACCGTATACTGGTCCTCAAGGTGGGTGTCGATGTCCCGGTAGGGTTCGATGAACCGCGGGTCGTCCGGCGCCTTCGGCGGCGCGATCACTATCGCGGCGGGGTACCGCCAGGATTCGTTGTGCTTCCTGTTGTACACGAAGTGGAGCAGCGTCTTGTCCTGGCCCTCGCCTCTGAGCACCACCCCCGGCCTCAGCTCCAGCGTCTTCCTCAGCAGGTACCGGCCGGCCGGCACCAGCACCGCGCCGGGCGGCTTCACCCAATCGATCGCCCGCTGGAAGGCGGGCGAGCAGTCCGTTTTCATGTCGGCCACCGCGCCGTATCTGGTCACGTCGGCCTTCACCGGAACGTCGGGAATGCCGCCCGGGATGCCCGGATTCCATGGAGGAACTCTTTCCGGTACGATCTTCAGGCCGCCCAGGTCTGCGGCTTCCGCCGCGGCCGCATACGAGATGACGATGCACAGAACGGCTGCCGTGACGCTTCTCATGACATTAGTGTATGGCATCGCGGCCTTTCCCGCAACCCCTTGCGGCGCGCTGGACGAGAACCTGTAGGCGCCGCGGCGAAGACCACGTGAAGACGGTGGCATTATTCGAATAAGCCCTTGTGGACCCCGGCCCCCTGCCATATACTGAAGGGGTCACGCACACTCTATCAGATCGAGGAACCGCACATGGACGAACACACGCGGGTGTTCGCACGTATCTGCATCCTTGTCTTGTCACTGTCTCCGCTCGCCGCCGACGGCGCCGCCCCTCCGCCGGACCGCCTGAAGGACATGGAAACGATGAAGGGGCGCATCTACCAGTTCTTTCAGGGAGATACTGCTCCGCTCGCCTCGCCGGAAAACGTGAATCAGGTAGAGGGCCACATCCGGTCGCTCCAGCCCGACGGCACCTGGAAGGATGTGGACTATAGAAACCGCACCGCGTCGGCGTGGAAGACGATGGCCCATCTGTACCGGCTGCGCCGGCTGGTGCGGACGTACCGGGCCCCGGGCCACAGGCTTCACGGCAGCAAGGATCTCCTGAAGGCGATACACTCCGCCCTCGACTTCTGGCTGAAAAGCGACTTCAAGAACGGAAACTGGTGGTGGAACACCATCGGAGTGCCACGCGAGATGTACCGGATTCTCATTCTGATGGAAAAGGACCTGTCGCCCGCACAGCTCGGGAAGGGGCTGGAGATACTGACGCGCGCGAAGATCGGCATGACGGGACAGAACCTCGTGTGGGTCGCCGACATCAGCATGGTGCGGGGATGCCTGAAGAAAGACCCCGGACTCGTCGCGAAGGCCGTCGGCAGCATCGCCCGCGAGATCAGCATATCGGCAGGCGAAGGGCTCCAGACCGATTACAGCTTCTACCAGCACGGCAGATGCCTGTACTCCGGCGGGTACGGCAAGGGGTTCTCCCTCGACGGCTCCAGGATCGCGGCCATCACGCGCGGCACGTCGTTCGCCCTCTCCGATAAGAAGCTCGACCTCCTCTCACGTTACGTGCTCGACGGCCAGCAGTGGATGGTGCGGGGGGAAACGTGGGACTACGGCGCGGTGGGACGGGAGATCACCCGCAAGGGGCACAACGCCCGGTCCCTGATAGCCACGTGCCGGAACATGGCCGGGCTGGACACTCCGCGCAGGAAGGAATTCGAGGCGATGGCCACGCGTATCGAGAAGGGCGCGGCCACGGACGAATCCGATTTCACCGGCAACAGGCACTTCTGGCGGTCGGACATCATGACGCATCACCGGCGAAAATGGTACGCCTCCGCCCGGATGTTCTCGAAGCGGGTGGACAATACGGACAACCCGTGTAACGCAGAGGGTCTGCTCTCCCATCATATCGCCGACGGTGCCACCATCATATTCAGGGACGGCAAGGAGTACTTCGACATATTCGGCGCGTGGGACTGGCGGAAGCTGCCGGGCACGACGGTGCAGCAGAAGGGCTCCAAGGGGCCGCGCCGCGGCGGGCAGTCGACCTTCGCCGGGGGCGTCTCCGACGGAATGTACGGCACAGCGGCGTTCGATTTCGTCCGGGACGAGCTGCGCGCGCGCAAGGCGTGGTTCTTCTTCGACGACGAATTCGTGTGCCTCGGGGCGGGCATCTCATGTCCGACGGACGCTCCGGTATTGACGACGCTCAATCAGTGTCACATGAGGGGACCCGTCACGGTATCCGACGGGAAGGGGGAAAGAACCCTTGGAAAAGGCATCAATGCTCTGGAGAATGTGCGATGGGTTCATCACGACGGAATCGGCTACGTCTTCCCCGGGCCGCGAACCCTCACCGTCGGCGGCGCCCCGCAGAGAGACAACTGGAAACGGATCAATCGGAGGTACCCCGCCGGAGAGGGCACGCTCGACGTCTTCAGCGTGTGGATCGATCACGGAGCGAAGCCGACGGACGCCGCATACTGCTATGTGGTTGCTCCCGGGACGGATCGCAAGGACATGGGGGGCCGTGCCGGCGCCCTCCCCGTCAGGATACTGAAGAATACGAAAGATCAGCAGGCGGTCCATCATCCCGGGCTGAAGGTCACCGGCATCGTCTTCTACGCCCCCGGGAAGGTCGCGGCGGACGACGCCCTGCACGTCGCGGCCGACAAGCCGTGCCTGGTTCTGATGCGCTCCATGCCGGGAAAGCTGCAGCTGGCCGTGTCCAACCCCGAGAACAGGCCCCTCCAGGTAAACCTGCAGGTGAGCGCGAAGCTCGAGGGCGAGGGGTGCGTGTGGTTCGAGAAGACCGGTACCTCGCGGGTGGCGTTCGCGCTTCCGGACAAGCTCTACGCCGGCATGTCCGTCGTCCGGGCGCTCGACCGGAAATAAAGGTTCGTCTTGAAGAACGCGGCGTGAAGCCGTATCATAGGCGAGTCAGACACTGACGCCCGGCGAAACGAGTCAAACCTGGGAGGGAAGCATGCGCACAGGAATCCGTCTATTCGTGCAGCTGTCTCTGGTCCTCTTCGCGGCCGCGGTCTCGGCCGCCGATTTCCCCAAGCCGTACAGCCCGCCCTGCACCGAGCGGGAGAACGTGTTTTCGTTCACGAAGAAGCCGACCGTCCGGCTGCTCGGCAAGGACAAATATGAAATCGCGTTCGCGGTGAAGGCGAACTGCGACGTCACCGTGGACGTGGTGGACGACAAGGGCCTGGTGGTGCGCCACGTGGGAGCGGGCGTGCTCGGCGCCAACGCCCCGGAGCCCTTCCAGAAGAACACGCTCGATCAGAAGGTGATCTGGAACGGAAAGGACGACCTGCAGGGGTACGTGAAAGACATCGAGAAAATGAAGGTGCGAGTCCGCCTCGGCCTCAAGCCGGAGTTCGACAAGCTGCTCGGCGACGGCGGGCCGAAGAACCTCCCGGGCTACATATACGGGCTGGCCGTCGGCCCGAAGGCCGGATACGTGATGTACAAGGGCAACGGCTCCCACGGCCACACCGCGGTGAAGAAGTTCGATCATGACGGGAACTACATCGCCACAATCGCCCCGCCTCCCGCCGACATGCCGGAGAAGAAGCTCGGGGGATGGACGTACGTGGAGTACGAGCCGGGGAAGAAGGCGGTGCAGGAGCCGGGACGACACGACACGGTCGCCAGGGACGGCTTCATGCTTCCCATGGTGAACGGCAAGAGGAGCGCGGACTGCCAGCCGGGCCTGGCCGGCGACCGCCTCTTCTTCACCAGCCCGGGCAACAGCGTCGCGGGCCGCGCGGAGTCGTTGCTCTTCTGGATACACACCGACGGCTCGACCGACGTGGAGGGCCTCAAGGGCGTACCTCTTATAGACCAGGGGGAGCACCCGGGACCGCGCCTCGTCACCTCGCCGGACGGCAAGTGGCTCTACATGCTGATGCTGGGAATGGTCGGCGGCAACGTGGCCCAGCAGACCCCGCCGTTCGTGCTCAGGCGCGCGACGAGCGGCCCCGAAAAGGCCCAGGTCTTCATAGGGAAGTCGGGGAAGCCCGGCAGCGACAACGAGCACCTGAACAACCCCAAGGGCATCGACTGCGACTCCAAGGGGCGGATATACGTGGCCGACCACAACAACAACCGGCTCCAGATATTCTCGCCCGACGGGAAGCACCTCAAGACGATCGCCGTCAACCGGCCCCACCTGGTGCGGGTCCACCAGAAGACCGGCGCGATATACGTCATCCACTCGGCCAGGGTCGAGGGCAAGAGCCTCGGCCGGGTCACCAAGTTAGCCTCCTTCGACAATCCGAAGGAGGAACTCCACGTGGACAACCTCACCGGGACCGCTTTCGCGCTGGATTCGTGGTCGGCCAAGCCGCGCCTCTGGATCGCGGGGCTCGGCTCCTGGGTCAACACCGGCGGCGCGGGCGGCAAGGGCCCCAGCGTGATGATCTGGGAGGAACAGGGCAAGACGCTGAAGAAGATCGCCGACTTCGACGAGGAGGCCAAGAAGGTCGCAGGGAAGAACTACATAGGAAGATTCCCGGCATCCGCGGTCGGAGGCAGCAACGGCGGAGGCAAGGTGGTCTGCGACGGCGTGAGGGAGGAAGTCTACTGGCAGCTGAATACGGTATTCGACCTCAAGACGGGAAACAGGGTGGGCTCCGTCCGGGTGGCCGGCAGCGCCGACGACATGGCGATGGACAGGCGAGGATATCTCCACCTCCACCTCAATCCCGGCTTCGACAGGCCGGGCGCGGTTCGGTTCGATCCGGGACAGCGCACCAAGGACGACCAGGGACGTTTCCACTTCCCGGAGGTGCCGTACGACTACGGGGTGGAGATGCCCGGAAAGTTCTGCCCGGACCGGAAGGGAGCCCTGCCTCTGAAGGACCAGCCGGGCGCCAAGTTCTTCCAGGACGGCATCGGCGTCAACATGATGGGCGACGTCGCGATCAACACGAACATATATTACGTCCCCAAGATGGAAGACCACGGAAAGGACCTCGCGACGGCGGGCCTGAAGGTGATGCAGGAGCGGGGAGAGTACAACTCGACGATCGGCAACAAGTACGCCGAGTTCCAGAGGATGCTCGACGGCATGAGAAAGCGCGGCGAGGAGGTGTTCGCCATCCCCCGGCGGCCCGGCCGTCCGCTCGCGGGCGCGACGATATGGATTTTCGAAAGAACGGGTGAGCTGAAGTCCAAGTGCGCCGCCGTCGTCGGAAAGCACATCGCCGGCTGCCAGATAGACGAGGACGGCAAGCTGTATTTCATCACGGCCAGGCCCCGTTTCGTCTCCGGCAAGCCGTTTTTGGGAGACAACTGCGGCACGTTCGGCGCGCCCGGCACCGGCAGGAACCGTCCCCTCTTCACCGGAACCCTCATAAAGTCCCGCGACAAGGACGTCGAGGTCCTGCTGAAGCACGCGATCATTCCGCTGGATCCCGTACCCACCAAGCCGTTCGACGTCGACGGCGGCTGGGTGACCGGCGCGGAGTGGTTCTACGCGGGGGCCTCCCCGATAGTGGCCGGCGGCTGCACCTGCCCCACCATGCGGGCGCACCTGGACTGGTACAAGCGGACGTTCGTCTCGGAGTCCTACCGGCATTCCATCGGCGTGCTCGACTCGAACGGCAACCTGATACTTCACATAGGCACGTACGGCAACTACGACAGCTGGCACGGTCCGAAGAGCCGGATAAAGGTCGGAGGCGACGAGATAGGCCTCTTCATCCCCCGGATGATCTCCGGCACGGACAACTACCTGTGCTTCCAGGACTGGGGCGAGCGGCTGACCGTCCTCAAGCTCAACTACCACGCGGAGGCGGACGCCCCGGTGGCTCAATAGTCCGACAATCACGGTACGGAAAGGAGTCGGGAATGAAATCGAGGGTAATCGCGCTGATCGCGGTATGCATGGTGGCGGCGGGGACATTCGCGGCGGACAGGGAGATCGTCCGGCTCACGATCGAGGAGGAGGCCGGGTCGGCCCGGACCGCGGAGCCGGTCACCATGGGCGTGCCGCTTCCCGAGGGCATGGTGCAGGACGTGAAAACGCTCGCCATGAAGAACGCGCAGGGCAAGATACTCCCCTGCCAGTTCGTCGAGGTGTCTCGCTGGCGGACGGACAAGGGCGGCGCGCGCTGGGTGCACGCGGACTTTCAGGTATCGGTGCCAGCGAAGGGCACAACGGTAGTCGCGGTGGTCGATACCGGGGCGGCCGTGACGCCGCCGAAGACGCAGCTCACGGCCGCGGAGGCGAACGGCGCGGTCACGGTGGTGACCGGCCCCGTGAAGTTCGTCGTGCGCGGGGCCAAGTTCAACGGGTTCGACGGCGCGTGGTTCGATCCGTCGGGCAAGGGAGCCTTCGGCGATTCGTCCGCGGTGATCGTGCCGGGCAAGGATGGGGGAAGCCGGGCGGCGGCCGATGGCAAGACCGGCCTGTCCCTCAACGACGCGGACGGCAAGGTGGAGATAGAGCGGTCGGGACCGATGAAGGTAGTCGTGAAGGCGACCGGCTCGCACAGGGACGCCGCGGGCGAGCGGGTGTTCGATTACATCGTGCGTTTCCATGCGTATGCCGGGTCCCCCATCGTTCGGGTGCAGCACACGTTCGTGAACCGGCAGGGCGGCAGGCCGGCCGACCGGCTGCTGATGACGGACCTGGCATTCGAGGCGCCGACGGCGATGGCCAAGCCCCAGGTGACTCTGGGCACGGACACGGACCCCTGGACGGGCAGCGCGTCCGGCGACGCCGCCTGCGCCGTGCAGAAGACGAGCGACGAGCTGGCGGTGATGCTCGGCGCCGCGTCGAAGGCGACCGGCAAGGGAAAGAGCACGAAGCCGCTGTCGTCGGGCTGGATCGACCTGTCCGGAGGCGGAAAGAACCTGGCGTGCGGCGTGCGCTGGTTCTGGCAGATGTGGCCGAAGGCGGTCGGTGCGAAGCCGGACGGGACGCTGCGTGTCGGCCTCTTCCCGTCGGAGGCGGGCATGGACTGGGAGGTGTTCATGGGCCAGTCGCGCACGCACGACCTGACGTTCCTGTTTCACAAGGGCGTGGCGGCGAAGGATCTCAACGCGTTCTTCGTCGGGACCCAGCGGCCGCTCCGGGCGTTCGCGAGCCCGGCGTACTACTGCAGGACGGCGAAGGCGTTCGGACCGATCGCGGACAGCGACCCGGCCCTGTTCGGCGACGACTGGGCCAAGGTGCAGGAACACGACGCCGTGATGCTGAAATCCATAGAACGCATCCTCAAGAACCTGGACGGCGAGAAGCGCAACGGCCGGGTGCACGAGAGCTACGGGTTCTACGCGTGGGGTGATTCCTATCACTGGTCGTGGCCGAATCGGGGCAAGAGCCCGAACGACCGGCCGGAGTGGACGTATTCGTATGAAGGCAACTACTACGACTTCCCGAACGCCTGCCTTCTGCAGTTCGTGCGGACCGGCGAGAAGAAATTCCTCGAGCGGTTCGAGCCGAACGCCCGGCACGTGGGCGACCTCTTCATGTGCCAGCACCACCCGAAGCCGCAGCTGTGCGGCGCGTGCCGGTACTGCCCGCCGCGGAACCACGTGTCGACCGACGACGGCGCGCCGTACGTATCCATCGAATTCAACCACGCCAAGAGCCAGTGCGTCTTCAACCACTACTATCTCTACGGCGACCTGCGAAGCCTCGACAACGCGCTGCTGCTGGCGAACAATGCGCTGAACAACCACGCCGCGGACAGCGGCTGGGCCGCCCGGGGGCTTGGCGCGCACCTGGCCCAGCTGTGGTGCGCCTGGGAGCTGACCGGCGATACGAAATACCGGGACCGGATCAAGGGCATGGTGAGGAAGGGAATCGGACAGACAAGGAGCGGCACGTACAAGAAGGGCGGCCGGTTCATGTGGGGGATCGCCGACGAGGGGATGATCTACGCGTACTGGGTGACGGGCGACACGGTCATCGTCGACGCGCTGAAATCCGCCTATCCGGCGCGGATAGAAAACGGCTATCTCAACGGCAACATGGTGCTGCCCGCGGCGTTCGTGAACGCGATGACCGGCGACGCCGCCTGCCGCGACTTCGCGTGGAAGAACCTGGAGAAGCCGCGCCAGGGCGGGAAGGCCGGCCCGATCACCCGCCCGAAGGACTACGGGATGTCGTGGCGTAACGCTGCATACGGGCTGTATTACCTGTCCAAGGCATGGGAGCAGGACAAGGCCTCTGCGTCCGGGGAATGAGGTCTGCCCCTATTCCGGGCTACTGCATGCCGATTGCCGCGGATTCCTCGGCGTGGTAGTCCAGCTTCATGACCACTATCTTCTCGCCCCAGTCGTCGAAGACCAGGTAGTTGTCGGTTCCGGAAATGAAACGCACCAGCATCATGCCGATGTCCTCCCCGCCCGGCTTGGCGCCCTTGGTGCCCCCCGGCGCGTTGTCGAAGTTGCCGTAACGGCCCAGGTGCATGATCAGGTTTCCGTTCGTGTCGAGAATGCCGATCGAGTGCCGGTATGCTTCCGGCACGTACACGCGCTTGTACCAGTCCAGATGCAGGCGGCTCGATGGACACGAACAGCCTCCGGCCACGACCGGTCCGGCGCCCGCGTAGGCCCATTCCGCTCCTTCGACCCACACCCCGTTCTGATCCTCGCCGGAGCCGCCGCGGAGCTCCGGCGGGCGTCCCAGCGGCTTGCTCATCGGGACGGTCGCCTTCGCGGACACCATCCTTGCCGTACCCTTCGTCTTCAGCAGCGTGCTCGTGAAGATATCGCTTTTTTCCTGAGAGCCGTTCCACCCGGCGCGTCCCGCGAGGAATGGTTTCTTGTCTATGTTTCGGGGCCGGCCGTTCACGAAGTACAGAAATCCGTCCTCATCGATCTGTATCCCGGCGAGCAGCTTGCCGGCGACAACGGCGGGGCCGGCGCGCAGCTCGCCCGAGCGCTCGTACGTCCACACCGTCGCGCCCGCCAGCGGCACCCCCGGCCGGCGCCGGATGAAATACATTTCCTCCCCGCGCTTCTCGGCTTCTTTGACGGTCTTCATGAAGTTCGCGTAGGATCCCATCGGCGCGTCCGAGTATTCGCCCCGTTTGGTTCGATCCAGAATGCCGGCCGCCGCGATGGCAAACCCTTCTTCCTCCATTTTCGGTATGTAGTAGATGTTGCTCTCCACCGCAACCTCGCCGCGCATGTTGACGCCCACGCCGTCCTGAAACCCCTTGGCCCCATTCTGGTCCTTCACCGGCAGAACGCCGAGAAACGGTCCTTTTTGAATGCCATAATCGTACGGGCATTCCGGATACGCCAGCACGCCTTCGTGGGGCTTCTTTTGCCAGTCCAGATACGTGCCTCCCTGCGTGGGATCGAAACGGCCGACGCCCTGCATAAAGAAGCACGGATTGAAATGGCCGTGCATGTAACCGTGCTTGTCGAATGCAATGTCGTCGGTCGACCCCGGAAGGCGCAGCGCTCCCTTGTACGCGCCGGTCGCCAGGTCGAAGATGGCGCTCTTTTTGCAGTAGGCCTGCTCCCGTACGGGATCGCACGCGACTTTGTCGTAGATATCGCCGCACCACCGGCCCGCGTAGAACGCGCCGTCCTCCTTCTTTGACTCTTCGTCAAAGTCCATGATCCGCTTCAGCGTTTTCCCGCTTTCCTCAAAGATCATCACGTTCGGTCCGGAGTCCCAGGTCTTGCCCCGGCCGAACATCGTTACCTCGCTGCCCGCCATCCACAGGCGGGGGCTCTTCGACCAGGAATCCACCGCCATCAGGCTGGTGGCAATCCCGTCCACGTGGAACTCCGCGGTGGGATCGTCGAACGATTTCAGCTTGGTGAGGCGCGGGATGGACTTGCCCTTGTCGCGCGTGGCGTGCTGGACATAGATGGCCCCGGTCTTCTTGTGCACCTGGACAAGCCTCGGGCGGTCCACGGGGATCGTCTTGAGATGTGCCCCTTCGGGCGAAAAGATCTGGATCCGGTTGTTGCCGGAATCGGAGACATAGATCCGTCCCTGCCCGTCGCAATCGAGCCCTCCCGTTCCATTGAGGTGCGCGTTGTCGCTGCCGGGCTTTCGGTCTTTTCCCACCAGGATGGCGGCCGGCGCGCTGCCGTCGGACGGTGCGCGTATGAGAATGGGATCCCAGGCGCGGAAGCCGTCGCCTTTCATGTTGGCGTTGGATATCATGTAGAGCCATTTCCCGTCGGGGGAGGAGGCCAGCATCGGGAACGAATGTCTTCCCCACGCAAGCTTCTTCGTGCCCGCCAGTCCCGTCACATCCGTGGATCCATCGGTATGGAACCAGTGGAGACACGACCGCGCACCCTCGGAAAAGGGCTGCTCCCCGCCGCTGGCGTAGATGATTCGGTCCTTCACTACGGCAACCTGGCAGCGAGCCAGGCCCTTGCCGTGCGCGCTCGGGACGGCAAACCCGTCGTGGGCAACGGACTGGTACAGGTTCCGTCCGTGCCAGACGCGTTTCCCGGGTTCGTACTCGACGAATCCGTCACCGGCGAGTTTTTCGAGCGGCATGTCCGCCGGCGGCGGAACCAGCGTGCCGACATACCCGCCGTTCCGGTCGAACGTGCGGACCGTGACGTGTCCCCAGTCCGCGTTGCCCTTCATGATCACGTACGCTCCATCCGGCGCGAGCCCGATGCCCCAGATATACCCCGCCACGTTCTTGGCGCTCGTTCCGCGGAGCCGCTTGTCGAACACCGGCTTCAGGCCGAGCATCACCCGCACCTTCAGCTTCTCCGGCTCCCTCGGATACACGGACAGATCGTCCTTCCCGTTCCAGTAGATTTTCTGCGAGAGCGACCCCTTCTGAAAGGGCGCCGGGGCGTTCGCGCCGAGCACGCCCGAAGCCACGTGGCGTACCACCACGCCTTTTTCGTCCACGATGCCCACCGTTACGTCGCAGCTTCCCTTGACCGCGAACGTGATCTCGTACTTGTCCTTGGCGACCAGCTTCACCTTCGGTTTCTCCGTGAAGGCGAACACGTTCTCCCGCTCGACGCGCGGCGGGGAGTAGGGCTTCGACCAGTCGGCCGCTGTCGTACCGGAGACAAGAACGGAAACGGTCATCGCAGCCGCAAACAGGATCGACCAGGACTTCCCCACAACGGTCTCCTTTCGAAAAAAGGATGCGGCAAAAGAGTGAACGCCTGAAGGCGCTGCCACCCTTCGACACTGAATATCATCCCTTGTCGTTTGTTTCGCCGGGACTCGGCACGAGTATGCTACTACAGATGAGTATATCCTTGAACGCTCGAATAACAACGGGATTATTGTTGAGAAATATGGACTTTCGTTGAATTCTCGGTTTTCGAGTCGGCATTCACTTCTCGACGCTGATCCCCGCAGTCTCCTCGGCGTGGTACTCCAGGCGCAGCACCTTCAGGGATTCCCCCCAGTCGTCGAACGCCATGTAGTTGTCCGTGCCGCCGACGAATCGCGGCCGGTTGACGGCGATGTCGGTCGACCCCTTTTCCATCTTCAGGGCGTCGTCCAGGTTCCCGTAGCGCCCGACGTGCATGATGAGGTTCCCGTTCGTATCCAGTATTCCGATCGAGTACCGGTACGCTTCAGGCACGTACGTTCGCTTGTACCAGTCGAGGTGAATCCTGCTGGAAGGGCAGGAGCATCCCTGCTTCACCGCGGGTGAGAGCCCCGCGTACATCCATTCGGCGCCCTCCACCCAGCTCTCCGCGGCCCCGCCGAACATCGGGTTGCCGAATGCGTCGAACCGGACGATATTTGTCGGCCGATCCGGCGGCGGCTCCATCGGAACGACGGACTTCTTCGTGAACCAGCGGACGCCCCTGGGCCGGCCTTTGAATACGGTATTCGTGCCGGGCGTGACGTTGGCCCTGTCGATGGGCTCCGAGGCGCCGTAGGTGCCGCCCCTGCCGTGCAGGAACGGTCTGCCGCCGGACAGCTTCGCGCCGTCGTTGCCGAAATAGAGAAACCCGTCCTCGTCCAGGTGAAGGCCGATGACCCACCGTGTTCCTGCGATAACGGCACACTCCTGCCGCAGCTCGCCGCTCCTGTCGTAGATCCAGACGGTGCCGCCGGCCAGCGGGATGCCGGGACGGCGGGGGATGTAGTATACGTCCTCGCCGATCTTCTGCAGCTTCTGTATCTCCGCGCGGAATTCCGCGTACGGATTGCGGCCGTCGTAGGCGACCGCGCGTTCCATCCCCGTCGCCACCTTCGCCTTGCGCCCCTCGAGGGAGACGTCGGTCCCGTCGTTCTCCATCTGCGGCACGTAGAAGATATTGCATACCTCCGCGATGTCGCCCTGCATGTTCACCCCGAAGCCGTCCTGGAAGAATTTGGCGCCCTTCTGGTCCTTGACGGCGATCCCCCCCACGTACGACCTGCGGCTCTTGTACTCCAGCTCCACCCCGTAGTCGTACGGCACCTCCTTGTACTGCACCGTTCCCTTGCGGGAGTTGCCGTACGGGTCCTTCACCGGCTCCGTCTGTGACGGATCCATCCTCACGATGCCGGATACCGGCTGGTGGTCGCCGGTATTCAGGTGAACGTGCAGATGTCCTCTTTTGTCGAAGGCGATGTCGTCCGCCAGCGGCAGCCAGGCGGTGTGGAGCTTCCGGCCGGTCTTCAGGTCGAACACCTTCACGCCGTGCCGCTTGTGCGCTTGGAAGCACAGCTGCTCGCGCACCGGGTCGCAGTTGACGTGGTCGAAGACGGCGCCGCTCCACCTCCCGCTGAAGGATTCCCCTGCGTCTTTACGCACCTCTTCGTCGAACGCGAGGAATTTCTGCAGCTTTCCGTCCCGCTCGTCCAGGATCGTCACCCCGTCCGGCCACGGGGGACTGTATACGTGTCGATAGTCCTTGATCTCCCCGTTCACCCAGAGCCGCGGGGTGGGCGCCCAGGAATCCAGGATGAAGGTCACCGCGTGAATGAAGTCGACGTGGCACTTCTCCTTCGGCTGATCGAGGGAGGTGAGCTTGGTGATCCGACCCACGCTGCGGCCCTTCAGGTTCCCGGAGTGCAGTACGTAGATCGCCCCGGTCTTCCGGTGCACCTGCACGATCCGCGGCCGGGAGACGGGAATGGTCTTCACGTATGTCCCCTCCGCCGAGAAGACCTGGATGCGGTTGTTGAGCTGGTCGGCGATGTAGAGGCGCCCCGCGGCGTCGACGTCTATGCCGAGGGGAGTGTTCAGCGCGTCGTTTCCGCTTCCCGGCGCGAACGGCGCCCGCCTGCTGCCCCCCTCCCTTTTGCCGACGAACGGCTGAATCTCATCGTCCCCGTCCACCAGGAAGCGGAACACCGCGTGGAGCGGTTTGGCGTACATCGGGTTGACGCCGGACAGGTACATCCACTTCCCGTCCGGGGAGGCGGCGAGATACCGGTCCTTGTCGCAGTTGTACGACGTCAGCTTCCGCCCGGCCAGCCCCTTCACGTCCGTCGAGCCGTCGCTCCCCAGGTAGAACAGGTTGGCGTAGAATATGTGTCCCGGAAAGAACCGGGTGGTGCAGAAGTAGATCCTTCCGTTCACGACCGCCGCCTGCAGAGAGGGATGGTGGTCGAACACCCCGTGCCCCAGACCGGACACCGCGTGTCCCGCGAAGCCCAGGTCCTCCTTCACCCGCGGCCCGTGATGCGCCTTCCTTCCCGGCTCGTACTCTATGTACGTCCTGCCCCCCAGCTTCGATTCCGGCAGGCCCGACGGCGGCGGCACGATCGACCGGAGGTAGTTGCCGTCGTGGTCGAACTTGCGAAGCTGGCCGTGGCCGAAGCTGGTGAAGCCGAGGGTGAAGACGTAGACCCCCTCCTTATCCGCACCGAAGCCGAGAATGCTTATCGGAAGGTTCCTCGGGTCGGTCGTTCCGAAAAGCCCGTGGAACACCGGCTTGAGACCCAGCATCACCCGCACCTTCAGCTTCTCCGGCTCCTTCACGTACCCGCCCAGATCGTCCTTTCCGTCCCATATGATCTTCTGTTCGAGAGAGTTCTTCTGGAACGGCGCGGGGGCGTTGCTTCCCAGCACCCCCGAAGCGAGATGCCGGACCGCCCTGCCCTCCGCGTCCACGAGCGCCACCGTCGCGTCGCACTTCCCCTTCACCGCGAACATGATCTCGTATCGGTCCTTCGCCACGAGCTTGACCACAGGCTTCTCGGCGAACTCGAACACATTCTCCCTCTCCACGCACGGCGCACCGTACGGCCTGTACCATTCGTCGGCGGCAAATGTGCCCGCGGTGACGAGCAGCACCAGCCCGCACGCCTGAAGCATTCCCCGTCTGCTCTTCATCCCGGCCCTCCTTCCGCTGAACGAGACATGTATTCGGACTGATCGCACCGGATTGAGAATCCACCGTGTAGCGAATTCCGCTTAATCATACGGCGGGAGCCGGAAAAAGGAATGGACGGGGAAATTCCATCATGTATAATCCGGCATGAGTTTTTCCATTAGGAACGCGGGGTACACGGTCGCGACGGACGAGCTGAATACCATCATGGGCCACCTGGATCGGGTGCTCGATATTCGCATTACGTTCTTCGACGCCCGGGGTTACGCGAAGAGATTCCTCGATATCAAGAAGACGTCCCCGTATTGCGCCCGGCGCAGAAGGGACCCGGACTTCGACCGCCGGTGCGTCGAATGCGACCGGCTCCACCTGGAACAGGCCAGGGAGCGCCGCGACGTCCTCGTCTACCACTGCCACGCCGGTCTGTTGGAGGGGGCCGTGCCCCTCTACGACGCGCGCAACGTCTACTTCGGCTCCATAGTCTTCGGACAGCTCCGGGACCCCGGGCGGCCGGCACCGGCCGGACTGTCCGCTCCGGAGAAGAAGCTCTATCGAAAGCTGCCCCCCTGCACTCCGGAACAGGTTTCCGACATAGGCGGCCTGCTCAAATACGTGGGCGACTACATCGTGAGGAACGAGCTGATACGCTACCGTAACAAGCCGTGGGCGGAGGCCCTGGCGTCGTATATAGAGAAGCGTCTCTCGGAAAAGATCACGCTGGAGAAGCTCGCGGAGCACGTGGGACGTTCCGCCTCGTTCGTCTCGCATCATTTTTCGGCCGAGTTCGGGCAGTCACCCCGCCAGTACGTTCTGAGACGAAGGATGGAGGAGGCCAGAACGATGCTCGAGAGCGGGCGAACGGTGCGGGAGACGGCGCGGCGCCTGGGGTTCTACGACGCCTTTCACTTCTCCAGGACGTTCAAGACGTTCTGGGGGGCGCCTCCGAGGGATTACAGGCCGGCGTAGATCAGGGCTGTTCCATAACCTTTTCGAGCCAGCTCTTCTCGAGCGTGCCCTTGATACGAACGTTTGTGACGGTGAAGTCCGGGACCGAGGGCCGTACCTCGCCGCACTGTACCGGGACCTTGCCCGTCACCAGCTTCTTTCCGTTGACCCAGTAGACGGGGGGCCTGCCGTCCTCGATCTTGATCCCGTGCGTGTCCCGCGCACCCGGCTTGCCCTCGTACACCGCCTCCTGGATGTTGTAGCCGGGGTTGAACTGATAGGTCTGGGCGACCTGTTTGCCTTTGTTCTCCTCGTTCCGGCCGCCGGTGATCGAGAATACCAGAAGGCTCCACTCCCCTCCCGGCTTTCGCGACACGAGCGACGCGCCCTTGGGACCGGTCTGCAGGGAAAACTCCATCGTCCCGGTGAAAAGCGCCTTGTGCCCGTTGGCTGCGTTCTTGAACGAGACCTTGGTCGTCTCCGGCCAGTCCCCCGCCTGCTCAGGCTCTTTGAAGTCATACAGGAGGGTTATCGCTCCTGTGGCCGGGTCGAAGTTTTCCACCTTTCCCCTGAAGTGCTTCTGTACGGCGGCCCCGCTTCCGGTCGGCGTCGGAGCGACCCCCTGTGACGCCTTGAACTCCGCGATCTTCTCGTCGAGCCACTTCTTGCGAAGCGTCCCGGTGATGCGCACGTTGTCGAAACCCATCGTGGCCGGGCCGTACGCACCCGTCAGCAGGAACGGATACATGAGCGGCCGCTCCGCCTGCAGCTTCACCTTCTCGTGCACCGGCCACCATTCACTGATATACGGCTTGTCGTCTATCAGGTAGGAAACCTTTTCACCCTTCACGATAAAGGTGTGCTTTAACGGCTTGTCCCCTTCGTGAGAGAACGGCTTGGTCTGCGACGCGACGTTGTACGATATGCCGTGCGCCGCGTAGGCCTCTCCCTTCCCGTCCTTTGTCCTCTGCGTCCGCCAGCGCATGTAATGAAACCGCGGAGCGTCCGCCGGGTTTCGGTAGATGATCCCCCCGCCGCCGCAGTGACCGAAGCTGTCGCCCGTCTCGAAGGTGATCTCTATGTCGCCCTCGTACTGGGCCTTCGTCTGGGCCGAGATAGGCCCCGGCGACTTAGGCTTCCTCATCTGCCCGCCGGCGATCTTCGCGACGGGCGGGCCCGACGGGTCCTTCGCGTGGACCTCCACGCCGGTGTAGCCGCTGATGCCGTCCGCCCAGTCATCGATCTGTTCCTCCGATTCGAAGTCCCAGAAGAGTGTAATGACGCGCGTTTCCGGGTCGAACCGCTCCACCTTCCCCTTGAACAGCTTGTTGATGCTGAAGCCGACAACGGCATCCTCCGCCCACTCCTTGAGCGGCGGGATCTCCGGCTGCTTCGTCCTGCCGAACTCCGTTTCCAGGTGCGTCTTCTCGTAGTCCGTGAGCATCGCCAGGAGCTGTGTGCCGGACTCCTTGTTGAGTTTCTGGTTCTTACCCTTGAAATCCTGGATCTGTGACCAGGCGTCCCGGGCGGCCACCTCCGACGCGCCCAGCTTCTTTTCGAGCAGCAGCTTCTGGTAGCCGGCCGTCAGCGGGAAGTCCTCGGCGCCGGCGAGCATCTGCGAGGCGCCCGCCAGGTCGTTCTTTCGCATCATCTCCACGGCCGCCGCAACCTTCTGCGCCGGTGTCCCGGGGGTGTACTCCCCGCGGAACTTCGCCTTCTGCTCCTCCGACAGGTCCGCCTTCTTTACCGGCATCGTCGCGGATCCGCCCCCGAACGAGACCGCGACGTATATGGTGTCGTCGCTTGACCGCTCCACCTTGCCCTTGACCTTACGGCCGTCCTTCGTCTCCAGGTTCACCTGCGTACCCTTCAGCGCGTCCATCGCCTTCCGCTCCATGGCTCGCACATGGTCTATCGCGGTTATGACGTCGTCCAGCGCTTTCACCCGGTCTGTATACGGCTTCAGCTCCGGTGCCGTCTTCGCCTTCCTGACGAGCGCGCGCGCCGCCTCGACATCTCCCGCTTCGACGAGTGCGGCGTCGAACTCCTTCAGCACGCCTGAGAAACGTTCCTCCACCGCCTCCTCCGCTTCCTTCTGTCGCATTTCTCCGATGCGGGAGTTGAGCTCGGTGAGCTTGCCCTTCAGCTCGGCGACCGCCGTCGATCTGGCCCGGTAGGTCACCCCTTCTGCCGGATTGAGCGCTGCGAGCCCCTTCTCCGGCTCCTTCGCG
Source organism: uncultured Planctomycetota bacterium (assembly GCA_964389785.1). Lineage (GTDB taxonomy): Bacteria > Planctomycetota > CAYMFW01 > CAYMFW01 > CAYMFW01 > CAYMFW01. The sequence continues at coordinate 34,109 of CAYMFW010000015.1, forward strand.
TCGAGACGGGCCTGCGCGGCGGCAAGCGCCTTCCCGATCCTGTCCTCCGCCTCCTTCCGGAGCGCCGCATCCCTCGCCCCGGCTCTTTCCTTCAGGAGGTCCTCGAACTTCTCCGGCACCTCCGTCAGAGCCGCGATCGCCGCATCGTAGTCCCCGCGTTCCACCCCCGCAGTCACCCTCTCCTCCAGCCCCTTCCACACCGCCTCGGCCGCTTCATCCTGTCTCTTTCTTACCGCCTCGACCCTTTCCCGAACCTTGTCGGCGATCGCGAACTCCAAAGAGGTCCCTTCCGCCGCCTTCGCCACCTTCTCGAATCTCTCTATCAGCTCGGCGTAGTCCTCCCCGTGCTCCTTCCGCCAGTCGTCCACGTAGGCGAGCATCGTCTCGGGACCGGACTCCGACAGCTTCTCATCCCCGCCGGGTGTCTTCTCCTCTTCGACGGGCTCCGCCTCTTTCTCATCTCTTGCCTCCGCCACCTTCGCGCCGAGCCCCAGAGGATCCTCCCTCCTGGGCGGTTCTTCCTTCATCATCAGCAGGGCCAGGACGATGAGCGCCGCGGCGGCCGCGCCGATTCCCGCGTACAGAGGAACCCGGCTCTTCCCGACTTCCGCCGCCCGGCCTGGTGCCGCGGCACGTGTCCTCTCCAGCGCCGGCGATCCGGTCCGTACCGCACCTCCCTTCAGAGCGATGTCTACCTGCTCGATCAGCTCCTTCGCCGTCTGGATCCGTCTCTCCCTGTCTTTTCGCAGCAGCTTGTTGACCAGCTTCGCGCACCCCTCACTCAGTTTCGCGTTCAGCTGACGAGGGTCCGGCGCCTTCTCGTTGATATGCTTCACCAGGACCATCGCGGGGGTGTCGCCCTCGAAGGGCGTCCTTCCGGTGACCATGTGGAACAGCGTCGCGCCCAGCGAGTAGAGGTCCGACCGTATGTCGATGTCCCTCACCCCCTTCACCTGCTCCGGTGACATGTAGTACGGCGTTCCTATGGTGCTCCCCTGCAGGGTGAGCGCGGATTCATCGGACTGAGATACCTGCTTCGCCAGCCCAAGGTCCGCCAGCTTCGCGACCCCTTTGGAGGAGATCATGATATTGTCCGGCTTGATGTCCCTGTGGACTATCCCCACCTCCTCCGCGTAGACCAGAGCGGACGCAACCTGTCTGACCACGAGGAGGGCTTCTTTCTCCGGCAGGCGCTTCCTGGCCTCCAGGTCCTGCTTCACCGTCTTCCCGTCCACGTACTCCATCGCGAGATAGTTGAAATTCTTGTCCACCCCGACGTCGAATACCTGAACTATGTTCGGGTGGTTGAACTTCGCCGCGGCCCGCGCCTCGCTCTGGAACCGCTTCACGAACATTTCGTCCTTCGCGAGCTTCGGCGGCAGAATCTTGAGCGCGACGATGCGATCGAGCGACTTCTGCCTGGCCCGGTAGACCACCCCCATGCCACCCTGGCCCGCCTTGCTCAGGATCTCGAATCCCCCGAGCTCGGATACGCCCGCGTGCTTCTGCGGAGCGGCGCTCGCCGCGGCGAGGCGGGCCCCCACCTGCTCGGAGACGTCCGGCGGCTTGTCCCCCGCCAGCTCCTCCTGCAGGAGACCGTCTACAAGCCGGTCGCGTTCTTCATTGGCGCTCATAGCGCATTCTCCCGATTCAGCTCCCTCATGATCCGGCCGGCGAGGTCCGCCCGTATCCGCCTGAGCAGGGACTTGAGGCCGTCCTCGGTCATGTTGCACGCCGTGGCCATCTCGGCGCGGGACTTGCCCTGCGTATAGCGCATGTTGAGCACCAGCCGGTCCTGGTCGGACAGCTCCCCGAGACACTTCCGCAGCGCGTCCAGGTAGTCCGACCCGTCGCCGCCGTGCAGAAACTCCCCGTCCCACATCCTGTCCGCCCTCTCGAGCGCAGCGCCCTCGAGCTGCAGGACGCTTCTCTTGCTCGCGCGGCAGTGGTTCATGAACAGGTTCCGGGCGATCCCGCGCAGCCACGCCGACCGGCGCGGGATGTCCTGCAGATCAGGCGGGTTCCCGCTGGTGAACGCGGCCACGAATGTTTCCTGCATGACATCTTCCCCCAGAGTCCTTTCCGCCCCCAGATACCTCAGATACCTGTACACGTCGCCCTGATGGGCCTGAAGCAGTTCTGCCAGCTTATCACGTTCCATGCGCGCTGCTGCCTCCGGTGCTCAGGCATTGCTCCGCCTGTATGTGGTCGGGGAAGGGACAAAAGGGTGCAGGAATCTCCTCCCGAAAGCCCACTTCCGGCGTTCGCATACTCACTTCCCGAGTTCAAACGTCACAGTTGAACTGCCGGAAGAGCTTTCCAACAGCAGGGACACCCGCCCTTTAGATTCTCCCTCGGCAAAGCGGACGCTTTCGGCCATCTTCTTCGTGAGCGCGTGCGCCTGTCGCGCGTAGACGACCACTGCACACGTACCGAACCATTCCCCTGCCTTGGCTGTGTATGCCTGCTCGTCGAACGCGTAGAAAGAATACGGGGGGAGCGTGGCGGGGAGCGGCGCGGTTGAGACGTATCCGATGTGATCGCTGATGTTGACCCAGCGTTCTCCTCGATGCTGCTCGATATGCATCGGAAATCCCTGGATCGTACCGGCCTTGAAGTGAAACGGCTTTCGAACGTGATACGTCCCATCCTTTCCGGCCCGGAACGCGGTGCAGTACACGGTGGCTTCATCGGGCAGCGACGCGACGCACACGTACTGCACAATCCCGTCCTTGCGGGACCTGGTGTACCGTACCCGCATGCCCTTTCCCTGGTGACTGCTCTTCGCTTCCAGGAGCGTTATCTCGGACCACGATGCAGGCTTGCCGCGCTTCTTCTTGGGAGGCGCCGAGGCAATATCAACTCCGCCGGAATTGCGATTGTACGGAAAGAAGAACGGCGGGTCCGTAAACGTGCTGTCCCCTTCCGGAAGGATGTAGATCGGCTGGTGACTCTTGTGCCAGGAGATGCTCACGCATTTGGTCGGCGCCCTGTGCACGGCGACATTGACGTGGGGAAATACATACACGCCGAGCGATTCCTGATATGCATCCTTCATGGAAATCGGATCGGCCGAACCGAGATGTTTGTGACATAGGCAAGAAAACGCCCAGCGCTTCGGTTTCGTGGTGTTGTTGCCGAAGTCCGAGTAGCCCAGCGCCCCCGTGCCCACGGCCAGCTGGCGTTTGTAGGCCATCTGGATCGCGCGGCTTTCGAAAGCCGCGGCCGTGGCCCGCTTACGAAACAGACGCTGCCAGCAGAGATACTCCGATCCGGAATAGCCCTTCCACGACCAATCCTGCCCGGTCGGAAAGATGATGTCGCCATCCCACAGGAAGAGCGCTCGCGTCACGTTCCGCCACATCTCATCGGCGTGATGCGCGAAGGCTTCGGGCGGCGTTTTCCCGAAGATCTTGTACGCCAATTCTCCTTCGGCAAAGAACTGGCATTGTATCTGGTACCCGACGCTCCACATGTGGTGGTTTTCGATGGTCAGGTCCGGGTGCACGTTCTCAGAGACAATCCACTCCTTGAGCGGGCGGCCGTCCACGACGGCGGTACTCGTCTTGTCCCTGTCGGTGCTCAGCGCGTTGAGCGCCCACTTCTTGCAGAGCGTGTCCCATTCCCCCGCACGCGGGTCGTCGGCGTACTTGTTGGCCGCAAAGGCGAGGAACGGGGCGTTCCAGGTGCAGTCTTCGCTTCCGGTGTCGCCGAACCGGCGACTCGGTATCTTCTTTTTCAGCGAATTTGCCACGGAGCAGGAAACCTTCCGCACGCGGCCGATCGTGTCCTTATCCAGGCTTTTCTCGAAGAGATGCGCAGCCCACGCGCAGCCGATGAACTCGAGCGACACCTGCCATCCGGGCCCCCATTTCAACTTGCCCTTCCCGCTGTAGGAAAGACAAAGGAAGCGGATGGTTCTGCGAAGATGATCCTCCAGCCGGGCTCGCGGGATCTCGTGGATGGTGAACTTCTGTCGCTCGGGATTCTCTGTCAGCAGCACCGCGTAGGCGATACACAGATTGCTGTTCCCTCGTGCCCAGTCCACACCGCTCCCGTTGGCACGAAAATACCCACCGCCCCTCTCGTAGGTGTCGTTGTCAGCGAACTTCGTTTCAGACCACCCCACGAAGTTCTCTATCAGATCGAGGTAGATCTTGCGGCATTCCTCTGAACTGAGCGTCTCGTGGCGGAGCTTGAAGCCTTCGGGATCAAGTCGCTTTGCCTCGCCGGCCTCAGCCGACATCGTCGCGCATCCAAGTATCACAACAGCAAGTATCAGCTGGTATCTCATGATAGCCAATAGGAAGGCGCTTTTTTCTGCCAGGCCGCAGGACCCTCCCGAAAGCCCATTTCCGACGTTCGCATGCTAATATCGTACGGGTACGGATAGAGAAAGACAACGATTCAACGCTAGCGCTTCACCCGCTGGAACTCTCCTGCGTTCTGGTCGAACGCGCCCTCGAACATCGGCGTGTCCTGATAGCCGTTGTCGGCGGGGCTCTTGGTCCACCAGCCGTAGGGGCGCATTCTCTGGTCCCAGCCCACCTGCGAGCTGTAGACCAGCCACAGGCTGGTAACGTACGCCTCCTTCCACAGGGAGTCGTCCACATGCCCTCCCAGGTGCAGCACGTTGAATCGCCACTCGCCGGGAATGGCCTGCCTCGCACGGAAGTGCGACTGGAACTTGCGCCATCCGGCGCTGTTCAGCTCCCAGCGCGGGATGTGGCACGCCCCCACCCACGCCGAGGGATTGCCCCACGTCGCGAGCGACCTGTTCCCGGTGGCGGGACGGTGATTGGGTCCCTCCGCGTACATCGGTACCGCGTTCCCCCCGAAGCCCTTCAGGATGTGCTCCTTCTTGGACTTGTCCTCCTGATAGATATCGCAGTTCACTGTGGTGGCGAAGAGGGTGTACCCGATGATGCCGCATCCGTTGCCGGCCCCCCGGGACATCGTGTCCCGGTGCATCTCGTTTCCGGCGTAGAGCTTCACCTGCGGCGTCCATGCGCCGTCCTTCCGCCAGGTGCCGACGACCGCGAAGTTGGGATGGCCCCACACGCCCCAGTCCCTCACCTTGGCGATGGGGTCCCACATCACCTCGATCGGCAAATACTTCCCGGGCCGCCGGGGAAGCCCTACCATCCCGTTCCGGTCGATCTCCTCGTACCAGTCCCGGCCCCGGAAGAGGTCCGGCCGGTTGTCCGGCGGGTTCCCCCCGTCCATGTACAGCCGGTCGATGATGTGCCTGCCGTCGAGAGCTCCGGAGTGGTACCCGCGCACCCAGTTGCCCGTCATGTAGCCGATCTTGCGGCCGGAGAAGGAGCCGAGCGGGTAGCTGTTCCGGTCGCACCTGTCGGGAATCATGTGCATGCTGCCCTTGTGGTCCGTCGCGAACACCAGCATGCCGACGCCTATCTGCCTCAGATTGCTCTTGCAGCGGGTGAAGTAGGCGTATTCCTTGGCCCTCCCCAAGCCGGGCAGGATGAGCGCGGCCAGCAGCGCCACGATGGCGATGACGACGAGCAGTTCGACTAAAGTGAACGCGACGCATGAATTGCGTTTCTCGTTCG